>NZ_CP054919.1:5687500-6010000 GCF_013364235.1 Kitasatospora sp. NA04385 | reverse complement strand
GTGCGCGGGTCGGGGGTGCAGCTCCCGGTGCCGCGGGTGATCAGGCTGACCAGGTACGTGCGGGTGCCGTTCCGACAACGGGCTCCGTGGTCGCGGCGGGGGGTGCTGGCGCGGGACCAGTTCCTGTGCGCGTACTGCGGGCGGCGAGGCACCACGGTGGACCACCTGGCGCCCAAGTCGCGCGGTGGGGCGGACAGTTGGCTGAACACGGTGGCGGCCTGCGCGGAGTGCAACCAGCACAAGGCGGACCGGACGCCGGAGCAGGCGGGGATGCGGCTGCTGCGGCGGCCGTTCGAACCGACGCCGGAGGCGACGTTGATGCTCGCGCTCGGGCTGCGGGCCGGTGAGCTGGGCGAGCTGGCGGCCTGGCTGCCGGAGCGGCCGGAGGGCCGGAGAGCGGCCACGAGCGTGTGAGGGGCCGACGGGCCCGACCTGATCAGGGGACAGGTCGGGCCCGTCGGCGTCGTTGCCGGGGCGGGGCCTCGCGGAGCGCGGGGGCGGCGCAGCGGACGGGCTCGCCGGTGTCAGCCCTTGCTGGTGAAGGCGGTGGCGGCGCTGTAGTGGGAGGCGTGCTCGGGGACGGCCACCAGCCGCCCGGGGACGGTGTGCACCCGGCCGGCCGAGAGCAGCGAGCCGGTGCCCTGCGGGAAGGCCCCGCCCTGGGTCTCCTGGCCGCCGGAGAGCGCGAAGCGGCTGAGGTGGGCGGGCTGGTCGGCGCGTTCGTCGACGGAGACCACCAGGCCGCCGGCGTCCACCCCGGCCGGGTGGGCCTTGCCCTTCTCGGCGATGGGGGTGCGCCACTGCGACTTGCCGGTGGTGAGGTCGTACGCGGCGATCGCGGTGGGGCTGCCGCCGCCCCCGGGGACGATGGCGGCGAACATGCTGGTGCCCTGGAAGTACACGCCGGGGACGGTGGCGAAGCTGCCGCTGTCCACGTCGAGCCGGCCGCCGCCCTCGACCGCGGTGGGGATCTCCACGCCGGGGTCGCCCTCGGCGCCCCAGGCGAACACCCGCTCGTCCTCGGGCTTGGCGCCGGTGGTGAGGACCACGGCGGGCTCGGCGGAGAGCACGGTGACGGTGGCGGGCTGGTTGTTCAGGCCGCGCCAGAACTTGACCTTGCCGTCGGAGACGTTGAGCGCGACGGCCTGGTCGCCGGGCGTGGAGTCGGCGCAGTGGCTGTGCAGCAGCACCACGGAGGCGCCGGCGCTGCCGGACAGCCGGCAGAACTTGCCCTGGCCGCCGTACTGCCAGGCTTCGGCGCCGTCGGCGGCGGCCCAGGCGTAGGCCTTGTCCTCGCCGACCGCGACGACCTTGTCCTCGGTGACCGAGACGTGGGCGGCGTAGCTGTCCTTGGTGTCGGAGAGCGTCTTCGTCCAGACCGCCTGGCCGGACTTGGTGTCGACGGCGGCGACGGTGCTGCACGGGCTCTTCGGGTCGGCGGAGGCGCGGTAGACGACCGCGCCCAGGCCGGAGCCGTTGACGGCCGGGGAGAGGCCGCAGGGGACGGCGCCGTCGGCGGGGGCCTTGAGCGTCCAGCCGGGCTTGCCGTCGGCGAGGCCGTAGGCGTGCACGCCGGTGCCGTCGGCGCGGACCACCGTGTCGGCCAGCAGCCAGCTGCCGGCCAGGGTGTCGTCGGTGCCCTGGGCGCCGGCGGTGCCGGGGTCGGCCGCCACCGTCCAGGCCTTGGTGTGGGCGACCGAGATGTTCTGCGAGCCGCCGGGGGCGGCCTTGTCGGCGGGCTTGTCCTCGTCCTCGTCGGACACCGCGAGCACGGCGGCGGTGACCAGCACGGCGAGTGCGGCGACGCCCGCGCCGACCCGGACGGCCAGGCCGCGGCGGCTGGGGGCGCCCTCGCCGGAGAGCACCGCGGCGCGGGCCTTGGCGGCGAAGCCGCGCGGGGGGCGCTCCCGGCCCGGTCCGCCGTCACCGGCCGCACCGGCGAAGGTGGCTGACCCGCCGTCGGCGCCGGGGGCGAACGGGTCCGCGGCGCTGGTCTGCGGGTAGTCGGAGGCGGGCGCGGCAGGGGGCGCGGCGGGGGCCGCGGGGGCCTCGTGCGGCGCGGACTGCGGGGGCTGCGGCAGCGACTGCGGCTGGTCGAACGGGCTCCCGCCGGGCTCGGCGGACGGGTAGGGCTGCTGGACCGCCTGGTCCGGGTAGCCGGTCTGCTGCTGGGGGTAGCCGTAGCCCTGCTGCGGGTCGGCGTACGCCTGCTGCTGCTCCGGGTAGCCGTAGCCCTGCTGCTGCTGCTGCGGGAAGGGCTGCTGGCCGTACGCCTGCTCCTGCTGCTGGGGGTAGCCGTAGCCCTGCTGCGGGTCGGCGTAGACCTGCTGTTGCTCCGGGTAGCCGTACCCCTGCTGCTGCTGCGGGAAGGGCTGCTGGCCGTACGCCTGCTGCTCCGGGTAGCCCTGCGGCTGGGGGTACCAGGGCTGCTGCTGGTCGTACCCGGGGGTCGTGGGAGGTTCCTGAGCCATGCGTTCCGTCCGTCCCGACTGCGGTCTGGCAAGCAGCCAGCATCTCATGGCGCGGGGACGGGTTTTGCCCCGGCTTTGCCGGAGTTCGGGGCGGGGACGGGGGCGGGGCGCGGGCCGGGCGGGGGCGGTTCGGGGGCGGCGGGGTCAGGCGGCGTCGTCGAGGGCGCGGTCGATCAGGTGCGCGAGCGTGATGTCGAGGCTGGTCAGGCCGTGCTCGCTGTGGGTGCTGAGGACGAAGGTGAGGGTGCGCCAGCGGATGTCGATGTCGGGGTGGTGGTCGAGCGCCTCGGCCTGTTCGGCGACCGCGTCGACGACCTTGATCGCGGTGGGGAAGCTCGCGGTCTCGGCGGTGCGGGTGATCGCTTCGCCGGTGCGGGTCCACTGCGGGAGGTCGGCGAGGGCGTTGGCGATCTGTTCCTCGCTGAGGCGGGTGCGGCTCATGGCGGTCTCCGTCCGGTTTCCGGGTCTCACGGCCGAGCCTACGTCGCCCGCGGGGGCGGGTCGCGGGGAGCCGGACGGCCCGCCGGGAGCGGGACGGCCGGAGGCGGGACGGCGGCTCAGAAGAAGAGCAGTTTGGTGATGGCCGCGAGGCCGACCGCGACGATCAGGGCGCGCAGCGCGATCGGCGGGAGGCGGCGGCCGATTCGGGCGCCGAGCACGCCGCCGAGGGTGGCGCCGACGGCGATCAGCAGGGCGGCGGTCCAGTCGATGGTGGAGGCGAACAGGAAGAAGACCGCGGCGACGCCGTTGACGATCACGGCGAGGACGTTCTTGATGCCGTTGATCGTCTGCAGGTCGTCGGGGAGCAGCATGCCCATCAGGGCGAGCAGCAGGACGCCCTGGGCGGCGCCGAAGTAACCGCCGTAGACGCCGGTGAGCCCGATGCAGGCGAGCAGCAGCCAACCGCCGTCGGTGGCGGGGGCCGCGGTGCCGGCGGCGGCGCGGCGGGCGGCCATCGCGCGGGCGACCCGGGGCTGGAGGACGACCAGGACCAGGGCGGTGAGGATGAGGACGGGGACGATCGCCTCGAAGGCGCCGCCCGGGAGGGCGATCAGCAGGATCGCGCCGGTGAGCCCGCCGGTGAGCGAGGCGGTGCCGAAGCGGAGCAGTCGGCGGCGCTGTCCGGCGAGTTCGGCGCGGTAGCCGATGGCGCCGGCCACCGAGCCGGGCACCAGGCCGAGCGCGTTGGAGACGTTGGCGGTGACGGGCGGCAGGCCGACGGCGAGCAGCACGGGGAAGGTGATCAGGGTGCCGGAGCCGACGATGGTGTTGATGGCTCCGGCCGCGGTCCCGGCCAGCAGGACGGCGGTCATCTCCCACAGCGTCATCGGCTTCCCCCTCGTTGGCTGCTGTCGCGCCGGTCGATCATGCCGGAGCGGTGGGCGACTTGGCGAGGGATATCCGGGATGCGGACCGGCGTATCACTCCCCGGGACGCCGACGGGCTCCGGGCACGCACGGCTCCGCGCCCGCGCGGCCCTGACGTGTACGGCCCTGACGTGTACCGCCCTGACCTGTACGGCCCTGACGTGCGCGGGCCCCGGCCGACGCGGGGTCGGCCGGGGCCCGGGCGGGGCGTGCGGGGGTTACTCGTCGATCGTGGGGTACTGGCGGGGGGGCTCGACCCGGGGGCGGGCGGTCTTGTTCTCGGTGTCCACCGGGCGGGGGGCGGTGGCCGGGTCGACCGGGACGCGGGCGGCGGGCGGCGGCACGGCGGGGGCCGCCGGGGTGGCGCCGCCGCCGGTGACGCCCTGGAAGGCGCCGCCGAGGCCCTTGAGCGCGTCGCCGACCTCGCTGGGGATGATCCACAGCTTGTTGGCGTCGCCCTTGGCCAGCTCGGGCAGGGTCTGCAGGTACTGGTAGGCGAGCAGCTTCTGGTCGGCGTCGCCCTCGTGGATGGCCTCGAAGACCGTCCGGATCGCGGCGGCCTCACCGTCGGCCTTCAGGACGGCGGCCTGCGCCTCGCCCTCGGCCTGGAGCACGGCGGCCTGCTTCTCGCCCTCGGCGCGCAGGATCTGGGCCTGCCGGGCGCCCTCGGCGGTGAGGATCGCGGCGCGCTTGTCGCGGTCGGCGCGCATCTGCTTCTCCATCGAGTCCTGGATGGAGGTCGGCGGCTCGATCGCCTTCAGCTCGACCCGGTTGACCCGGATGCCCCAGCGGCCGGTGGCCTCGTCCAGGACGCCGCGCAGACCGGCGTTGATGACCTCGCGGGAGGTCAGGGTGGACTCGAGGTCCATCGAGCCGATGATGTTGCGCAGGGTGGTGACGGTGAGCTGCTCGATGGCCTGGATGTAGCTGGCCACCTCGTAGGTCGCGGCCCGCGGGTCGGTCACCTGGTAGTAGATGACGGTGTCGATGTTGACGACCAGGTTGTCCGAGGTGATGACGGGCTGCGGCGGGAACGGGACGACCTGCTCGCGCAGGTCGATCCGGTTGCGGATGGTGTCGATGAACGGCACCACGATGTTCAGGCCGGCGCTGAGGGTGCGGGTGTAGCGGCCGAAGCGCTCCACGATCGCCGCGCTGGCCTGCGGGATCACCTGGATCGTCTTGATCAGGGCGATGAAGGCCACCACGACCAGGACGATCAGCACGATGAGGACGGGTTCCAACGCTTCTCCCCTAGACGACCAGGGCGGTCGCGCCCTGGATTTCGACGACGTCGACCTGCTGCCCCGGCTCGAAGACCGAGCCCGGGTGGAGCGCGCGGGCCGACCAGATCTCGCCGTTCAGCTTGATCCGTCCGCCCTCTCCCCCGTCGACTGTTTCCTGTACCACTGCGGTGGCGCCGGTCAGCGCCTCCACGCCCGTGCGGTAGCCCGGGCCCTTCTTGAGCTGGCGGTAGGCGATCGGACGGACGAACACCAGCAGCGCCGCCGACACTCCGACGAACACCAGGAACTGCGGGACCGTGCCACCGCCCAGACCCGCCGTCAGCGCGGCGGCGCCGGCGCCGATCGCGAACATGGCGAACTCGGGCATCGCGGTGACCACCAGCGGTATGCCCAGGGCGACGGCGAGCAGCAGCCACCAGATCCAGCTGTCCACGGGCTCCATCCTAGGGAAGTCGGTCCTCTCCCCGCGTAGCTTCCCGCAGGTGGGGCACCGGAAACCGGCCGTGTGTACGACCGGTTCCCGCCGTTCGCCGCAGGGGCCCGATCCGGCCGGGCGGGACTCAGCCGAGCGGGAGGCCCTGCGCGGCCCAGCGGTCGCCGCGCCGCTCCAGGGTCAGCGGCAGGCCGAAGCAGTGCGAGAGGTTGCGGGCGGTGAGGGTGGTCCCGATCGGACCGGCCGCCAGCACCTTGCCCTGGCGGATCATCAGCACGTGGGTCATGCCGGGGACGATCTCCTCCACGTGGTGGGTGACCATCACCATGGACGGCGCGTACTCGTCCCCGGCGAGCGCGGCCAGGCGGCGGACCAGGTCCTCGCGGCCGCCGAGGTCGAGGCCGGCGGCGGGTTCGTCGAGCAGCAGCAGCTCGGGGTCGGTCATCAGGGCCCGGGCGATCAGGGTGCGCTTGCGCTCGCCCTCGGAGAGGGAGCCGAACTTGCGGGCGGTGAAGGCGGCCATGCCGAGCAGGTCGAGCAGCACCAGGGCGCGGGCCTCGTCCGGCTCCTCGTAGGTCTCCTTGCCGTGCACGGTCTGCCCGTAGGCGGCGGTCAGCACGGTCTCCAGCACGGTCTGGCCGGCCGGCAGCTTCTCGTACATCGCGGCGCTGGCCAGGCCGATCCGGGCGCGCTGCTCGAAGACGTCGACCTGGTCGAGCTTCTCGCCGAGCACCACGGCGTCGCCGGAGCTCGGGAACAGGTACGCGCCGGCGATCTGGAGCAGCGTGGTCTTGCCCGCGCCGTTCGGGCCGAGCACCACCCAGCGCTCGCCCTCCCTGACCGTCCAGGACACGTGATCGACGAGTGCGCGCCCCTCCCGGACCACGGAAACGTCCACCAGCTCCAGCACGTCGCTCATGCCTACGCCTTCCCCAAATGCAAGAATCCGGCCGTCCGTGGGACCTGGGCGTGCGGTCCTCGGGGTGCGGTCCACCATGTGTCAGGGCAAACCTACGCCACCCGCCCGGCACGCTTGTCCGTAGGCTGGTCCGATGCTCGCGACTCCTGCCGACAATCCGTACCAAGAACCCCGTTCGGGGCGGCTCACCGCCTGGGGCAACGCGCTGCTGACGGGCGCCTCCTCGCCGGACGACGCGGCCGCCGCCGTCCAGGGCGCGGACGACGCCCACCGGGCGACCGGCCTGCCCGGGGAGGCGCCCGACTCGCTGCACGGCCTGACCTGGGCACTGGGGCGGCTGCGCGCGCTGGGCGCGAAGGGCCTGCGGCTGGCCCTCCCGGTGGCCGGGCACCCGCTCGGGCTGACCGGGCCGTCCGCCTTCAACTCGCTGGCGCTGGGCGCCGGCGAGGCCGTCCTGGCGGTCGGCGTCCCGTACGGCCTGGTCCCGGAGGTCGAGGTGTACGGGCCGCAGGGCGACCAGGGCGTGCGGGTGCTGTGGCAGTGCCTGCCGGTGAACGACGCGCCGCCGGCCGACGTGCCCTCGCTGGACGAGGCCGAGCGGGAGCTGGCCGACGGGCTGCGGCAGGCCACCGCGGCGCTGGTCCGGCTGGACGTGGCGGGGGCCGGGCCGGAGGCGCTGCGGGCGCTGGACTCGCTGCGCCGGCAGGGCCACCGCGAGCTGCTGGCGCCCGGCTACCCGCAGCGCGCGGTGCGGGTGCTGGAGTCGGCCCGGCAGGTGTCGGCGCTGCTGCACATCGCGTCGGGCGGGCACGGGGCTGCGGTCTCCGCCTCCGAGATGGCCGCCCGGCGCGAGGTGCTGGCCCCGCTGGACCGCACCGCCCGCCGGGCCCAGGTCGCGGCGTACAACGCGGCGGTGGACGAGCGGCGGGACTGAACGGCGGGACTGAACGGCGGGACTGAACGGCGGGCGGGGGCACGGCCGGGGGCGCCGGCCGGGCGGTCACTGCTGCTGGTGGCGGACCGCCCACAGCGCGGCCTGGGTGCGGTCGGCGACGTCCAGCTTCATCAGGATGTTGGACACGTGGGTCTTGACCGTCTTCTCCGAGAGGTGCAGCGTGCGGGCGATCTCCCGGTTGGAGCGGCCGTCGGCGATGTGCGAGAGCACCTCGCGCTCGCGGTCGGTGAGGGTGCCGCCGCGGCCCTGCGGCGGCGCCGGGACGTCCTCGGCGAGCAGCGCGGCGGCCAGTTCGGGCTGGAGCAGGACGTGTCCGGCGTGCACCGAGCGGATCGCTCCGGCCAGTGCCTCCGGGTCGACGTCCTTGTACACGTAGCCGGCGGCGCCGGCCCGCAGCGCCGGGACCACGGTGCGGTGCTCGGTGAAGCTGGTGACGATCAGCACCCGGGCGGCGCTGCCGCGCTCGCGCAGCAGGCGCAGCGCCTCGATGCCGTCGACCTTGGGCATCTTGAGGTCCATCAGGACCACGTCGGGGGCGAGTTCGGCGGCCCGCTCGACGGCCGCCGCGCCGTCGGCGGCCTCGCCGACCACCTCGATGTCGTCCTGCACCTCCAGGAAGGTGCGCAGGCCGCGCCGGACCACCTGGTGGTCGTCCACCAGCAGCACGCGGATCGGTGACGCGGTGTCAGGCACCGGGGACCTCCATCTCGACCAGGGTGCCCCGGCCCGGGGCGGACTCCAGGGAAAGCCGGCCGCCGACCGCGGCGGCCCGGTCGCGCATCGACACCAGTCCGAGGTGCCGGCCGGCCCGGCGCACCGACTCCGGGTCGAAGCCGCGGCCGTCGTCGCGGACGGTCAGCCGGGCGCCGCGGCCGGCGGTGCCGGTGAGGGTGACCTCGACGGTGCCGGCCCGGGCGTGCCGCAGCGCGTTGTGCAGCGCCTCCTGGGCGACCCGCAGCACGGCCGCCTCCTGGGCGGCGGGCAGGGCGCGGACGCCGGTGGCGGTGAAGGCGACCCTGGCGCTGTGCGCGCGGTCCAGCACCTGCACCTGGGAGGCGAGGGTGGCCACCAGGCCGTCCTCCTCCAGGGCGGCGGGGCGCAGTTCGACCACCACGGCGCGCAGTTCGTCGGCGGCCTCGGCGGCGAGCCGGGCCACCTCGGCCAGGTTGTCGCGGGCCCGGGCCGGGTCCCGGTCGACCAGCTTGGCGGCGGCGCGGGCGGTCAGCCGCAGCGAGAACAGCTTCTGCGAGACGGCGTCGTGCAGGTCGTGGGCGATCCGGGCGCGCTCGCCGGACAGGGTCAGTTCGCGGCTGCGCTCGTAGAGCCGGGCGTTGCCGAGGGCGAGGGCGGCGTGCGCGACCAGGATGCGCAGCAGCTCCTCGTCCTGCGCGGTGAAGCCGCCCGGTTTGTTGGCCAGGAACAGGGCCCCGGCGATCTCGTCCTCGTCCATGATCGGCATCCCGAGGAAGTCGGTCATGTCGGGGTGGGCGTCCGGCCAGCCGCCGAACGCGGGGGCGGTGCGGACGTCCTTCAGCCGGGTCGGTTCGCGGTCGTGCAGCATCGAGGCCAGGACGCCGTGCTGGCGCGGCAGCGGGCCGATCGCCCGCCACTGCTCGTCGCTCACGCCGTCCACCACGAACTGGGCGAAGCCGCCGTGGTCGTCGGGCAGGCCGAGCGCGGCGTACTCGGCGCCGAGCAGCGCCCGGGCGGAGGCGGTGATCCGGCGCAGCACCTCCCGGACCTCCAGCGGCCGGGACATCGCCAGCACCGCCGCGCTGACCGCCTCGATCGCCTGCAACGACGGGTCGCACCCGGGACTGTCCATGCGCCCACGCTACCGCCGTGATCACGGCTCCCACCTCGGGCGCGAGACCTAGGGCGGAGGGCCGGGGCCGGGCCGTGCCCGGAACGGCCGAAGGGCCCCCGGAGGGGCCCTTCGGGGCTTCTGCTCAGCCGTTCTGCATGACCTCGGGCTCGTGGCGCTTCTGGAAGCGCTGGATCGCGAGGGCCAGTCCCACCGAGATGAGGACCAGGACGGTCCAGTTGAGGAACATGATGCCCGCGGAGTGGTCCCAGAGGGAGTCCAGCGGGGCGGTCTCCGGCGGCTTGGCGATCACCACCGGGGAGATGTGCGCCAGGTCGAGGGTGTTGCCGCTGGCGGCGACGCCCCAGCGGGCGGGCATCAGCCAGCCGAGCTGCTCCAGGCCGGGCTTGTCGAAGAGCTGGAAGATCGCGCCGGTGAAGACCATCTGGACGATGGCGAACATGACCAGCAGCGGCATGGTCTTCTCGGCGGTCTTGACCAGCGAGGAGATGGCCAGGCCGACCATCATGGAGGTGAAGCTGAGCAGGATCACGCCCACGGACATCTCGACCGCGGGCAGGTGCTTGAGGATCAGGCCCTCGTCGGGGAGCTTGCGGACCTTGAAGGCGATCGCGGAGATCAGGCCGCCCTGCAGGAAGCTGATCGCGCCGAGCACGATGAACTTCGAGGCCAGGTAGGCGGAGCGGGACAGGCCGGTGGCGCGTTCCCGTTCGTAGATCGCGCGTTCCTTGATCAGTTCGCGGACCGAGTTGGCCGAACCGGCCAGGCAGGCGGAGAACGCGACGACCATCAGGATCAGCCGGGCGACGTCGTTGCGGCCGGTGGCGGTGGCGCAGGCGGCCAGGCCGCACTTGTCCGGGATGACGGCGGAGACCCCGCCCAGGACCAGCGGCAGGATCACCGACAGCGCGATGAAGCCCTTGTCGGAGGCGATCACCGACAGGTAGCGGCGGATCAGCGTCCACAGCTGGGAGCCCCAGCTCTGCGGCTTGGGCGGGCGCAGCTGGGTGAGCGCGTTGGGCTGGTGCGCCTGGGAGACCGCGGCGTCCACGTTGGCCGAGTACTGCTGGTAGTGGACGGAGCTGCGGTAGCGGCCGGCCCAGTCGTGGTCGGGGTAGTTCTCGAAGGCCTGGAAGACGTCGGCCCAGGTCTCGTAGCCGAAGAAGTGCAGGGCCTCGGCGGGCGGGCCGAAGTAGGCCACCGAGCCGCCGGGGGCCATCACCAGCAGCCGGTCGCAGAGCGCGAGTTCGGCGACCGAGTGGGTGACCACCAGGACGGTGCGGCCGTCGTCGGCGAGGCCGCGCAGGGTCTGCATGACCTCGCGGTCCATGCCCGGGTCGAGGCCGGAGGTGGGCTCGTCCAGGAAGATCAGCGAGGGCTTGGTGAGCAGTTCCAGGGCGACCGAGACGCGCTTCTGCTGGCCGCCGGAGAGCGCGGTGATCCGGTTGTCGGCGCGCTTGTCCAGGCGCAGCTCGTACAGCACCTCGTCGATCCGGCGCTCGCGCTCGGCGGCCTCGGTGTCGCCGGGGAAGCGCAGCCGGGCCGCGTACTTGAGGGCGGTGCGGACGGTGAGTTCCTTGTGCAGGATCTCGGACTGCGGGACGAGGCCGATCCGGGAGCGCAGTTCGGCGAACTGGCGGTACAGGTTGCGGCCGTCGTACAGCACGTCGCCGCGGTCGGCGGGGCGGTAGCCGGTCAGGGCGCGCAGCAGGGTGGACTTGCCGGAGCCGGACGGGCCGATCACCGCGACCAGGGACTTCTCCGGGACGGAGAAGCTGACGTCGTTCAGCAGGACCTTCTTGCCGCCCTTGAAGTCGACCTCGACGCTCAGGTGGTGGGCGGAGAAGGAGACGGCGCCGTTGTCGACGAACTCCTGGAGCTGGTCGCCGACCAGCACGAAGGAGGAGTGGCCGACGGTGAGCCGGTCCTGCGGGCCCATCAGCTGGCGGCGGGTCGGCTGGCCGTTGAGGAAGATCCCGTTGTGGCTGCCGAGGTCGACGATCTCCCAGCGGCCGTCCGGGAGCTGGCGCAGTTCGGCGTGGTGGCGGGAGACCTGGAGGTCGGAGACCACGATGTCGTTGTCGAGCGCGCGGCCGATCCGGATGGTGCGTCCGCCGGCCAGGCTGCGGATCATCGTGGGGTTGCCGAGCCCGCCGACCGGGGCCGGGGCGGGCTGCTGCTGCTGCGGCGCCGGCGGCTGGAACTGCTGCTGCTGCGGCGCCGGCGGCTGGAACTGCGGCTGGGCGGGAGGCTGGAACTGCTGCGGCACCGGCGGCTGGAACTGCTGCGGCGCGGGGGCGGCGGACTGCTGCTGGGGGAAGCCGGGGCGCGGGGTGGGGGCGTCCCAGCCCTGCGGGATCGGCTGCTCGACCGGCGGCGGCCGGTGGCCCGGCGGCGCGGCGGCCGGGCCCGGGCCGAACTGCTGCTGCTGGAACGCGGCCTGCTGCCCGCCGGGGGCCCGGCTGGTGGCGGCCTCGTGGAGGCCGTCCTGCGGGGCGGGGGCGGCGGCCGGCGCGGTGAAGGCGAGCCGGGGCCCGTTCTGGCCGTTGCCGAGGTGCACGACGGTGCCGGGGTGGACCGCGGTCTGGGCGACCCGGGCGCCCGCGACGAAGGTCCCGTTGGTGGACCCGTGGTCGGCGAGCTGCCAGGTGGCGCCGTCGAAGCTCAGACCGGCGTGCCGCCAGGAGACCCTGGCGTCGTCGAACGGGAAGTCCGAGGCCGGATCACGGCCGATGGTGTAGGCGCGGCCGGGTTCGAGTACCCGCTGCCGGCCGTCGATTTCAAGTACGAGTTGCGGCAACTCTCCGCCCGCCCCGCTCTCCGGTCCCCCAGGATGTTGCATCTGACAGGGGGATCATTCCAGCCCCCCCGGTGTACTCGGAAGTCGGGCCGCTGTTCTGTGACCCCCCGGCAACCGGGTCGGGGCCGTGACGGGACGTTCCGGCGGGCGTCTTACCCCGCGGACGCCCGCGGTCGGGGCGGGGCCGGGCCCGGTAGCGTGGGGGGCACCATGAACGCAACCGATCAGGCCGCTCAGGCCCTTTCCGCCGCCCCGCCCGTGAGCACCGACGCCGAGCGCACGCTGCTGGTCAAGGTGTTCGGCAAGGACCGCCCCGGGATCACCGCCGGCCTGTTCGACCGGCTCGCCGGCTTCGGCGTCGAGGTGATCGACATCGAGCAGGTGGTCACCCGTGGCCGGATAACGCTGTGCGCGCTGGTCACTCCCCCGGCCGCGCCGGGCGCGGAGGGCGCGCTGCGGGTGACGGTGCACCGCTGGGCGGAGGAGCACAAGCTCCAGGCCGAGATCATCTCGGGCACCGGCGACAACCGTTCGCGCGGCGAGGGCCGTTCGCACGTGACGGTGCTCGGCCACCCGCTGACGGCGGCCGCGGTGGCGGCGCTGTCGGCCCGGGTGTCGGAGGTCGGCGGCAACATCGACCGGGTCTTCCGCCTCGCCAAGTACCCGGTGACGGCGGTGGAGTTGACCATCTCGGGCGTTCCCACCGAGGAGCTGCGCGGGGTGCTGGCGCCGGAGGCGGCCGCCCAGCGGGTGGACGTCGCGGTGGTCCGGTCGGGCCTGCACCGGCGGGCCAAGCGCCTGATCGTGATGGACGTGGACTCCACCCTGATCCAGGACGAGGTGATCGAGCTGTTCGCGGCCCACGCGGGCTGCGAGGAGCAGGTCGCGGCGGTCACCGAGCAGGCGATGCGCGGCGAGCTGGACTTCGCCGAGTCGCTGCGCGCCCGGGTGGCACTGCTGGCCGGGCTGGACGCCGCGGTCACCGAGAAGGTCCGCTCCGAGGTCCGGCTGACCCCGGGCGCCCGGACGCTGATCCGCACCCTGAAGCGGCTCGGCTACCAGGTGGCGATCGTCTCCGGCGGCTTCACCCAGGTCACCGACCACCTGGTGGAGCGCCTGGGCCTGGACTTCGCGGCCGCCAACACCCTGGAGGTCGAGGGCGGGAAGTTCACCGGCCGGGTGACCGGCGAGATCGTCGACCGGGCGGGCAAGGCGCGCTGGCTGGCCCGGTTCGCCGAGCGGGCCGGGGTGCCGCTGGAGCAGACGGTGGCGATCGGCGACGGCGCCAACGACCTCGACATGCTGAACGCGGCCGGGCTGGGCGTCGCGTTCAACGCCAAGCCGGTGGTCCGCGAGCAGGCCGACACCGCCGTGAACGTGCCGTTCCTGGACACCGTGCTGTACCTGCTCGGGGTGACCCGCGAGGAGGTCGAGGCCGCCGACCAGCTGGACGGCGCGCCCACCGGCGACTGACCGGACGACGACGAGGGGGGCGGGACCCGCGCGGGTCCCGGCCCCCCTCGTCGGTTCCGCCGCCGCTCAGCCCTGCGGCACCGGGTCAGTCCTGCGGCATGAAGTACGAGTCGAGCCGGGCAACGCCGGGCTCGACCAGCTTCCACGGGCCCTCGAAGCTGAGCACCGCCACCGCGGCGGGCGGGAAGCCGTTCAGCCGCAGCCGGTTGAGCGCCTCGGTGTCGCCCTCGTCGCCGGCCAGCACCTGGGTGAGGCCGAGCACGCCGGGGTTGTGGCCGACCAGCAGCAGGTCGGCGTGCTCGTCGGGGGTCTCCTGGATGACCTCGATCAGCCGGCCGGGCTGGGCCTCGTACACCCGGTCCTCGTAGACCGTCCGGCGGGCCCGCTTGGGCAGCTCGTGGGCGACCAGCTTCCAGGTCTCCCTGGTCCGCAGCGCGGTGGAGCACAGCACGTGGTCGGGGTTGACCCCGGAGTCCGCCAGCCAGCGGCCCGCGTCGGTGGCCTGGCCGCGGCCGCGGTCGGCGAGCGGGCGGTCGTGGTCGCTGACCTGGTTGGGCCAGTCGGCCCGGGCGTGGCGGAGGACGATGATCCTACGGGGGGTGTCGGCGCTCATACCCCTAGAGCTTCGCAGAAAACCGCCGCCGGGTCGCGTGCTCGGGGAAGCTGCCACCCGCAGGGGTGGCAGCTTCCCCGAACCCGCCCCGGGCGGCGGCTCAGCCCATCGCGTTCGCGAAGCTCGCGACGATCGCGATGACGACCACGATGGCGGCGATCAGGCCGAGCATCTGCAGCAGCTTCTTCTGCCCGCCCTGCGGGTTGGGGTCCAGTACCGGCATGCCGTCGAGCCTAACGGACGGCCTCGTCCTCGATGTGCCGGGCCCTGGCCGCCCGCAGTCCGACCAGCATCTGCGGCACCAGCAGCAGCGCCAGCAGGCCGAGCGGCAGGTACCACTGACCGGTGCTCTGGTAGAGCGCGCCCATCAGGATCGGGCCCGGGATGGAGATCAGGTAGCCCAGGCTCTGCGCGAACGCCGACAGCTGGGCCACCCCGCCCGGGGTGCGGGCGCGCAGGCCGAGCATGGTCAGCGCCAGCGGGAACGCGCACATCGACAGGCCGACCAGGACCGCCCACAGCCACGGCACGGTGCCGGCCGCGAGCATCAGCCCGAGGAAGCCGGCGATGCCGCACAGGCCGAGCACCACCACGTACAGCCGCTGGTCGCCGCGCCGGGCCGCCAGGTTCGGCAGCAGGAAGGAGACCGGCACGCTGACCGCCATCACCACGGCCAGCAGCACGCCGGACGCGGACTCCGACACCCCGGCGTCGTGGTAGATCTTCGGCAGCCAGCCCATCGCGCCGTACGCGCTGGTCGACTGGAGGCCGAAGAACGCGGCCAGCGCCCACGCGGTGCGGCTGCGCAGGATCGGCAGCTTCTCCGCCGCGGCCGCCGGGGCCGCCGGGGTGGTGCCGGGCCGCTCCCGGCGCAGGAACAGCACCACCAGCCAGACCGCCAGCGCGGCCAGCGCGAGCAGGCCCCAGACGCCCAGGCCGAGCCGCCAGCTGCCGCCCATCGCGTCGGTCAGCGGGACGGTGGTGGCGGCGGCCAGCGAGGTGCCCACCGACAGCGCCATCGAGTAGAGGCCGATCATCGGCGCGACCCGGTCCGGGAAGTACCGCTTGATCACCACCGGCAGCAGCACGTTGGCCAGCGCCACCCCGGCCAGCGCCAGCGCGGTCAGCAGCAGGAACACCGCGGCGGAGCCGGTGAACGAGCGGGCCAGCACGCCCGTCGCGATCGCCGCCATGGCGGCCGCGACCACGGCGATCGGGCCGATCCGGCGGGCCAGGGCGGGCGCGCAGACGCCCAGCAGGGCGAAGCACAGCGGCGGGACCGCGGCCAGCAGCCCGGCCGTGGTGGCGTTCATCCCCAAGCCCTCGCGGACCGGGTCGAGCAGCGCGCCCAGGCTGGTCACCACGGGGCGCAGGTTCACCGCGGCGGCGGCCACCGCGACGGCGAGCAGGACGGCCGCGGCGTTGCGGGCCGGGGCCGCGGGGGCCGGGCGGGGGGTCGTGGCAGGGGGCGGAGTGGCGGCGGACGGAGTGGCGGGCGGACGGCTCCCGGTCTCGGTGGCGGAGGGGTCTGCGGCGGTAGGCATGGCGTAATCATAGAATCATGGGATGACTCGCCGCACCCCGGTATCCTGATGACGTAGACCACAGAAGGAGCACACCCGCCTTGGCGCTGTCGACCACTCGCCGCACCCCGCTCTCCGACCAGGTGATCGCCCAGCTCCGGGCCCAGATCACCTCCGGCGAGTGGCCGGTGGGATCACGCATCCCCACCGAAGCGGAGCTCGTCGACCAGCTCGGCGTCGCCCGCAACACCGTCCGCGAGGCCGTCCGCGCCCTCGCCCACAACGGGCTGCTCGACATCCGCCAGGGCTCCGGCACCTACGTGCTGGCCACCAGCGAGCTCGCGGGCGTCATGCACCGCCGCTTCGCCGACGCCGACCAGGACCAGGTCGCCGAGCTGCGCTCCACCCTGGAGACCTCCGCCGCGGGTTTCGCGGCCCTCCGCCGCACCCCGCGCGACCTCGAACTGCTCGACGCCGCCCTGGAACGCCGGGACGCGGCCTGGCACGCCGGCGTCCCGGAGGACTTCATCCAGGCCGACGCCGCGTTCCACCAGGCGGTGGTCGCCGCCGCCCACAACGACGTGCTGGCCGCCGTCTACGCCGACCTCGGCGAAGTCCTGCGCGCCCACCTGCGCCACGACGTCGGCCCCGACCTGCTCCCCCACCGCTGGGTCCCGCACGCCGCGATCCTCGCCGCGATCCGGGCCGGCGACCCGGAGGCGGCCGCCGAGGAGGCGGGCCGCGCCATCGGCTTCTGCCGGAAGAACCCCTAGCGGGGCAGAAACCAGGGGCTCGGGAGAGCCTCACCGGGGGCTCGGGGAACGGCGAGAGGCCCCGCCGGGGGCTCGGGGAACGGCGAGGCCGAGGCTGCTGGCGGTGCACTGCCGTGGCGCGCATCGGCTTCGGGTTCTGTTCAGGACACGCAGCAGCACGGACACGCCGATGGGCTCCGGCCGCCAGCAGCACGGACCCGCCGTTCCCCGGGCCCCTGATGGCGCCTCCCGCCGTTCTCAGCGGGCCCCTGGAGGCGGAAAAGCGAAGGCGCGGCCGCCCCCGGAGGGGACGGCCGCGCCCGTCGGTGGAGCAGCTCGGAGCGGAGCGCTTACGCGCCGATCGCGTGCAGACCGCCGTCGACGTGGACGATCTCGCCGGTGGTCTTCGGGAACCAGTCGCTCAGCAGCGCGACGACGCCGCGGCCGGCCGGCTCCGGGTCGGTGAGGTCCCACTTGAGCGGGGAGCGGGAGTCCCAGGTCGCGGCGAGGTCCGGGAAGCCGGGGATGGACTTCGCGGCCATCGACCCGATCGGACCGGCCGAGACCAGGTTGCAGCGGATGTCGCGCGAGCCCAGGTAGCGGGCCAGGTACCGGTTGGTGGACTCCAGGGCGGCCTTCGCCGGGCCCATCCAGTCGTACTGCGGCCAGGCGAACTGCGCGTCGAAGGTCAGGCCGACCACCGAGCCGCCGTCCTGCATGAGCGGGAGCAGCGCCGTGGTGAGCGACTTGAAGGAGTACGCGGAGACGTGCATCGCGGTGGCGACGGACTCCCACGGGGTGTCGAGGAAGTTGCCGCCGAGCGCGTCCTGCGGCGCGAAGCCGATCGAGTGGACGATGCCGTCGAGGGTGGGCAGGTGCTCGCGGACCTGGTCGGCGATGCCGGCCAGCTGCTCGGCGTTGGAGACGTCGAGCTCCAGGACCTTGACGGGGCGGGGGAGCTTCTTGGCGATCCGCTCGGTGAGGCTGGGCCGGGGGAAGGCGGTGAGGATGATCTCGGCGCCCTGCTCCTGCGCGAGCTTCGCGGTGTGGAAGGCGATGGAGGACTCCATCAGCACGCCGGTGATCAGGATGCGCTTGCCTTCGAGAATTCCAGTCATGGTCAGTGACCCATGCCCAATCCGCCGTCGACGGGAATGACGGCTCCAGAGATGTACGCGGCCTCGTCGGAGGCCAGGAACCGCACGGCCGAGGCGATCTCGGCGGGGGCGGCGTAGCGGCCCAGCGGGACGCCGGAGACGATCTCCTTGCGGCGCTCCTCGCTGAGCACGGCGGTCATGTCGGTGTCGACGAAGCCGGGCGCCACCACGTTGACGGTGATGTTGCGCGAACCGAGTTCGCGGGCGAGGGAGCGGGCGAAGCCGACCAGGCCGGACTTGGAGGCGGCGTAGTTGGCCTGCCCGGCGGAGCCGCTGAGGCCGACGACGGAGGAGATCAGCACGACCCGGCCCTTGCGGGCGCGCAGCATCTTCGCGGCGGCGCGCTTGACCACCCGGAAGGCGCCGGTGAGGTTGGTGTCCAGGACGGAGGTGAACTCCTCCTCGGACATGCGCAGCAGCAGGGTGTCCTTGGTGATGCCCGCGTTGGCGACCAGGACCTCGACCGGGCCGTGGGCGGCCTCGATCTCGGTGAAGGCGGCGTCGACCTGCGCGGCGTCGGTGATGTCCGCCCGCACGGCGAGGACGTCGTACTTGGCGAGTTCCGCCGGGACCTCGCCGCCCCGGCTGGTGATGGCGACCTTGTCGCCCGCCTCGGCGAAGCTCTGGGCGATCGCCAGACCGATGCCCCGGTTTCCTCCGGTGACCAGTACCGAGCGGCTCAAAGGTCCACCTCATTCTCTCGACGTGCGTCCGGTGTGCGTGCCCGGCTGCGCGGGCAGCCACCAGCGACGCTATCGGTAGGGTGCGAGCTCGGGCGAAGCGGCCTCCCACAGGGGCGTCCGGCGAGAACTGTCGTATCCCCACAACGGGGGTGCGGCGGGGCGGGGGAACGCCGGGCCGGTGGCGGGCGTTGCCCCGAGGGTGCTCCGGAGAGTCCGGGGCGCCGACGCGGAGCGAGCCGATCGGAGCGGACGCGATGAGTGGTGCAGACCCTGGCCGGACGGGCCGGCGCAGGCTGGCGGCGCTGGCGGCGCTGGCCCTGGCGGGTGCGGCGGCGTGGGCGCTGCGCGAGGTGCCGGCCCAGTTCGGGCGGCGGCCGGACGCGTCGGACCCGCGGGTGCGGGCGTCCCCGCAGTACCGCGACGGGGTGTTCCACAACGCGCCGTCCGAGGTGGCGGCCGGGGCGCCGGGCCGGCCGGACGGGGCGACGCTGCGGCGGATGCTGTTCGACAAGGAGGGCCGGGTGCCGGTGGCCCCGGTGCCGCTGGCGGTGCCGGAGGTGGCGGGCGGGGCGTCCGGGGGCGTCGCGGTGACGTGGTTCGGGCACGCCTCGGCGCTGCTGGAGCTGGACGGCTGCCGGGTGCTGGTGGACCCGATCTGGTCGGACCGCTGCTCGCCCTCGCGGCTGACCGGCCCGAAGCGGCTGCACCCGGTGCCGGTGGAGCTGGCCGAACTGCCGCAGGTGGACGCGGTGCTGATCTCGCACGACCACTACGACCACCTGGACATGGCGACGGTGCGCCGGCTGGTGCGGCTGCAGTCGGCGCCGTTCGCGGTGCCGCTGGGCATCGGCGGCCACCTGCGCCGCTGGGGCGTGCCGGAGCACCGGATCATCGAGCTGGACTGGGACGAGACCTGCACGCTGGGCGAGTTGACGCTGACGCTGACGGCGGCGCACCACTTCTCCGGCCGCAGCCTGGCCCGGAACACCACGCTGTGGGGCTCCTGGGTGGTGGCGGGCCCGGAGCACCGGGTGTTCTTCACCGGCGACTCCGGCTACTTCGAGGGCTTCGCCCGGATCGGCGAGCAGCACGGCCCGTTCGACGCGGCGCTGATGGCGATCGGCGCGTACGACGCCGCGTGGGCGGACATCCACCTGAACCCGGAGGAGGCGGTGCGGGCGCACCTGGAGCTGCGCGGCGGGCTGCTGCTGCCGATCCACTGGTGCACCTTCAACCTGGCGCCGCACCCGTGGGCGGAGCCGGTGGAGCGGCTGCTGGCGGAGGCGAAGGCGCAGGGCGTCCCGCTGGCGGTGCCGCGGCCGGGGCAGCGGGTGGAGGTGGCCAACCCGCCGGAGCTGGACGGCTGGTGGGAGGCCCTGTCCTGACCGGGCACTGACGGGCCGTCAGGGTGGCGCGGCGAATATTTGCTGGCCGTACGCCCTGCGGGCGGGGATGATGCGAGCGGGTGCGCCCTCGGCCGGGGGCGGCCCGCCGCGTCCGACCCTCGACCCCAGGGAGCCCGATGCCCCCCTCCGCGCTGGACCCTCAGTTCCTCTCCTACCCGTTGCGCCCGCTGGCGGACGCGGCCCTGTCCAGGGCCCGGCAGCTGGGGGTGTCGCACGCCGACTTCCGCCTGGAGCGGGTCCGCTCGGCGTCCTGGCGGCTGCGGGACGCCCGGCCGGCCGGCTCGTCGGACACGGTGCAGCTGGGCTTCGCCGTCCGGGTCCTGCTGGACGGCGCCTGGGGTTTCGCGGCCGGGGTCGACCTGACGCCGGAGGCCGCGGCGGCGGTGGCCGAGCAGGCGGTGGCGGTGGCCCGGCTGTCGGGCGGGATCAGCCGCGCGGCGGGCTCGGCCGAGCGGGTGGAGCTCGCCCCGGAGCCGGTGTACCCGGCCGCCGAGTGGGTCTCCGCGTACGAGGTGAACCCGTTCGACGTGCCGGACGCGGAGAAGACCGGCCTGCTGGCCGAGTGGTCGTCCCGGCTGCTGGCCGCCGACGGCGTGTCGCACGTGTCGGCGGCGGTGCTGACGGTGCAGGAGAACAAGTTCTACGCCGACACCGCGGGCACCGTGACGACCCAGCAGCGGGTGCGCCTGCACCCCTGGCTGGAGGCCACCAGCGTGGACGGGCGCACCGGCGCGTTCGACTCGATGCGCACCCTCGCCCCGCCCGCGGGCCGCGGCTGGGAGTACCTGCGCGGCACCGGCTGGGACTGGGACGCCGAACTGGCCGAGCTGCCCGAGCTGCTGGCCGAGAAGATGCGGGCGCCGAGCGTCGCCGCGGGCCGCCACGACCTGGTGATCGACCCGTCCAACCTGTGGCTGACCATCCACGAGTCGATCGGCCACGCCACCGAGCTGGACCGGGCGCTGGGCTACGAGGCCGCCTACGCGGGCACCTCGTTCGCCACCTTCGACCGGCTGGGCAGCCTGCGGTACGGCTCGGAGCTGATGCACGTCACGGGGGACCGGACGGCCGACCACGGCCTGGCCACCATCGGCTACGACGACGAGGGCGTGGCCACCCAGTCCTGGGACCTGATCCGCGACGGCGTCCTGGTCGGGTACCAGCTCGACCGCCCGATGGCCCGGCTGAAGGGCTTCGAGCGCTCCAACGGCTGCGCCTACGCGGACTCCCCGGCGCACGTGCCGGTGCAGCGGATGGCCAACGTCTCGCTCCGGCCGGCCGCCGGCGGGCCGGACACCGCGGGCCTGGTCTCCCAGGTGGAGAACGGGCTGTACATCGTCGGCGACCGCTCCTGGTCGATCGACATGCAGCGGTACAACTTCCAGTTCACCGGCCAGCGCGCCTACGCCATCCGGAACGGCGAACTCGCGGGCCAGGTCAAGGACTTCGCCTACCAGGCCACCACCACCGACTTCTGGGGCTCGATGAGCGCCGTCGGCGGCCCGCAGACGTACGTGCTCGGCGGGGCCTTCAACTGCGGCAAGGCCCAGCCGGGCCAGGTCGCCGCGGTCAGCCACGGCTGCCCGTCCGCGCTGTTCCGCCAGGTCAACGTCCTCAACACCCAGCAGGAGGCGGGTCACTGATGTCCCCCACGCACCCCCACGAGCTGGTGGAACGCGCCCTCGAACTCTCCCGCGCCGACGGCTGCGTGGTGATCGCCGACGAGGAGTCCACCGCCAACCTGCGCTGGGCCGGCAACGGCCTGACCACCAACGGCGTCACCCGCGGCCGCCGGCTCACCGTGGTCTCCACCGTGCGCGGCGCCACCGGCACCGCCTCCGGCGTGGTCGCCCAGGAGGCCGTCACGCTCGACGAGGTCGAGCGGCTGGTGCGCGCCGCCGAGGCCGCCGCCCGGGCCGCCGAGCCCGCCGAGGACGCCCAGCCGCTGATCGGGGGCCGGGCGGCCGATCCGCGGTTCACCGAGGCCCCGGAGACCACCGACATCGGCGTGTTCGCCTCCTTCGCGCCCGCCCTCGGCGAGGCCTTCGCCCGGGCCCGCGCGGGCGGCGAGCTGCTGTACGGCTTCGCCCGGCACGAGCGCACCACCTCCTACCTGGGCAGCTCCACCGGCCTGCGGCTGCGCCACGATCAGCCCACCGGCACCGTCGAGCTGAACGCCAAGACCGCCGACCTGTCCGGCTCCGCCTGGGCCGGCGCCGCGACGCGGGACTTCACCGACGTCGACGTCACCGCCCTGCACACCGACCTGACCCGGCGCCTCGGCTGGGGCCGCAAGCGGATCGACCTGCCCGCCGGGCGCTACGAGACGCTGCTGCCGCCCTCGGCCGTCGCCGACCTGATGGTCTACCTGTCCTGGTCGTCCGGCGCGCGGGACGCGGTGGAGGGCCGCTCGGTCTTCTCCCGGCCGGGAGGGGGCACCCGGGTCGGCGAGCGGCTCAGCCCGTTGCCGCTGACCCTGCGCTCGGACCCGGCGGAGCCCGGCCTGCAGGCCGCGCCGTTCGTGCTGGCGCACTCCTCGGGCGAGAACGACTCGGTGTTCGACAACGGCGCCCCGCTGGCCGCCACCGACTGGCTGCGCGAGGGCCGCCTCGCGCACCTGCTGACCACCCGGCACTCGGCGGGCCTGGCCGGCCTCCCGCTCACCCCGCCGGTCGACAACCTGGTGCTGGAGACCTCCGCCCCCGACGCGCCGACGCTGGACGAGATGGTCGCCCGCACCGAGCGCGGCCTGCTGCTCACCTGCCTCTGGTACATCCGCGAGGTCGACCCGGCGTCCCTGCTGCTCACCGGCCTCACCCGGGACGGCGTCTACCTGGTCGAGGACGGCGAGGTGGTCGGCGCCGTCAACAACTTCCGCTTCAACGAGTCCCCGGTCGAGCTGCTCGGCCGGATCACCGAGGTGGGCCGCACCGAACGCTGCCTGCCCCGCGAGTGGGGTGACTGGTTCACCCGCACCGCGATGCCGCCGGTGCGGGTGTCCGACTTCAACATGAGCTCGGTCAGCCAGGCCTCCTGAGCCCGGCCGGCCCGCACCCCGAGGGGGACCCCGATGGACGAGAAACGCACCGTGAAGACGTCGAAGATGCTCTCCCGCATCCTGCGGCACGACCCGGGCGCCGTCGGGGTCACCCTGGACGCGGCGGGCTGGGTGGGCGTCGACGCCCTGCTCGCCGCGCTGGCCCGGCACCGGCGCCCGCTGACCCGCGCCGAGCTGGACCACGTCGTCGCCACCAACAACAAGCGCCGCTTCGCCTACTCCGAGGACGGCCGCTCGATCCGCGCCAGCCAGGGCCACACCGTCGAGGTGGACCTCGGCCTGCCCGCCGCCGTCCCGCCCGACGTGCTGTTCCACGGCACCGCCGAGCGGGCGCTGCGGTACGTCCTGGCCGAGGGCCTGCGCCCGATGACCCGGCGGGACGTCCACCTCTCCGCCGACACCGACACGGCCGTGAAGGTCGGCTCCCGGCACGGCCGCCCGGTCGTCCTGGAGGTCGACGCGGCGGGAATGGTCCGGGACGGGCACGAGTTCCGGGTGTCCGCGAACGGCGTCTGGCTCACCGACGCCGTCCCCGTCCGGTACCTGCGCCGCACCCCCTGAACCCGCGCCGCGCGTCGGCCGGACCCGGGTGGGTGCGATCGGCGTCAGCGGGGTTACGGTGGTCGACCGTAGGGCCGAACCGACCCGAGGAATGGATGGGGACGACATGCCCAAGAACGCGGACGACGGCCAGGTCTTCCGGATCACCGGGGCCCGCAGCAGCCTGAGCGAGGACGTCCGGGGGCGGCAGCGCCGCTACGTGATCTCGATGCTGGTCCGCACCGCGTGCGTGCTGCTCGCGGTGATCCTCTGGGACGTGCAGCGCTGGCTGGCCTTCGCCGCGCTGGCCGCCGGCATCCTGCTGCCCTACTTCGCGGTGCTGATCGCCAACGCGGGCCGCGAGCGCGCCCCGGGCCTGCCGTCGACGTTCGCCTTCGCGCCCGACACCCCGCTGATGCTGGGCCCCGGCGGGACGGGCGGGGGCGGGGCGAGCGGCGAGAACCGGCCACAGGGTTGAGGATCCCTCAATTCTCGCGTCCGATATTTCCGCTGATGCGAGGGTATGACCGTCCGAAAGCTCAGACGATCCTCAAATTAATCACCGGACAGCCCCACCTACCGCCCCTCGGGCGTGCCATACTTCCTTAGCGCTCCGCATCCCCCGTCGGAGCGACAGACCGACGCCGGGCAGCTCCCCCCGTGGCTGCCCGGCGTCGTCATGCCCGGGCATAGGATCGACCGCATGGACACCGCGCACCCCCTCTTCGGCACCCCCACCGGCCACTCCGGCCCCGACGGGCCCCCGAAGTGCTCCGCCAAGGGCTGCCGCGACCTCGCCGCCTGGTCCCTGCGGTGGAACAACCCCAAGCTGCACACCCCCGACCGCCGCAAGACCTGGCTCGCCTGCGACGTCCACCGCGACTCGCTCAGCCAGTTCCTCGCCGTCCGCGGCTTCCTCAAGGAGACCGAGCCCTTCGCCGGCTGAGCGGTCGGGAACCCGCTCAGCCGCCGATCGCCGACATCGGGCGCTCGGGCTGGTGGAACCCGGGCCGGTCGATGCCCGCGCCCGCCTTCTTGCCCCACATCGCGGCCCGCCACAGCCCGGCCAGTTCGGCGTCGCTCGCGCCGGAGCGCAGCGCCCCGCGCAGGTCGGTCTCCCCGGTCGCGAACAGGCAGTTGCGCACCTGCCCGTCGGCGGTGAGCCGGGTGCGGTCGCAGGCGCGGCAGAACGGCCGGGTCACCGAGGCGATCACGCCGACCGTCGCGGGGCCGCCGTCGACCAGCCAGCGCTCGGCGGGGGCGGCGCCCCGGACGGAGGACGGCTCGGGGGTCAACTCGAAGCGGGTGCGGAGCAGTTCGAGGATCTCCTCGGCGGTGACCATCCGGGTGCGGTCCCAGCCGTGCTGGGCGTCCAGCGGCATCTGCTCGATGAAGCGCAGCTGGTAGCCGTGCCCGATCGCCCAGGCCAGCAGGTCGGCGGCCTCGTGGTCGTTGACGCCGCGCATCAGGACGGCGTTGAGCTTGACCGGCCGCAGCCCGGCGGCCTCGGCGGCGGCGAGGCCGTCCAGCACGTCCCGGTGGCGCTTGCGGCGGGTGAGCCGGGCGAAGGTGTCGGGGTCGAGGGTGTCCAGCGAGACGTTGACCCGGTCGACGCCGGCCTCCCGCAGCGCGCCGGCGATCCGGGACAGGCCGATGCCGTTGGTGGTGAGCGAGATCTCCGGCCGGGGTTCCAGCCGGGCGCAGGCGGCGATGATCGGCACCAGCCCGGGCCGCAGCAGCGGCTCCCCGCCGGTGAAGCGCACCTCGCGCACGCCGAGCGAGCCGACCGCGAGGGCGACCAGCCGGACGATCTCCTCGTCGGTGAGCAGCTCGGGCTTGCCCAGCCAGTTCAGGCCCTCTTCGGGCATGCAGTAGGTGCAGCGCAGGTTGCACCGGTCGGTGAGCGAGACCCGCAGGTCGACGGCCTGCCGGCCGTAGGTGTCGAGGAGCATCCCGGCGCCCGCCTTCCGCTGGAGAGGGCCTGCCGGCCCGGCCGCCGTGCGGCGTCCGGGCCAGCTTAACTCCGCTCCCCGGCGGCGCCGGGAAGGCGTTCGCTCAGTGGGCGCCCAGGCCGGTGAGCGAGCGGACCTCCAGTTCGGCGTACTTCGCCGGGTCGGCCTTCTCCCGGGACAGGTAGGTGCCGATCACGCCGGCCAGGAAGCCGACCGGGATGGAGACCAGGCCGGGGTTCTCCAGCGGGAACCAGGAGAAGTCGCTGTGCGGGAACAGCGAGGTCTTGGGGTTGCCGGAGACCACCGGGGAGAAGACCACCAGGCCGACCGAGGTGATCAGGCCCGCGTAGGTGGAGGCGACCGCGCCGGTGGTGTTGAACCGCTTCCAGAACAGCGAGTACAGCAGGGTGGGCAGGTTGGCGGAGGCCGCGACCGCGAAGGCCAGCGCGACCAGCGCGGCGGCGTTCAGCTTGTCGGCGAAGATCGACAGCAGGATGGCGACCGCGCCGATCGCGACGGCGGCGAGCTTGGCGCTGGCCACCTCCTCCTTCTCGGTGGCCTTGCCGCGCCGGATCACGTTGGCGTAGAGGTCGTGGGCGAAGGAGGACGAGGAGGCCAGGGTGAGCCCGGCGACCACGGCCAGGATGGTGGCGAAGGCGACCGCGGAGATCACCGCGAGCAGCACCGCGCCGCCGGTGGTGCCGGCGCCGCCGCCGAGGTGCTCGGCGAGCAGCGGGGCGGCGGTGTTGCCGGACTTGTCGGCGGCCAGCGCCGTGCGGCCGACCAGGGCGGCGGCGCCGAAGCCGAGGGCGAGCGTCATCAGATAGAAGACGCCGATGATGCCGATCGACCAGAGCACGGACTTCCGGGCGGTGCGCGCGGTGGGCACGGTGTAGAAGCGCACCAGGATGTGCGGCAGCGCGGCGGTGCCGAGCACCAGGGCGATGCCGAGGCTGAGGAAGTTGAGCTTGGTGGTGCCGTTGGTGCCGTACTTGAGGCCCGGTTGCAGGAACTTGTCGCCGCTGCCGCTGGCCTTGGCGGCGGAGCCGAGCAGCTCGGACAGGTTGAAGTGGAACTTGGCGAGCACCAGGACGGTCATCAGCCCGGCGCCGGCGATCAGCAGCACCGCCTTGATGATCTGCACCCAGGTGGTGCCCTTCATGCCGCCGATGACGACGTACAGCACCATCAGCGCGCCGACCGCGACGATCGTCCAGCGCTTGGCGGCGTCGCTCTGCGCGCCGAGCAGCAGGGCGACCAGCGAGCCGGCGCCGACCATCTGCGCCAGCAGGTAGAAGATCGACACCACGATGGTGGAGATGCCCGCGGCGGTGCGGACCGGGCGCTGGCGCATCCGGAAGGCCAGCACGTCGGCCATGGTGTAGCGGCCGGAGTTGCGCAGCGGTTCGGCGACCAGCAGCAGGGCGACCAGCCAGGCGACCAGGAAGCCGATGGAGTAGAGGAAGCCGTCGTAGCCGGTGAGCGCGATGGCGCCGGTGATGCCCAGGAAGGACGCGGCGGACATGTAGTCGCCGGAGATCGCCAGGCCGTTCTGGAAGCCGGTGAAGCTGCGGCCGCCGGCGTAGAAGTCGGAGGCGTCGCGGGTGCTGCGTCCGGCCCACAGGGTGATGCCGAGGGTGGTGAGGACGAACACCCCGAACAGGGACATGATCAGGGTGCGGTGGTCGCTCGCGGAGGTGGCCAGCTGGGTCATTCGGCGGCCTCCTCGGCCACGGCGGTGTGGTCGGTGCCCTGCGCGGGCAGCGTGGCGTCGGCCCGGCCGCGGATGACGGCGGCGCGCGGGTCCAGCTGCCGGTCGGCGAACCTGGCGTACCAGGCCGCGATGGCGAAGGTGCTGACGAACTGCAGGATGCCGAGCACCAGCGCGAGGTTGACGTTGCCGACGACCTTGGTGCTCATGAAGCCGGGGGCGTAGCAGCTGAGCAGGACGTACAGCAGGTACCAGAGGACGAATCCGGCCGTGACCGGGAATGCGAAGTTCCGGAAGGAGCTCCTGAGGTGCCGGAACTCCGTTGACTCCTCGATACGTTGGAACGATTCGGGGACTGTCTCGGGCGGGGGTGCCACGCGGGGTCTCCTGACGTCTTCGGTGCGACGGACGATCAGATGGACGTGAGTGACGTCACATTGAGTGCGCTGCATGCTAGATCCAGGAGCGGGTGCCGAGAAGCTCCCCCACGCGATGTGGCCGAAAACTGACCAGAACACGCCACCGGGGCGACCGCTTTGCGGCCACCCCAGTGTGATGATCGTTCAATTGCTGCTGCTCAGCGGGTGGTTGTCCCCCCGCGGGGCGGGTCTCAGAACGCGATCCGGACCTTCAGCGCCGTCCGCTCGTCCATCGCCCGGTACCCCTCGGGCACCCCGTCCAGCCCCACCGTGCGGTCGAACACCGCGCCCGGGTCGATCGCCCCGGAGAGCACGTCCGGCAGCAGCTCGGGGATGTACGCCCGGGCCGGGGCGACGCCGCCGCGCAGCTGCACGTTCCGGTTGAACATCTGGCCGATGTCCACGCCGGCGCTGCCGCCGTGCGGCACGCCCACGTAGCCGACCGCGCCGCCGTCCCGGGTGATCGAGATCGCGGTGCGCATCGACTCCTCGGTGCCGACCGCCTCCAGCACCGCGTGCGCGCCCTGCCCGCCGGTCAGCTCGCGCACCGCCTCGACCGCCGCCTCGCCGCGCTCGGCCACCACGTCGGTGGCGCCGAAGGTGCGGGCGATCGCGGTGCGGCCCTCGTGCCGGCCCAGCGCGATGATCCGGCCCGCGCCGAGCCGGTGCGCGGCCAGCACGCCGCACAGCCCGACCGCGCCGTCGCCGACCACCGCGACCGTCGCCCCGGGCCGCACGCCGGCCGAGACCGCCGCGTGGTGCCCGGTGGCCATCACGTCGGACAGCGCCAGCAGGCCGGGCAGCAGCTTCTCGTCCCCGGCCGCCTCCTTGGGCAGCTTCACCAGCGTCCCGTCCGCGAACGGCACCCGGACGGCCTCGCCCTGCCCGCCGTCCGACCCCGGGGTGCCCCAGAACCCGCCGTGCGGGCAGGAGGTCTGCAGGCCCTCGCGGCAGTACTCGCACACGCCGTCCGACCAGACGAACGGGGCCACCACCAGGTCGCCGACCGCGAAGCCGCGCACCTCGGCGCCGACCTCCTCGACGAAGCCCAGGAACTCGTGCCCGATCCGCTGCCCGGCCGCGCGCTTGGCCACGCCCCGGTACGCCCACAGGTCGCTGCCGCAGATGCAGGCGTTCAGCACCCGGACCACCGCGTCCCCGGGCCGCTCGATCCGCGGGTCCGGCACCTCCTCGATCCGGATGTCCTGGGGGCCGTGGATCACGGTGGCGCGCATGGGGGAAGTCCTTCGGTGTACGGGTCCCGCGGGTGTCTGCACCCGGGCTTCCCACTGTAAGCCGCCGTTCACCGGCACTATTCCGCCGCCGCCGTCCGCATCCCGTCCGGAGCCGCCCGGCGTTCCCCGTACAGTGGTGCGTTATGCACGCGCCTTTCCCGACCCCGCCGCTCCCGGCACCGCGCACCGGCCCCGGCGGGGGCGCCGGGCGCGGCTTCGCGGTCGTCGACGTGGAGACCACCGGTCTCGGCCGCTCCGACCGGGTCATCTCGGCGGGCGTCTACCAGCTCGACCAGGACGGTGAGGTCACCGACCACTGGTACACCCTGGTCAACCCGGAGCGGGACCCGGGGCCGGTCTGGATCCACGGCCTGACCAGCGAGGTGCTGGCCGGGGCGCCGACCTTCCCGGAGGTCGCCGCCGAGTTCGCCGAGCGGCTGCGCGACCGGGTGCTGGTCGCCCACAACGCGCTGTTCGACTGGAACATGATCTCCCGCGAGTTCTCCCGGGCCGGGCTGCACGCCCCGGTCGAGCAGCGGCTGTGCACCATGGTGCTGGCCCGCGACCTGCGGCTGCCGCTGCCCAACGGCAAGCTCTCCTCGCTGGCCGCGCACTTCGGCGTGCACCAGCGCCGGGCCCACCACGCGCTGGACGACGCCCGGGTGCTGGCCGAGGTGTTCCGCCCCTCGCTGGAGCTGGCCCGCAGCGGCGGCGTCCCGCTGCCGCTGACCGCCTGCGTCGCCGTCACCGACCTCGGCGAGGACACCGCCGCCGCGTCGGCCGCCGGCCCGGCCCGCGGCTCCTGGGGCTCCTCCTACCGCCCCGCCCGCAAGCGCCCCGCCTGCCCGTACCCGAACCCGGGCCGCTGGACGGACGGCTCGCCGCTGGTGCAGGGCATGCGGGTGGCGATCACCGGCGACACCGCCACCGACCGCGAGCTGCTGGAGGACCGGGCCGCCGAGGCCGGCCTGCACATCGCCTCCTCGGTGAGCCGGCTCACCAGCCTGCTGGTCACCAACGAGCCGACCTCGTGGAGCGGCAAGGCCCGCAAGGCCCGCGAGTACGGCACCCCGGTGGTCGGCGAGGACGCGTTCCTGCAGCTGCTGCGCGAGGTCGCGCCGCACCCCGGTGCCTGACCCGGCGGTAAGGAGGGCTAGCGTGCCGGGTGTGTACCGATTCCTGCTGTCCCTGCGCTGGGCGGTCATCGTGCTGGTGGCCGCGGCGCTGGTCCCCACCATGATCAAGCTGGGCTTCTGGCAGTACCACCGGCACGAGGCCCGCGTGGCCCGCAACGACCTGGTGGCACGGAACCTGGGCAGCGCGCCGGTCGCCTTCGACTCGCTCTCCACCCCCGGCTGGTCCGTCCCGTCCGGCGAGGTGTGGCGCACGGTGACCGCGCGGGGCACCTACGACACCGGGCACGAGGTGGTCGTCCGCGGCCGCACCGAGCCCGGCGGCTCCACCATCGGCTACTTCGTGGTCACCCCGCTGGTGCTCGCCGACGGCCGGGGCTCGGTCCTGGTCAACCGCGGCTGGGTGGAGTCCGCCGCGGACGCCGCCAGCATCCCGGACGTCCCCGCCCCGCCGTCCGGCGAGGTCACCGTCACCGGACGGCTGCGCGCCGACGAGACGTACGCCTCGCTGGGCGTGAAGAACCGCGGCGGTCTGCCGGACCGGATGTTCAAGGTGATCAACACCGCCGAGCAGGCCAAGTACGCGGGCACCGCCGTGCTCGGCGGCTACCTGGAGCTGGCCTCCTCCCAGCCCGCCGCCGGCCCTTCCCCCGAGCTGCTCGCCGAACCCGGCCACTCGGACATCGGCCCGCACATGGCCTACGCCGTCCAGTGGTGGCTGTTCACCGCGCTGATCCCGGTCGGGCTGGTGGTGATGGCCCGCCGCGAGGCCAAGCAGGGCACGGCGGAGAAGCCCTCGGGCGCGGAGGAGCCGGTCGGCGCCACCGGCTGAGCGGCGGCGGGTCGGCCCCACCGGTCGGCGCTACCGGCTGAGCGGCGGCGGGTCGAGCGACTGCTCGGCCCAGATGGTCTTTCCGTTGCGGGTGTAGCGGCTGCCCCAGCGCTCGGTCAGCTGGGCGACCAGGTACAGGCCGCGGCCGCCCTCGTCGGTGAGCCGGGCCCGGCGCATCCGCGGCTGGGTGGAGCTGGGGTCGGAGACCTCGCAGGCCAGCACCGAGGAGCGGATCAGCCGCACCACCACCGGCCCGCCCGCGTACCGGATCGCGTTGGTGACCAGCTCGCTGAGCACCAGCTCGGTGGTGAACACCAGCGCGTCCAGCCCCCACCGCTCCAGCGTCCGGGTGGCGGACTCGCGCACCCCGGCGACGGCGGACGGGTCGGCGTCGATGGTCCACACGGCGGTGTCCTCCGGCGGCACGGGGTGCAGCCGGGCCAGCAGCAGCGTCACGTCGTCGCTCAGCCCGGCGGTGGACATCTCCGCGACGATCGCCCGCCCGGCCGCCGCCAGGTCGCCGCCCAGGTCGGCCTCGCCGAGCCGGGCGGCGAGCTGCGCCATGCCCTCGTCCAGGTCCCCGCCGGTGCCGCCCTCGATCAGCCCGTCGGTGTAGAGCGCCAGCACGCTGCCCGCGCGCAGCACGCACTCGACCGTCTCGAACGGCAGCCCGCCGACGCCGAGCGGCGGCCCGGGGTTGACCGGCAGGTACTCGACCCGCCCGTCCGGGTGCACCAGCGCGGGCGGCGGGTGCCCGGCGCTGGCGGCCTGGCAGATCCCGGAGACCGGGTCGTAGACGGCGTACACGCAGGTCGCCCCGGACGGGTCGGCGACGCCACGCTCGCGCTCCTCCTCGCTGCCCTCGACGACCAGCTGGGAGACCAGGTCGTCCAGGTGGACCAGCAGTTCGTCGGGCTCCAGGTCGAGGTCGGCCAGGGTGCGCACGGCGGTGCGCAGCCGGCCCATGGTGGCGCTGGCCTGGAGGCCGTGGCCGACCACGTCGCCGGCCACCAGGGCGACCCGGGCGCCGGAGAGCGGGATGACGTCGAACCAGTCGCCGCCGACGCCGGTCGCGGTGTCGGTGGGCCGGTAGACGCTGGCGGTGGTGGCGGCGGGCACGGCGGTCTCGGCGGGCGGCAGCAGCGAGCGCTGCAGGCCGACGGCGGCCCGGTGCTCGCGGGTGTAGCGGCGGGCGTTGTCCAGGGCGAGCGCGGCCCGGGCGGCGATCTCCCGCAGCAGTTCGAGGTCCTCGCCCTCGTACGGGCCCTCGTCCGCGCGGCGGCGGACGGTGACCCGGCCGAGCGGGCCGCCGCGGGCGTGCAGCGGGGCGGTCATCGACAGCGGTCCGGCGCCGGCCGGGCCGCCGAGGCGTTCGCGGCCGAGCGGGCCGAGCGGGCGGTCGTCGGACCCGGGCGGCCCGGCGGTGGCGGTGCGGCGGACGGCCATCAGCCCGTCGGCGCCGGGCACCGGTTCGTCGCCGGTGAAGACGGCCTCGGCGATGTCCACCTCGACGCGGTGACCCAGGCCCGGCACCAGGACGCCGGCCAGGTCCTCGGCGGTGCCGGCCACCGAGAGCGAGCCGCCGACGGCGGCGGTGGCCCGGTGCAGCACGTCGGCGCGGCGCCGGTAGCGGTGCAGTTCGGTGACGTCGCCGAACAGCGCGGTCACGCCGATCAGCGTGCCGTCGGGGGCCTGGAGGCGGAAGGCCTGCACCTCCATGACGACGGCCGGGCCGGGGTCGTCCAGGGTGCGGATCGGCAGTTCGGCCCGGACCACCGGCTCCCCGCTGGCCAGCACGCCGCGCAGGACCGCCTCGGCGGCCGCGGCGTCCGTCGGTTCGAGGAAGTCGCCCAGCCGCAGGCCCGCCAGGTCGGCGGGCAGGCCGGTGTACGGGAGCAGGTGGGTGTTGGTGCGCAGCAGGCGCAGGTCGGTGTCGAAGAAGGCCAGGCCGAGCCGGTCCTGCAGGAACAGCTCCCGGGTGAACGCCTCGTCCTGGCGGCGGCGGGCGACGGTGTCGGCGGGGGTGGCCAGCACCAGGGCGCGGCCCTCGCCGTGCTCGCCGGCCAGCGGCAGCACCTGGTAGGCGACCTCCAGCGGGGCGCCGCCGCCGGTGCGCAGCCGGACCTCGCCGGTGCGCTTGCCCAGCGCGTCGGAGTCGGCCGTGCCGTCGGCCAGCAGGTCGCGGACCGGGCGGCCGGTGACCTGGGCGGCGGCCAGGCCGAGCAGGTGCTCGGCCGCGGCGGTCCAGCCCACGACGCGTCCGTCGCCGTCGACCAGGGCCGCCGCGACGCCGTCGATGTTCGGCAACCGCCGACTGTCCATGCGCTGCACCTCGGGTGGGTGATCCGGTCCCCCCATCTTCGGACGGTTCCCGGTCCGGCGCCATTGACGCCCGGTCGGCGCGCACCCATTGACGCCCCGTATTGGTCCAGTCCAAATTGGCCGTGCACATGACCTGACCGCTCTTTCCCCCACACTGGAGCGCACCCCCATGACGCACCGCATCCACCGCGGCGGCGCCGCCACCGCCGCCCTGGCGCTGGGCTCCGCCGTCCTCGCCCTGCTCCCCGCCCGGGCGGGCGCGGCCACCGAACTCCTCGCCAACGGCGGCTTCGAGTCCGCCGCGCTCGCCCCCTGGAGCTGCGCCGGAACCGCCGCCACCACCGCCTCCGCCCCGCACTCCGGGGCCGCCGCGCTGTCCGCCGTCCCCGGCGCGGGCGACCTCGCGCCGTGCGGCCAGGACGTCACCGTCCAGCCGAACACCGGCTACACCCTGACCGCCTGGGTGAAGGGCTCCTACGTCACCCTCGCCGCCTCCGGCACCGGCGTGTCCACCTCCACCTGGGCGAACGCCCCCGGCTGGACCCGGCTCACCCGCACCTTCACCACCGGCCCGAGCACCACCCGGGTCACCGTCACGCTGAGCGGCTGGTACGGCAGCCCCTACCAGGCCGATGACGTGTCACTGACCGCCATCGGCGCCGTTCCGTCCACGCCGCCGCCCTCCTCGGCCTCCGCCACGCCCTCGGCCCCCGTCAGCACCCCCGGGCAGGGCGACGCGACCCTGTCGCCCTCCCCCTCCGCACCGACCTCCGCCCCGCCGTCCTCGGCCGCCCCGTCCTCGGCCGCCCCCTCCTCCGGCGCGCCGTCCTCCCCGGCCGCGAACACCGTCCGGGTCTCCACCGCCAAGGAGCTGCAGGCCGCGCTGAGCGCCGCCGTCCCCGGGCGCACCATCCAGCTCGCCGACGGCACCTACACCGGCAACTTCAAGATCACCACGGCGGGCACGGCCGCCGCCCGGATCACCCTGACCGGCTCCCCCGCCGCCGTCCTGACCACCTCCACCGGCGGCGGCTACGGCCTCTCGCTGGCCAACGCCCCCTACTGGACCGTCCAGGGCATCACCGTCACCAACGCCCAGAAGGGCATCATGGTCGACGCCTCGGACCACGTGGTGCTCGACGGGGTGACGGTCCACCACACCACCATGGAGGGCGTGCACTTCCGCAACTCCTCCAGCTACGGCGTGCTGCGCAACTCCACCGTGCACGACACCGGCACCGCGCACGACGGCAAGGGCGAGGGCGTGTACGTCGGCACCGCCAACACGCTCACCGACAGGAGCGACCACGTGCAGATCCTGGACAACACCATCGGCCCGAACATCGGCGGCGAGAACATCGACCTCAAGGAGGGCACCACCGGCGGCCTGGTCTCCGGCAACCGCTTCGACGGCAACGGCCTGACCAACGTCAACTACGACGACTCCTGGGTCGACGTGAAGGGCAACGGCTACGTCATCGAGAACAACACCGGCGTGCGCACCATGAACGACGGCTACCAGACCCACACCCAGGTCGCCGGCTGGGGCTGCGGCACCGTCTTCCGCCACAACGCCTCCGACCTGACCGGCGCCACCGGCACCAACGCCGCCAAGTACGCGATCGACGTCACCAACCGCTCCGCCGACTGCCCGGTCACCGTCACCGCCGACAACACCGTCACCGGCGGCACCGCCCTGGTCAACCCCGGCGTCCCGGTGGGCTGACCCGTTGCCCGGGATCCGTGCCGACCGGGGAGAATGGTCGGCATGGATCTCGGACTCAAGGACAAGGTGTACGTGGTCACCGGCGCGACCCGGGGGCTCGGCCACGCCACCGCCGGGCAGCTCGTCGCCGAGGGCGCCAAGGTGGTCGTCACCGGCCGCACCGCGGCGGCGGCCACCGCCGCCGCGGACGCCCTCGGCGGGAACGCCCACGGCGTGGGCGCGGACAACGCCGACCCGGCCACCCCGCAGCGCCTGATCGACGCCGCCCGCGACCGCTTCGGCGGCTTCGACGGCATCCTGATCAGCGTCGGCGGCCCCACCGCCGGACCGGTCGCCACCGCCACCGACGAGGCTTGGCGCACCGCGTTCGACGCGGTCTTCCTCGGCGCCCTCCGGCTGGCCCGCACCGCCGCCGAACAGCTCCCCGCCGGAGGCGTCATCGCCTTCGTGCTGTCCACCTCGGTGCGCCAGCCGATCGCCGGCCTCGGCATCTCCAACGGCCTGCGCCCCGGCCTGGCCATGGCCGCCAAGACCCTCGCCGACGAGCTCGGGCCGCGCGGCATCCGGGTCCTCGGCCTGCTCCCCGGCCGGATCGACACCGACCGGGTCCGCGAACTCGACGCCCTGGCCCCCGACCCCGCCGCCGCCCGCGAGAGCGCCGCCGCCGGCATCCCGCTGCGCCGCTACGGCACCCCCGAGGAGTTCGGCCGCACCGCCGCCTTCCTGCTCTCCCCCGCCGCCTCCTACCTCACCGGCCTGATGGTCCCGGTCGACGGCGGCGCGACCCGCACCCTGTAGGCCGGGGCCGGACGCCCGGCTAGCGCACCCGCGGGGCCCGCTTGCGGGACCGCTCCCTGCGCGGCTTCGCGCCGCGCAGGCGCAGCTGGGTGGGCAGGGCGGCCAGGCCCAGGGAGCGGCGGGCGTGCTCGACGGGGCCGGTGCGGTAGGCGGCGACCAGCGCCCCGGTGTCGGCGCCGGGGGCGAGCCGCAGGACGGTGTGCACCTCGGGGCGGCGGGCCGCGCCGGTGACCTTGACGGTGACCCGGTCGACGTCCGGGAGGGCGACCGTCTCGGTCTCGATGGCCTCCTCGACGGCCCGGCTGCGCACGTGCAGGGCGAAGTGCGCCTCGCCGGACGCGGCGGGCGAGGGCAGGTCGACGCCGGCCGGGCCGCCCCGGCGCAGCTGGGAGAACAGCCACCACAGGCAGCCGACAACCACCAGCGCGGGGACGGCGATGGCCACCGGCCACCACCAGTCGCGGTCGGCCCAGCGGGTCCGGCTGGCCTCGCTGAGCACGGGCTGGTCGGGCGAGGTGAGCGGCCACCGGTGCGGCGGGGTGACGCCGAGGTGCCGGTAGACGTCGAGCCCACCGAGCAGCACCAGCGCCCCGCCGGCCAGCAGGCCCAGTCCGACGAGGCCCAGGACGGTGCGGTTGACGGCGCGTCGGCTCATCGGGGCGGCTCCAACTCGGCGAGTTCCCGGCGGTGGTGGCGTTCGTGGACCGGCTTGGTGCGGACGTCCAGCCGGTGCGGCGCGGCCAGCGGGATGCGGGCGAGCTCGGCCCGCAGTTCGCGTTCCGCACCGGCCGGGTCGGTGGTGCCGGTCAGGGTGACCCGGGTGCGCCGACGGCCGACCCGCACCTGCCAGGAGTGCACGTCGGTGCGCTGCTGGGCGCGCCGGGCGATCAGCGCGGCGACGGTGCTGCGGTGGATCGCGGTGCCGCGCGGCTCCAGCGCGAGCCAGCCGCGCAGGCCGCGGGCGAAGGCCAGCCACAGCAGCAGCAGGCCGAGCACGACGGCGCCGCCGGCGATGCCGAGCACCCACGGGTCGTCCAGGTGCCGGGTCGCCAGCTGCCGGGCCAGGTCCTGCCGCCAGGGCCTGGCCTCGCCGCCGGCCCGGACCGCGATCACGTCGTACAGCAGCGTCCCGGCCGCCACCAGCAGCACGACCACCACCAGCGCGGTCGGCACCGCGCGCTGCGAGCGCAGCCACCGCCCGGCCCGGCGCCGCGGGCGCGGGGAGCCGTGCCGCCCGGCCCCGGGCCGTTCGCCGTCCAGCCGGGAGGACCCGGCCTGCTCGCCGGGGGGTGCGGGTTCCGGCCCGGCGCCCGCTCCGGGTTCCGGCCCGGTCATCCGGCGGCCGCCGGGTGCAGGCGGTCCACGATCACGTCCGCCCCGGTCACCGGGGTGCCGGTCAGCTCGGTCACGGTGCGGCAGGCGGCGTCGCGCGCCGTCCGGGCCAGCGTGCCGACGTCGGACGGGAACGGCAGCTCCAGGTGCAGGGTCAGCCGGATCCGGCCGTGCGAGAGCAGCGCGGAGACCTTCGGGTACGGGCCCGGACCGGGCCGGTCCTGCCAGGCCGGGGCGAGCGCGTCGGCGGCGGCGCGGGCCGCGATCCGCCGGTACACCCGGTCCGCGACCCGTTCGCCGCCGCGCTGCGCGACCACCCCCGGGTGGGCCATCAGCGCCGCCGGTCCCGGCCGCGCAGCAGGTCGCCGAGGTCACCGAGTTCGATGTCCCCCTCGATCAGCCGCCCGACCACGAAGCCCGCCGCCCCGAGCACCGCCACCAGCAGGAACGCGGCGAAACCGCCGAAGTAGCCGGCGAAGCCGAGGGCCATGCCCGCTAGCAGGCCCACCAACGCCAGGTTCATCCACTGCTCCTTCGCGATCCTGCTGCTCGGCTCTCGGAACGGTCACGACTCACTGCACGTCACTGCACGCGGGGGCGCTTGCCGGAGGAGGAGGGCGCCTCCTCCTCGTCCTCGTCCGGCTCGTCGGGCAGGTGGACGTCGTTCACGGCGATGTTCACCTCGACCACCTCCAGGCCGGTCATCCGCTCGACCGCCTCGATGATGTTCGCCCGGACCTCGGAGGCCAGCCTGGGGATCACCACCCCGTACTCGACCACCAGCGCGATGTCGATGGCGGTCTGCTTCTCGCCGACCTCCGCCTTGATCCCGCGCCCCACGCTGGACTTGGAACCGGGCACCCGGTCCCGCATCGCCCCGAACGTCCGGGAGAACCCCGAGCCCAGCGCGTGGATGCCGGACACCTCCCGGGCCGCCATGCCGGCGATCTTCTCGACCACTCCGACCGCGAGGGCCGTCCGGCCGCGCTCCTCGCTCGACTGGCCGTCCGTCGCGTTCTTCTGCAGGTCCGCGGGGGTGGGGGTGTGGGGCTGCGTCATCTCGGGTCTCCTGACGTTCGACACCAGCTATATCGCAAATCACTCCAACCCTGACATTCCGCCACGCGCCGCGCACCACAAGTGCGTACAGGTGCGCACGGACAGGGGCACGGCGGAACCCGCCGTGCCCCTGCTGCTCCCGCTCCCGGTCGTGCCGCGACTAGCGGCCCGCGAGGTCGCGGAGGCGGCGCGCCTGCGCCTCGCGCTCGGCGGCGCGCTGCTGGTCGTAGCTGCGGTCGATCGCGCCGCGCAGGAGCGCCTTGGTCTCGATGACGGCGCTGCGCGGGGCGGCGAGCAGCGCGGCGGCCAGGTCGGCGGCGGCCTCCTCGAGGTCGGCGGCGGGGACGGCGAGGTTGGCGAGGCCGGTGGCGACGGCCTCCTCGGCGCCGACCCGGCGGCCGGTGGCGCAGATCTCCAGTGCGCGGGCGTAGCCGACGAGTTCGGTGAGCGGCTTGGTGCCGGTGAGGTCGGGGACCAGGCCGAGGGTGGTCTCCTTCATGGCGAACTGGACGTCCTCGGCGACGACCCGCAGGTCGCAGGCGAGGGCGAGCTGGAAGCCGGCGCCGACCGCGTGGCCCTGGACGGCGGCGACGGTGACCAGGTCGTTGCGGCGCAGCCAGCTGAACGCCTCCTGGTAGAAGGCGATGACCGCGTCGAGCTCGGCGTCGGGGAGGGCGGCGAGCTGGAGGAAGCCGGTCTCGCCGGGGATGCCCTCGGGGGTGAACATGGCGCGGTCGAGGCCGGCCGAGAAGGAGCTGCCCTCGCCGCGGAGCAGGACGACCCGGACGCTGCCGGGCAGGGCGCGGCCGACCCCGGCCAGGGCGCGCCACATGGCGGGGGTCTGGGCGTTGCGCCGGGCCGGGTCACAGAGGGTGACGGTGGCGAGTTCGCCGTCCAGGTCGAGGCGGACGCCGGCCTTCTCCCACGCGGTGCGGTCGGCGTCGGGGATGTCGGTGGTCATGGCGGGGCTACCTTCCAGCGGCAGGGCGTGGGCACCCGTCGACCCCGACGGGCTACTGGAGGGTAACAAAGCCCCCGGCGCGCGTACAGCACGTGCGACCGGGGGCCGGAACGGCGGACGGCGGCGCGGGAGGACCCGGCCGCCGATCCGTGGTGGAACGTCGTGCGTGGCGAGCAGCGTACTGGTGAACCGCGGGCGGACGGGGCTGCTCGGGTGCCGCCCGCCCGGAGTGACGGACCGTCAGGAACCGGCAGCGGCAGCAGCCTTGCCCTTGCCGCGGGTGGCGCCGCCACGGCCCCGGAGGTTGACCCCGGACTCGCTGAGCATCCGGTGGACGAAGCCGTAGGACCGGCCCGTCTCCTCCGCGAGGGCGCGGATGCTCGCCCCGGAGTCGTACTTCTTCTTGAGATCGGCCGCGAGCTTCTCACGCGCGGCACCTGTTACCCGGCTGCCCTTTTTCAGAGTCTCGGCCACCCGTGCCTCCTCGTAGAGGTGATCGGTCAGATTCCCATGATCACCCATTGCCCCGTTCCTGGCCACCCATTCGACAAGGTCCGTCACGGGAAAGCGGGGGCGAGTGGTGGTGCGCGCTCCGCACCAGGGCGCTCACGGAGGGTGCGCACGCCCCTCCGCGATTCGCTCCGGTGAGCGAATCCGCTGATCAGCCCGGACCGTCAGCGGGCAAACCGCGCACCCCGGGACGGGTGAACGGCCGCCGCCCTCCCGGTGTTCCCGGCGTCGACGCGGGACGAGTTCCCCTCGTACCGACGACGGACCCCGCGTCTACCCGCGAGGTCCGTGCGGCGGCCCGGAGCGGGCCGGTGGGCGGTCGGCCGGGTCAGGCCAGCGACACCAGGTCGTGGTAGGCCGGGCTCCACAGGTCCTCGACGCCGTCCGGCAGCAGGATGATCCGCTCCGGCTGGAGCGCCTCGACCGCGCCCTCGTCGTGGGTGACCAGGACGACCGCGCCGGTGAAGGTGCGCAGCGCGCCGAGGATCTCCTCCCGGCTGGCCGGGTCGAGGTTGTTGGTGGGCTCGTCGAGCAGCAGCACGTTGGCGCTGGAGACCACCAGCGAGGCCAGCGCGAGCCGGGTCTTCTCGCCGCCGGAGAGCACCCCGGCCGGCTTGTCCACGTCGTCGCCGGAGAACAGGAAGGAGCCGAGGATCTTGCGGATCTGCACCAGGTCGGTGTCCGGCGCGGAGGAGCGCATGTTCTCCAGCACGCTGCGCTCGGGGTCGAGCGTCTCGTGCTCCTGCGCGTAGTAGCCGATCTTCAGGCCGTGGCCGGGGATCACCTCGCCGGTGTCCGGCTGCTCCACGCCGGCCAGCATCCGCAGCAGGGTGGTCTTGCCCGCGCCGTTGAGGCCGAGGATGACGACCCGGGAGCCGCGGTCGATCGCCAGGCCCACGTCGGTGAAGATCTCCAGCGAGCCGTAGGACTTGGACAGGCCCTCGGCCGTGAGCGGGGTCTTGCCGCACGGGGCCGGGTCCGGGAAGCGCAGCTTGGCGACCTTGTCGGAGACCCGGACCTGCTCCAGGCCGGAGAGCAGCTTCTCGGCGCGGCGGGCCATGTTCTGCGCGGCGACCGTCTTGGTCGCCTTGGCGCGCATCTTGTCGGCCTGCGAGTTGAGCGTCGCGGCCTTCTTCTCGGCGTTGGCGCGCTCGCGCTTGCGGCGCTTCTCGTCGTCCTCGCGCTGCTGCTGGTACTGCTTCCAGCCCATGTTGTAGATGTCGATCGCGGCGCGGTTGGCGTCCAGGTAGAAGACCTTGTTGACGACCGTCTCGACCAGCTCGACGTCGTGCGAGATGACGATGAAGCCGCCCTTGTAGGTCTTCAGGAAGTCCCGCAGCCAGGCGATCGAGTCCGCGTCGAGGTGGTTGGTGGGCTCGTCGAGCAGCAGGATGTCGGCGTCCGAGAAGAGGATCCGGGCCAGCTCGACGCGGCGGCGCTGACCGCCGGAGAGCGTGTGCAGCTCCTGGCCGAGGATGCGGTCGGGCAGGCCGAGCGCGGCGGCGATGGTGGCGGCCTCGGCCTCGGCGGCGTAGCCGCCCTTGGTGAGGAACTCGGTCTCCAGCCGGGCGTACTTCTTCATCGCGTTGTCGCGGGTGGCGCCCTTGCCGTTCGCCATCCGCTCCTCGTTCTCGCGCATCTTCTTCAGCACGGTGTCGAGGCCGCGGGCCGACAGGATGCGGTCCCGGGCCAGGACGTCGAGGTCTCCGGTGCGCGGGTCCTGCGGGAGGTAGCCGACCTCGCCGGAGGAGGTGACCGTGCCGCCGGCCGGGAGGCCCTCGCCGGCCAGCACCTTCGTCAGCGTGGTCTTGCCCGCGCCGTTGCGGCCGACCAGGCCGATCCGGTCGCCCGGGGCGATCCGGAAGCTGGCGGACTCGATCAGGATGCGGGCACCGGCACGAAGCTCCAGGGCGTTCGCGGAAATCATGGCTGGGGTCTCTCCTCGACGTGGGTATGGCACTCAGCCATTGGGTCCAAGTCTACGGGAGGGCGGGAAAGCCTTTTTCGGCCCGGACCCGGGCCCGGTGGCGGCCGGGCCCGGGTCGGTTCACTTCTCGCAGGCCGGCTGGGCCGCGGCGAACGGGACGGCGGCGGTGCCGCAGGCGGTCTCCCGGCTGCCCAGCGTGGTGTCGTACACCCAGCTGCCGATCACCGGGCCGTCCTCGATCGAGACCCGGTGGCCGCCCAGCGGGCGCATCACCACGTCGGGGCCGGTGTTGAGGAAGTTGCCGTGGTCGGTGAGCGAGAACACCATCACGCCGCCGGGCAGCTGGCGGGAGCCCGCGCCGCTGCCGGGCGGGCACAGCCGCGGGACGAGCACCGCGTCGTCGGTCTCCGCGGTGCGCGCGGGCTGGAAGTCGCAGCCCGCCGGGGGGCGGGAGTTGAAGCGCAGGTCGCCGTCGCGCTCCCGGAAGCCCATCAGCAGGCCGGGGGTGACCACCGTCACGAACGCGTCGTTGACCTGGTCCCGGGACGGGTGCAGGGCGTCGGCGGCGCGCTCGGCCATCAGCTGCTTGCGCTGCTCCTCGGTGCGGTCGTCCGCGCCCGGCTCGCCCTCGGCGCGCAGCCAGTCGGACAGGCCGGGGACGCTGCGGTGCCAGCGCACCGCGTGGTCGGTGGTGTTGACCGCGGTGACCATGCCGTCGTCCCAGACCACCACGGCGTCCTCGCCGACCAGGGCGAGGTGCAGCGCGGTCGCGCCCTCGCGGCGGTAGGACCACAGGCGCTCGCCGCTCGTCCGCGAGTAGGCCTCCACGCCGGGGCCCACCTTGAAGTCGGTCTCCTCCGCGCCGGTCGACTGCGCGCTCACCGGGCTGGCGTCCGAGGCGCCGGAGACCACCTGGTCGCCGAACGGGTCGGGGCGGTTGGCGTGGGCCGCCGCACCGGCCGCGAGGACCAGCAGGACGGCGGCGGCGGGCAGGACCGATCGGGGGGACAGGCTTCTCAGCGGGTTGAAGGACACGGCCGGAGTTTATCCGGCGGGCACTGACAGGGCCGCCGGGTTTAAGTCCCGGCCGATCCCGGCGTGTCCCGGGTCCGGGCCTTTATCCGCCGCTGACGCGACCCGGCCCGACCTGGGCCGTCGCAGGACGGGTGAATGCTCCCGGCGCGCTAGGGTACGCGGTCGGTGGCCCACGGACTGTTACAGAGGTGAGACGGAATGCAGTTCGACGACGAGGCGGAGCTCGACTCCTCCCAGGTGCAGGACCGGCGCGGCGTCCCGGGCGGCGGGCTGGCGATCGGCGGCGGCGTGGTCGGCATCCTCGGCCTGGTCGTGGCGCTGCTGTTCGGGATCGACCCCGGCATGTTCGGCGCCGCCGACCAGCCGGCCGCGCCCCCGGTCGGCCGGGCCACCAGCTCCGCGCAGCTGGACGCGGCCTGCCGGACCGGCGCGGACGCCAACAAGCGGCAGGACTGCCGGGTGCTGGCCGTGGTCAACAGCGTCCAGACGTACTGGCAGGGCGAGTTCAAGGCGCGCGGCCGCGGCTACTCGCCGGCGCAGAGCGTGCTGTTCACCGACCGGGTGGCCACCGCCTGCGGCACCGCGAGCTCGGCGGTCGGCCCGTTCTACTGCCCCGGCGACCACAAGGCCTACTTCGACCTGGGCTTCTTCGACGACATGGGCCGGCAGCTGGGCGCCCGGGGCGGGCCGTTCGCGGAGGCGTACGTGGTGGCCCACGAGTACGGGCACCACGTGCAGAACCTGCTGGGCACCACGGACAAGGTCGGCGGCGACCGGCAGGGCGCCGACAGCGCCTCGGTCAAGCTGGAGCTCCAGGCCGACTGCTACGCCGGGGTGTGGACGCACCACGCCACCACCACCCCGCAGCCCTCCACCGGGCGGCCGCTGATCACCGAGCTGACCGACCAGGACATCGCGCTGGCGCTGGACGCCGCCGAGTCGGTGGGCGACGACCGGATCCAGCAGCGGGCCACCGGGCGGACCAACCCGGAGACCTGGACGCACGGCTCCTCGGCGCAGCGCAAGCAGTGGTTCACCACCGGGTACCGCACCGGCGACATGACGAAGTGCGACACCTTCGGCTGACCGGGCCCCGGGTTGACCCGTTGGGGTGACATGGGGCATTTATGACGGTCCGTCAGGCTAGGCTCCTGAGGCCGGAATCCGCCCCCTGGACCGTACGGAGAGCCCATGCGTCTCGGCCGCCTGACCCTGGCCGCCGCCGCGCTGCTGCTGGTGACCACCGCGAGCGTCCCCTCCGGAACCCCGCTCAGCCAGACCGAGCGGCACACGGTGCTCTCCTCGGACGCGATCCAGCCCCGCGGGGCCGCGCCCCGGCCGGTGGTGCAGCGGGCGGTGCACGAGGTGCCGTTCGGCGCGTTCGTCGGCTCCTGGAACGACTACATCCCGAACATCGCCCGGATGTCCTCCTGGCTGAACAACGCCAACATGCAGGTCGGCCACACCTACCTGGCGGGCAACGGCTGGCAGGACATCGAGGGCGAGCCGATGGTGCTCGGCCTGTGGTCGCAGTGGCGCCAGTCCGACCCGGGCCGGCGGCTGGTGCTGGGCGTGCCGATGCTGGTGCCCAACGAGGGCAACGTGCCGGACGCCGAGGTGGCCCGGCTGCTGGCCCGCGGCAACCAGGGCGAGTTCGACCAGCACTTCCTGCGGCTGGCCCGGAAGCTGGTGGCCTTCGGCGGCGGCGACACCGTCATCACCCTGGGCTGGGAGATGAACGGCGTCACCTACACCTCGCGCTGCAAGCCCGACCCGACGGCCTGGAAGGCGTACTGGCGGCGGATCGTGGGCGTGATGCGCTCGGTGCCCGGCCAGCACTTCTCCTTCGACTTCACCCCCACCCGCGGGCTGGACGCCATCCCCTGGACGCGCTGCTACCCCGGCGACGACGTGGTCGACATCATCGGCATGGACAGCTACGACCAGCCCGCCGGCGGCACCTTCGACGAGTACGTCTCCGAGCCGTACGGGCTGCAGGACCAGGTGGAGTTCGCCGCCAAGCGCGGCAAGCCGGTGTCCTACCCGGAGTGGGGGCTGTTCCGCAACGGCGACAACCCGGAGTTCGTCCGGCGGATGGTGGAGTGGATGCGCACCCATGACACCGCCTACCAGACCGTCACCGACTACTGCCCGCACGGGTTCTGGCAGTGCAAGGACAACCCGAAGTCGGCCGCGGTGTACCGGCAGCTGATGTCGGGCTCCTCCGGGGCGGTCGGGCCGGTCAAGGCCTCACCGCAGGCGCCGCTGCGCTAGCGCCTCCTTCAGCTTCGGCGCCCGGGTGGTCAGCACGCGCACGGCGGCGATCCGGGCCCGGACCCGCAGCGCGCGGGCGGCGGCCCAGGGGGCGAGCCGGCCCGGGCCGAGCACCAGGCGCTGGTTGTGCAGCCGGTCCGGGCGCCAGCGCTGCTTGTAGGGCTCCTGGCCGCGCAGCAGGCTCAGTTGCGGTATCCCCGCGGCGCGGACCTCGTCCAGGGCCGCGTTGAACAGCATCCCCGCGATGTCCAGCCGGTCCCGGAGCTTGGGGTGCGCGCCGTACATGTACAGGCCGCCGAACCGGGTCCCCAGGATCACCAGGTTCACCGCCACCACCTCGCCGTCCAGCTCGAAGCGGTGTATGGCCGCCCGGCCGGTGGCCACCAGGCCGGTGGTCGACTCGGTCAGGTGCGCGGCGAAGCGCGCGGTGCGGTGCTCCGGGGTGACCCCGCGCTCCTGCCACTGCAGGACGTGCAGCCGCAGCAGCTCGCCCACCGTGGACGGGACCTCCTCGGCGGTCGCGGAGTGCACCACCACCCCGGACTGGGCGATCTTGCGGAGCTTGACCCGGCTGCGCTGGGCGGACTTGCCGGGCAGCCGCTTGAGCAGCTCGTCCATCGGCACGGCCGGCAGGTACTGGCACAGCGAGTCGGTGTACCGGTGCCGGCGGCCGCGCCAGTGCGCGTAGACCCGCTGCACGGCGGCCGAGGGGTGCACCTCGCGCAGCTCCAGGCTGTGCCAGGGGCGGCGCAGCGGGAGGGCGGCGGCCAGCTCGGCGGCGGCCCGGTCCGCGCAGTCGTCGTCGAGCAGCACGTCGGTGAAGTCGACCAGCCCGGCGCCCAGGTTGGTCAGGCCGCCGAACGGGCCGCGGCGGCGCAGCGCGGCGGCGGCGACCAGTCGGCCGTCGCGGCGGACCAGCACCAGCACCAGCGCGCCCGGGCGGCCGTACCGGCTCCACCAGGAGCACAGCCAGGGCGCGGACTGGAAGACGGTGGCGGTCGAGCAGCGGCGGTGCAGATCGTCCCAGTCGTCGGCGAGCCGCTCCAGGGCGTCGTCGGTGCGCAGCACCTCGGCGGTCCAGCGCTCGCGGTCGGCGGCGTCCCGGGCCGGCTGGGCGGGCACCCGGGGGCCGGGGCGCTGGCGGAGCTTCACCGGGCCACCGCCGCCGGCTCGGCGGGCTTCGCCTTCGCGGCGGTCTCGGGGGCGGTCGCGGCGGCGGGGGCGGGGGCGGCTGCCTGGGCGGGTTCGGCCTGGGCGGGCAGCGCGGCCGCCGCCCCGGCGGGGGCGCCCTTGCGGCGGGTGAGCATCACCAGCGAGCCGAGCAGCACGCCGGCGGCCGCGCCGACCGCGGTGTCCAGGCTCGCCGACGGGGAGGCCGGGGCGTCGGGCTCGGCGGCCGCGGCCAGCGGGACGAGCCGGACGCCGGTCTCCTTGCTGCTGACGTTGCCGAACGCGATCAGCGACTTGGCGACCGCGTCGGCGTTCTTCACCGCGTCCTCGCCGCGGGCGCCGGTGCCGGTGATCTCGATCATCGGGGCGTCCGGCGAGGTGGTGCCGCGCACCAGCCCCGCCAGCTCGGTCACCGAGTGGCCGGTCTCGGCGGCCGCCCCGATCAGCACCTGCGGCTGGCCGGCCAGTCGGCCGTACGCCTGGGCGAAGTTGACGGCGGTGGAGTTCTCGCCGGGGTTGTTCGGGACGACCACCACGTAGGAACTGGCGGCGTAGCTCGGGTGCGCGACGACGGCGTAGCCGGCACCGGCCGCCGCCCCGAGCGGAACGGCGACGGCCAGCGGCCACCAGCGGCGGGCCAGCGCACGGACGCTGCGGCGTGGTTCGGGCATCGGTGACTCCAGGAGGGTCGTAGGGGTGAACAAGTTCGACGGACGACGGCGCGGCACCGGAACCACCGGCCACCGACCGCTAGGCCCGCCCGCCCGGCTTCCCGGCGGCCCGCCGGGACGGCGGAGGGAGGGCCGGGGCCCGGCGGGGGCCGTCGTCCGGGGCACCCGCGGACTTCCGGCCGGTGCGCCGGGGGCCGGGGGCGGACGGCGCGAGGCCTCCGGGTTCCCGGTCGGGGGTACGGGAGTCGGGGGTACGGGAGTCCGGGGCGCGGGAGTCCGGGGCGCGGGAGTCCGGGGCGGGCGGCGCGGAACCGGCGGCGGCCCGGCCGGAGTTCCCCGCCGGGGGCCCGGCGGGCTTGCGGCCGGTGCGGCGGGACGACGAAGGGACGGCGGGAGCCTGACGGGAGTCTTCGTCCGGGGCGGCCGGGGGCTTGCGGCCGGTGCGGCGGAAGCCGAGGACGGAGGACGCGGGGTCACCGGTCCCGGGCGCCGATCCGGCGGCGGAGCCGGGGGCGGGCGGGGGCCGGTGGGGGGTGCGGCGGGGGGTGGGGAGGGACTCGCGGTAGAGGGTGGCCAGTTCGGTGGCGAGGTGGGCGATGTCGTAGTGGGCGACGGCGGGGGGGACGGGGAGGAGGCCGGGGCGGGTGGTGGCGAGGAGGGCCAGCTCGCGGGCGTAGGACTCGGGTTCGGAGGGGAGCAGGCGGGCGTGGGGGGCGGCGTCCGGGGGGAGCTCGGCGAGGGCCGGGCAGGCGGAGTGCAGCAGGGGGAGGCCGGCGGCCAGGCCCTCCAGGGCGGCGAGGCCGAAGGTCTCCTCGCGGGAGGGGGAGACCAGGACGTCGACGGCGGTGAGCAGTTCGGGCACGTCGTCGCGCTCGCCGGTGAGCACCAGCCGGTCGCGGACGCCGAGTTCGGCGGCCCGGTCGAGCAGCGCGGCGCGTTCGGGGCCCTCGCCGATCAGCAGGAGCCGGGCGTCGGGGAGCCGGACCAGTGCCTCCAGCGGCACGTGGAAGCGCTTGCCGGGCACCAGGCGGCCGACCGCGCCGATCACGAACACGCCGATGGGGAGCCCGAGTTGGGCGCGCAGGCGGCCGCGGTGGGCGGCCCGGGCGGCGGGGGTGAAGCGGTAGCGGGCGGCGTCCACGCCGTTGGGCAGCAGGCGGACGCGGTCGGCGGGCACGCCCCACGCGCCGAGCACCTCGGCGACCTGGCCGGAGACCGCGATCGTGGTGGTGCCGAGCCGTTCGGCGCCCAGGTAGAGCGCCTTGACGCCGCGCGAGGTGGGGCGGCCCTCGATCACGCCGGACTGCAGCGAGTGCTCGGTGGCGATCACCGTGCGGACGCCGGCCAGCCGGGCGGCGAGCCGGCCGTACAGCATCGCCCGGTACAGGTGGGTGTGGACCAGGTCGTAGCGGCCGGACCGGATCAGCCGGGTGAGCCGGGGCAGCACGCCGAGGTCGCGGTTGCCGCGCATGTCGAGGTGGTGGACGGTGAAGCCGTCGGCGCGCAGTTCGCGGGCGACCGTGCCCGGGTTGGTGAGGGCGGCCACCTCGTGCTCCTGGTCCGCGGGCAGGTGCCGCAGCAGGAGGGCGAGCTGGCGTTCGGCGCCGCCCGCGTGCAGGCCGGTGACCACGTGCAGGACTCTCATCGGGGCTCTCCCGCGGCGGCCTTGGGCAGCTGCTTGGGCGGGGCCCAGCGCAGCCCGGTCACGGCGTCCCGCCAGCGGTGCCGGCCGTGCTTGGCGCGCAGCCGCCAGGCCCCGTCCCGGTCGCCGACGTAGCAGCGCGGCAGGGCGTGCCGCCCGGTCAGCCAGGAGTGGTCGATGGCGCAGGCGTAGTCGTACCCGGCGTCCCGGACGGCCCGGGTGGCGGGCAGGTCGACCGCGCCGTAGGGGTAGCAGAAGCCGGTGACCGGGCAGCCGAGCAGGTCCTCCAGGGCGCGTCGGCTGTCCGCCGTCTGGCGGGCCAGGGCGGCCGGGGAGAGCCCGGGCAGGGCCTGGTGGCCGAGGCCGTGCGAGCCGATCTCCCAGCCGGAGCCCGCGAGTTCGACCACCTGGTGGACGGTCAGCAGCTTCTTGCGCGGCCCCTCGCTGTCCCAGCCGTTCTCGCAGCCGAGCAGGTCGGGGACGACGTACGCGGTGGCGGTGAAGCCGTACTCGCGCAGCACCGGGACGGCGTGCCGGGCGAAGTCCGCGTAGCCGTCGTCGAAGGTCAGGCCGACCAGCCGGGACTCCCGGCCGCGGGCCTGCGCGGCCAGCAGCTCGCGGACGCTGACGCCGCGCCGGCCGGTGCGGTGCAGCCAGTCCATCTGCTCGGCGAAGCGTTCGGGGCTGACGGTGAGCAGGTACGGGTCCTCGTCCTCCTCGGCCACCGAGTGGTACATCAGGATCCAGGGCGCGAGCCTGGGGGCGAGCGCCTGGGCCGGCAGGCGGGGATCAGCGGCCATGCGGCTTCCCTTCTGCGGTGCTGGACGGACCGGTGGTGGACGGGCCGTCGGTGGACGGGCCGGTGGCGGGGAGGTCGACGGACGGGACGGCGACGGACGGGACGGCGGCGGCCGGGGCGGGGGGCCGGCGGCGGGCCCGGGCCAGCAGGCCGAGCACCGGGCCGCGCACCTCGGCGGCGCCGAACAGCGTGCCGAGGACGGCGAAGACCAGCAGCACGGTGACGCCGCCGAGCAGCGCGGCGGGCAGCGGGTCGGCGGTGGTCCGGGTGGCCAGCCAGCCGAGCGCGGCGGCGGTGACGGCGGCGCCCAGCAGCCGGGCCTGTCCGCCGAGCACCAGGGGCAGCCGGAGCGCGACGCCGCGCAGCATCAGGCCGCGCATCAGCAGCGCCGCGGTGGTGGTGATGCCCGCGGCGTTGCCCGCGGCCAGGCCGAGCGCCCCGAAGTGCGTGGTGGCGCCGACGCCGACGGTGACGGTGACGGCGAGGCCCAGCAGCATCGCGCCGACCGGGTACCAGTCCAGCCAGGTGACCCTGTCGCCCTCCGCGCGCGGGGTGTCGGCGCGGCGCACCACCGGGCGGACGCAGAAGTACGGCCGGACCATCACGCCGATCATCGCCTGCGCGGGCAGCCCGAAGGAGTAGACCCGGATCACGGCGGCGGTGGCGGAGGTGTCGGACGGGCCGAACGCGCCGCGCTGGAACAGCAGGGCGACCAGCGCGGGGGCGCAGGCCATCAGGAAGGCGGTGCCGAGCAGCACCAGCGCGGTGGCCTGCCCGATGTCCTTCTCGACCCGGTCGCGGGCCGCCCGGAAGTCTCCGGCGGCCATCGCCCGGGCCACCACCGGGAAGGTGACGGTGACGATCAGGATCGCCGAGGTCATCGCCAACTGGCTGACCTTCGCGGCGTAGTTGAGGTGCGAGATGGTGCCGGGCGGCAGGCCGGAGCCGAGGTAGCGCTCGATGAACACCTGGGCCTGCCGGGTCAGCGTGAACGCGGCGACCGGCAGCAGCGCCAGCGGGATCAGCACCAGCCGGCGGGCCGAGCCCCGGCGCAGCCCGCGCCGCCGCCCGCCGGAGCGCAGCCGGCGGGCGAAGGGCAGCAGCAGCACGCCGGCCATCAGCGCGCTGCCGACCGCGACGCCGATCGCCGCGGAGCGCACCCCGAGCAGCCGGTGGCCGCTGAGCAGCAGCGCCAGGATGCCCAGGTTGTACATCACGTAGATGACGGCGGGCGCGGTGAAGGAGTGCAGGGCGCGCAGCGCGGAGGCCAGGTACCCGGCGACGCCGAACGGCAGGATGGTGAGCGCGGTGATCCGGGTGCAGGTGACGGCGAGCTGCGGGTCGGCCAGGCCGGGGGCGAGCAGGTCGACCAGTTGCGGCGCGCCGAGCGCGACCGCGCCGGAGAGGGTGCACAGCGCGAGCAGCAGCCAGGGCAGCGTGGAGCGGGTCAACTGCCGTACCGGGTCCGGCCCGTGGGGGCGTTCCTCGCGCAGCACCAGGGCCAGGCTGAAGGCCGGGACCATCAGGAACGCCATCGCGTCCTCGATCAGTAGCGGCGCGGCGGTCTCCGGCACCGTCCAGGCGACCAGGAAGGCGTCGGTGCCCTGGTTGGCGCCGAAGTAGCGGGCCAGCAGCAGGTCGCGGAGCAGGCCGAGGGCGGAGCCGGCCGCGCTGAGCAGCGCGGTGACGCCGAAGGCCTTGGCCAGGAAGCCGCGCCGGGCCGGTTCGGGGCCCGGGCCGGGGCGCGGGGCGGGAACGGCGGCGGTGGTGGCGGCGGCCGCGGCAACGGCGGTGCCGGCGGCGGTGGGCGGGGCCACCGGCTGGTCGGTCGTCATGCGCCGTCCGCCTCGCGGGAGTCGGGGCCGGGGAAGGCGGTGCGGGCGGCCAGGCCGAGCACCACGGAGGTGAGCACGGTGGTGGTGCCGCCGATGTCGGCGTAGAGGAAGTCCCAGAGCACCCAGCTGAGCAGGGCGAGCGCGGCCAGGCCCGGTCCGGCGGCGCGGCGCAGGCAGCCGATCAGCAGGGCGAGGAACAGCGCGAGGTAGGCGATCACGCCGAGCAGGCCCTGCTCGCTGAGCACCAGGAAGTACATGTTGTGCGGGGAGAGCAGCGGTTCGCGCTGGAAGCCGATGGTGGGGTCGGCGGCGTCGCTGCCGGAGGACAGCCGCAGCGGGGCGTGGCCGTCGCGCAGCTGCTGGAAGGCCTTCGGGCCGGCGCCGGTCATCGGGTGGTCCTGCCAGATCCGGCCGGCGGTGGCCCAGAGGTCGTAGCGGTCGGAGACCGACTGGTCGGGGGCGGCGGAGACCGAGCCGATCGAGCTGAGCCGCTCGGTGACGCCGGAGGCGCCGAGGCCGAGCCCGCCGACCAGCACCACCGCGGCGGCGGCACCGACCAGCACGCCCCTGACGGCGAGCCGGGCGTCGGCGCGCAGCAGCAGCACGCTCGCGGCGACGGCGGTGGCGATCCAGCTGCCCCGGCTGAAGGAGACCGCCAGCGGGAAGGCGAGGAATGCGGCGGCGGCCCACATCGCGCGGCGCAGCACCGTGCTGCCGCCGGGGCGGCGCTCGGCGAGCGCCAGTCCGAGGGCGGCCAGCAGCCCGTACGAGACGACGGTGGACATCGCCATGATATCGAGGGCGCCGAAGGTGCCGACGGCGCGGATCGGCTGGCCGGTGTAGGAGGCGCCGGTGCGGGTGAGGTACTGGTGCGCGCCGACCGCGCCCTCGATCAGGGCGGCCAGCACGAAGGCGCCGAGCACCAGCCGCCGGTCGCGGGTGTCGCGGACGGCGAGCAGGACCGCGACGGGCACCAGCACGAAGATCTGCACCAGCCGGACGAAGCCGGTGGCGCTGCTCGCCGGGTCGATGGAGTGCAGGGTGGCGACGGCGGCGGCCAGCACCACGCCGCCGAGCAGGGCGCAGACGGCCGGGTCGAGCCGGGGCAGTCGCCCGCGCAGCAGGTCCACGGCGATCAGCCCGACCAGGGCCAGCGAGGCGAGGTCGGCCGGGGTGACGTGCACGGACGCGCTGACGTCCTTCTCCCCCGTCGGCACGCACACCAGCAGCACCACGGCCGCCGCGAGCCAGCTCGGCCGGGCCGGCACTATCCCGGCCAGGCTCTTCGCCGGGTACGGCGGTTGGAGTGCGATGGCCATGGGTTCAGCTCCCGTCCGGGCGGACCACCAGGGCGGCGGTGCGGAGCAGGACCTTGGCGTCCCCCCACAGGCTCCAGCCCTCGATGTAGCGGTTGTCGAAGCGCGCCCGGTCCTCGATCGAGGTGTCCCCGCGCAGGCCGTTGACCTGGGCCAGGCCGGTCAGCCCGACCGGGACGCGGTGCCGGTCGGCGTACTCGGGGTAGGCCTGGCCGAAGCGCATGACGAAGTACGGGCGCTCGGGGCGCGGGCCGACCAGGCTCATGTCGCCGCGCAGCACGTTCCACAGCTGCGGCAGCTCGTCCAGCGAGGTCCGGCGCAGGAACTTGCCGATCGGGCCCATCCGGTGGTCCTGCGCGATGTTCCAGCGGGTGGCCGACTCGTGCTCGTTGGAGGGGCGCAGGGTGCGGAACTTGAGGACGGTGAAGACCCGGCCGTCCAGGCCGGTGCGCTGCTGGCGGAACAGCACGCCCGGGCCGGTGTCCCAGCGCACCGCGAGGGCGCAGACGGCCAGCAGCGGGGAGATCAGCAGCAGGCCGAGGCCGGCCGAGGCGATGTCGAAGCCGCGCTTGACGATCCAGCCGCCGCGCCGCATCGCGGGGGCGCCCAGGCGCAGGCAGGGGAAGCCCCACAGGTGGTCGCCCGCGCCCTGGACCGAGTCGAACTCGCGCAGGCCGGGGACCAGCCAGACCTGGCAGCCGAGCCGGGCGGCGTGCCGCAGCGCGGCCAGCGTCTCGGCCTCGTCGGCGGCGCCGGCGGTGGCCAGCACGTGGTGGATGCGGTAGCGGCGCAGCACCCGGCCGAGCACCTCGCGGCCGCCGAGCACCGGCAGCGGGCCGCCGGCCGGCAGCAGGACCGGGTCGGGGTCGAGGTAGCCGACCGGGCGCAGCCCGTACTCGGGGCGGGCGGCGAGCACCCCGGCGATCCGCTGGCCGAGTTCGCCGGCGCCGAGGATCAGCACCGGGCTGGGGTGGCGGCGGCGGGCCCGGCGGGTGAGGTGGTGGACGAAGGCCCGGCCGAGGGCGGCGAGCGGGAGCACCAGCACCAGCAGGGCGATCAGCCGCAGCGGGCTGACCGGGCCGAGGTCGGCCCAGCGGCCGGCCAGGCAGGCGTCGGCGGTGATCGCGAAGGCGGTGGCGACGGCGGCGCGGGCGGCCAGGGCGGGCAGTTCGTCGAGCGCGGAGAGGCTGAGCCGGCTGCGGTAGAGGCCGCCCGCCAGGTTGAGCGGGAGCAGGGCGGGCAGCAGCAGGACGGCGGTGGCGACCGGGCGGGTGCCGGCGGGGGTGGTGGCGGCCGCGGCCAGGGCGACGGCGAACGCGTCGGCGGCGGCCAGGGAGAGCGGCAGGGCGACCCGAGAGCGCAGCCGGCCGCGGTGCCGGCCGACGCCCGGCGAGGTCCGGGGCGCGGCGGCCCTGGACTTCGGCCGGGTCCTCGTCCGGACTCCCGGCCGGTCGAGCAGGCCGGTGCCGGGGCGGCCGTCCGGCCGGGTGCCGTCCCGGCCGGGGCCCGTCAGGGTTCTTCCCGGTCGCGGCACGCTCTCGTGGTCAATGGTCATCAGCGCACGAACTCCCCTGCTGTGTACCCGCCGCGGCCGGACGGCCGGACCGGACGCGCACCGGCTCGGCGCCCCGGCCCGGTGGACGCGGTCCAGGTAGGCGCCTGCTGCCGTGGAAGGCGGTCGACCATTTCGCTGCCGAAAATGGGGACGAAGCAGGCAAAATCAGACATTACCGAACGCCGACTGGCACGCAGGGGGCTGACATGCCATTTCATTCCACCCGCCCAGTAATCAGACATTCAGGAAAGAAGGCCGCACCTGCACGGGCGGGCGTTCACGGTCTGACAAACGATCAGAACCGCTGCGGGACACGGTCCGCACGGCCCACCGGCACCGTCCCGCTCCGAACAATCGTCCGGTACACCGCCGCCACCTGCTGAATCACCCCGCGGATATCGTGATGATCTGCCATGTACGACCGGGCCAGAACTCCGCGCCTTTCGCATTCGCCCCGGTCGCCCAGGAATTCGACCAGCCGTTCGGCCATCGCTCCGGGATTCTCCGGCGGCACCACCGCGCGCTCCCGCTCCCCCGGCGGCAGGCACTCCCGGGCCCCCGGCACGTCGGTCAGCAGCACCGGCCGCCCACAGGCCATCGCCTCCAGCGGGGCCAGCGCCATCCCCTCCCAGCGCGAGGGCAGCACCGCCAGGTCGGCCGCCGCCAGCCACAGCCGCGGGTCCGCCACGTCGCCCACCATCCGCACCCGGGACGGGTCCGGCAGGCCCCGGACCCGCTCGGCCAGCGCCTCCGCGTCCGGGCCGCCGCCGACCAGCACCAGCCGGGCCGCCGGGCGGGCCAGCTGCACCCTCGTCCAGGCGTCCAGCAGCACGTCCTGGCCCTTCTGCCGGCACAGCCGCCCGACGCAGACCGCCAGCGGGTCGGACCGGTCCAGGCCCAGGGTCATCCGGGCGGCCCGCCGGGCGGCCGGGTCGGCGGGCGCGAAGTGCTCCAGGTCGACGCCGTTGGGCACCACCCGCCAGTCGGCGATCAGCCCGGCGTCCTCGCCGTCCTCCCGCTCCCGCTCGCTGACGCACAGCACGGTGCGGGCCCAGCGGGTGGCGTGCCGCTCCCAGCGCAGGCTGGCCCCGGCCATCACGCCCTCCACCGCCGCGAACGACCAGGCGTGCGGCTGGAAGACGGTGGGCAGGGTGCCGCGGGCCGCCAGTCGGCCGGCCAGCCCGGCCTTCGCGCTGTGCAGGTGCAGCACGTCCGGCTCGGTGCGGCGGAGGATCCGGCGCAGCCGCCAGACCTCGCCGGCCACGCTCGCGCCGGGCGAGCGCTCGGCGGGCCAGTCGAGCACCCGGGCGCCGGCCGCGGCGGCCTCGCGGGCGAGCCGGCCGCCGGGGGGACACGCCACCAGCACCCGGCACCCGGCCGCGCGCTGCCCGCGCACCAGGTCCACCACCACCCGGGCCACTCCGCCGTCGACCGGCTGTGAAACATGAAGGATCGTCATCTGCACGGCCCGGAGCCTAAGTTGACGGCGCCCGCCGTCCGGGCCCGCTTCACCCGTCCCGGGGAAGCCAAACACCCGTACGGATGACGCTCCGTACGGGTGTTCCAGGGTCCGTCCGGTCAGCCGAGCGCCGCCGCCAGGTTGGCCAGCACCTGGTCGTGGATCCGGTTCAGGCCCTTGGGGGCGAACCTCCGCTCGAAGAAGCCGCCGATCCCGGTGGCGCCCGTCCAGCTCGCCTCCACGGTGACCCTGCTGCCGCTCTCGCCGACCGCCGACACCGTCCAGGTGATCACCATCGAGGAGTTGGCGTCCGTCTCCACCAGCTTCTCCGGGCTGGGCGCCGACACCGTGAACAGGCAGTCGCGCACCCGGTTCTCGGTCGCCTGCAGCTTCCAGTGCACCTGCGTCCCGGCGCCGTGGCCGCCGGCCCGCACCTCGTACTCACCGTACTGCGCGGGCAGCAGCTTCGGCCGGGTCACCTCGTAGTCGGCCAGCGCCTCGTACACCCGCGCCGGGTCGGCCCCGTACGTCCGCTCGGTGGTGGCGTGCACCTTGCCCATCGCTTCACTTCTCCTCGGTCGGCTGCTCGACGGTCGGCCCCACCCAATCATCGCCCCGGACGGCCGCCAAACCGGGGGCGGTCGAGCGGGCGGTCCACGGTGGGCGATCCAAGGTGGGCGGTCCAAGGTGGGCGATCCAAGGTGGGCGATCCAAGGTGGGCGATCTAAGGTGGGCGATCTAAGGTGGGCGGATGCTCGATGAGGTGAAGGCGCTGCGCTATGTCGACCCGCTGCGGGCGGGCGGGTCGGTGCCCGGGGTGGTGGAGACGGACGACCTGGGCACGTACGTGGTGAAGTTCACCGGGGCGGCGCAGGGCGTCAAGGCGCTGGTGGCCGAGGTCGTGGTGGGCGAGCTGGCCCGGCGGCTGGGCCTGCGGGTGCCGCCGCTGGTGCTGGTGGACTTCGACCCGGCGGTCGCCTCGGACGAGCCCGACCAGGAGATCCAGGACCTGCTGCGGGCCAGCGCCGGGCGCAACCTGGGCATGGACCTGCTGCCGGGCGCGCGGGACTTCCGGCCGGGGATGATCGAGGTGTCGCCCGCCGAGGCGGGCCGGGTGGTCTGGCTGGACGCGCTGACCGGGAACGTCGACCGCAGCGTGCACAACCCCAACCTGATGGTGTGGCACGGGCGGCTGTGGCTGATCGACAACGGCGCGGGCCTGGTGTTCCACCACCGCTGGGCGTCCGCGCCCGCCTCGGTGCACAAGCGCTACGACCTGAGCGGCCACGCGCTGGGCGGCTACGCGCCCGACCTGGCCGCCGCCGACGCCGCGCTCGCCCCGCTGGTGACGCCGGACCTGCTGCGCGAGGTCACCGCGCTGGTGCCGGACGCCTGGCTGGCCGACGAGCCGGGCTTCGACTCGCCGGCCGCGGTGCGGGAGGCGTACGTGGGGCACCTGTCCGCCCGGGTGGCGCACTCGGCGGCCTGGCTGCCGGAGGGCTTCGCCACGCCCGAGCAGATCCGGGCCGCCGAGGAACGGGCCGCCGCCGCGCGGCTGGCGGCCCGTCCGGCCTGGTTGAAGCAGGTGCCGAACCGGGCCGGTCTGGCTCCGGTGGAGCCGGACTGGTCCCGGCACGTCGGCGGGGAGTGAGCTAGCCGCCTGGGGGCGGTTGCGCTGTCATTGGTTGTGACGACATCAGTTGCGCCGTCATTGGTTGTGACGACATCAGTTGCGCCGTCATTGGTTGTGACGACATCAGTTGCACTGCCGTCAGTTGCGCCACCAGTCGGCCGCCTTGGCCGCGGAGACCACGCCCGCGCCGTAGAAGCCGTTGTTGCGCCCGGTGCCCTCGCAGGTGGCCTTGTACGCGCCGGTGCCGCCCGGGTCGAAGACGCCGGTCGGGCAGGCGTGCTGGTCGGCTTCCTTCACCAGCAGGGCGCGCAACTGCTCCGGGCCGGCCCACGGGTGGGTGGAGGCCAGCAGTGCGGCGACGCCGGCCACGTGCGGGGAGGCCATCGAGGTGCCGGAGCTGTAGCCGTACTTGTTGCCGGGGATGGTGGAGAGCACCGCGCCGATCCGGTCCGGGGTCTCGGGCACCTGGTAGCGGCTGTCGCCGCCGGGGGCCGCGACGGTGACCTTGTTCAGTCCGTAGCTGGAGTAGTACGACTTGTCGCCCTTGACGCCGATCGCGGAGACCGCGACCACGCCGGGCAGTTCGGCGGGCAGGTCGAGGCAGCTGTCGTCGATCGGCCGGGTGGCCGGGTCGGTGTCGTCGGGGCTGGAGACGTCGACCGTCTTGTGGGCGAGGTCGATGTTCTCGTTGCCCGCGGCGGCGACGTTCAGCACCCCGTTGCGGCGCGAGTAGTCGACGGCCCGGCGGACGGCCTCGCTGACGGCCGCCTGGTCGGGGTCGCCCGCGCAGTTGAACATCCACGGGTCCACGTAGTAGCTGTTGTTGGTGACCTGGAAGTGGTGCTCGGCGGCCCAGACGAAGCCGCAGATCGCGTACTCGGGGTAGATGAACCCGCCGTCGTCGACCACCTTGACGGCGGCCAGCCGGACGCCGGGCGCGATGCCCTCCACGCCCTTGCCGTTCTTGGCGGCGGCGATGGTCCCGGCCACGTGGGTGCCGTGGCTGCTGGTGGTGGGCTGCCAGGACTGCCAGCTGGTGTCGGGACGGCCGCTCAGGCAGGACGCGGAGAGCTTGGGGTCGACGTTGGCGGCGAGGTCCTCGTGGGTGGCGTCGATGCCGGAGTCGAGCACGCCGACCACCACCGAGCGGCTGCCGAGGGTGCTCCGGTGCGCCTGGTCGACGCCGATCTGCCTCATGTCCCACTGGTTGGCCCACAGCGGCTCGCTGCCGTCGGCGGGCGCGGTGGCGGGCACCTCGGCCTCCTGGACGATGCCCTCCACGCCGCCGGCCTGGATGCCCGCGGTGCGGCTGGCGCCGACCGAGTCGACGGTTTTGGACTTCCGGAGCTTCGCCGCGAAGCCGGGGTCCGCCGAGTGGGCGATCACCACGCCTATCCGGTCGTAGGAGGCGACCACGGTGCCGCCCGCCGCCTTGACCTCCCGTTCGGCCTTCTGGGTCTGGCCGTGGTTGGCCCGGGTGTTGACGACGTAGCTGAGCGTCGGCCCGTCGGCGGCCTCGACCGCGGCCGCCGACGCGGCGGGCAGGGCCAGTGCTCCGACCGTGGCGAGCGTGAGACAGGCCGCGGTCGTGGTGAGTGCGGAGCGGCGAATCCGGGGAACTCTCATAGGGGTTGACCCTCCCGAGTGTCGGCGGCGCGATCGTGGGTGATCGATTGCGTCCGAATGGCCGGGAGACTATTCACCCGATATGACAAAAATCAAGAGGTAGTAAAGCAATCTACTCAGAACGGGCGAGTGCCCGGTCCGCTGTCGGTCGGACCGGGCACTCGCGTTCGGGTGGCGGCCGACCGGCCGTCGGTGACGGTCGGTCAGCGCCTCGGTGTCGGCGGGTCAGCCGCCGAACAGCTCGCCGTAGGTGGCCATCGCCGTGGCGATGTCGGCCTGCGCCCAGAACCGGTGGTACGTGAAGGTCGGCGCGGCGCCGCCGTTCAGGTACGTCTGGACCTTGGCGAACGACGGGTCGTTCTTGTAGAAGGACCGGATCGACAGGAAGGTCGAGCCGCTGTTGATCGGGTCGCCGTTGGGCATGGTGCCGGTCCAGCCGCTCGGCACCGAGACCGAGTCGTTGAAGCGGCTGTAGTCGGTGCGGGTCTCCGGCACCGAGATGCCCAGCGCGTCCTGGTTGTTGGCCCACATGCCGTCCAGCAGCTTCTGCGCCGCGGTCCTGGCGGCCGCGTTGCCGGACTTGGCCGCGTAGTACGACAGCAGCTTGGCGTAGGAACCGGCCACGCCGACGTCGTTGGTGTAGTCGACCACGCTCACGTGCAGGCCGGTGTTGGCGCCCGGGGAGGAGGCGTTCCAGGTGTCCGGCTTGCCGCTCCAGGCCAGCGTGGACGGGATCTGGTAGCTGCCGTCCGCCTTGAAGGTGGTCTTGGACAGCGCCCAGGTCACCCACTTGTCCAGGATGGCCTTGGCCTTCGGGTCGTTGCTGGAGTAGTAGTACTCCGCCATCCGCTCCAGGCCCCAGGCCTGGAAGCCGAACCACTGGTTGGAGGCCGGGTCGTGGTAGACCGGCGCCTCGTCGTAGAACATCCCGTAGAAGGTCGGGGTGCCGGCCGGCGGGGTCCCGTAGTCGCCCTCCCAGCTGTTGGTCGCGCCGCCCGCGATCGCGCCCTCGTTGGACTGCAGCCACTGGGTGAACTCGACCTGACGGCCCATCGAGGTGGTCCAGTCGGACTTGCCGGTGGACGACTTGGGGGCCATCGCCGGGTCGTTGACCAGCGCGTACGCGGCCATCGGGTTCTGGTAGCCGCCGTGCGCCGCGCTGTCGCCGATCCGCCAGGACCAGCCGGCCGAGGTGTCGGTGGCGCCGCCCCAGGCGTAGTACCAGGACAGCAGGTAGTGCTCGGAGGTCTTGCCGCTGCCGGGCGCGCAGGTGCCGGCGCCGACGCAGTTGCCGATCTGCTTGAAGTACTTGTCGAAGAACGAGTACCGCAGGTAGTCGCCCATCTTGCCCGCCTTGGCCACCGTGGTGGCCACCTTCGAGCCGTTGCCCTGGGCCTTGGCCCAGGTGTCGGCCCAGTACGCGGCCTGGATGGCGCGCGCGTCGGCGTCCGGCGCGTCGGTGTACTTCCACTGCTTGGCGTAGGAGTTGTCCTTGACGAACAGGTCCAGGTACCCGTTCTTGCCGCCGTACTTGAAGTTGTCGCAGGTGGGCTGCGGGATGGTCTCCCACACCGACTCCTGCGCGCCGCGCTGGTAGGTGTTGATGAACGACGGGCCGGTGTCGGACGGGCCCGCCTCGCACTTGCCGGGCGCGTTGCCGTAGCCGTAGACGTTGTCCACGTCCTGCAGCCAGTGCATGCCGTAGATGTCGTCGGTGCCGTACGCGCTCTTCAGCTCACCGGCGATCGGGTCGTTGCCCGCGGTGACCGAGGTGTCCAGCGCCGCCGGGTAGTCGCTCGGCAGCGGGCGCTCGGGCGCGTAGGTGGCCGGCTTGGAGGCGTTGTAGAACGCGTTGGTCGGCTGGTCGGCGTGCCCCGGGATCATGTACGTCTCCATGAGCGTCCACGCCGCGTTGAACTTCGACCAGTCCTGGGTGACCCGCCCGTACTGGGCCTCCAGCCAGAGCAGGTACGAGTACGCCTCCGAGGTGGTCTCGTGGCCCTGGTCGGGGGCCTCGACCAGCAGGGTCTCCACCGAGTGGTAGGGGATGCCCTCCGGCGAGAAGTAGCCGTTCGCCGGGTCCTTGATCTTGTTGTACAGCTGCAGGAACCGGTCGTTGTACACGCCCGAGGCGGCGGCCAGCTCGGTCACCGTCACCGCCGAGGAGGTGTACCCGGTGGCGGTGGAGGTGAAGGTCGCCGAGCCGGTGGAGGAGGCGTCGGCGGCGAGCGTGACGTTCTGCGCCGTCGACCAGTTGCCCGGGGTGAAGGTCAGCGTCGCGCCGGAGCTGATCGACAGCCCGGTGTTGCCCGAGGTCCGGGTGGTGGTGACGGTGACGTTCGCGCTCGGCTGGCTGCTGAGCTTCACGGCGAAGCTGCCGGTCTTGCCCTGGTTCACCGACAGGGTCAGCGGGGTGGCGCTGATCGCCGGACCGGCCGCGACCGTGATGCCCGCCGGGGTCGACTCGCTGCTCGCGCCCAGGCTGTCGTACGCCTTCGCGTAGATCGAGTGGTTTCCGCTCGCCGCGCCCGTCCAACTGAAGGTGTACGGGGCGCTGGTGGCGGTGCCGATCAGCGTGGTGTTGTCGTAGAACTCGACCTTGCTGATGCTCGCGCCGTCCGCCGCCGTGGCCGTCGCCGAGAGCGGGACGGCCGCCCCCGCCTGGTAGTTGGCGCCCGGGGCCGGGCTGGTCAGGGCGGTGGTCGGGGCCGCGTGCGCACCGGTGCAGCTCGTCCCGTTGACCGCGAACGCGGTCGGCGCGGTGTTGGTGCCGCTGTACGAGAAGTTGGCGCCCGCGGTGGCCGAGCCGCCCGCCGCGATGGTGGTCGCCCAGGCCGGGGCCGTGACGGTGACGTTCTTGCCGGACTGGCTCCAGGTGCCGTTCCAGCCGCTGCCGGAGAGCGTCTGGTTGCCGGAGTACGCGTACGTGAGCGTCCAGCCGTTGAGCGCGGCGGTGCCCTTGTTGTTGATCGCCACGTTGGCGGTGAAGCCGCTGCCCCAGTCGTTCGCCGTGTAGTCGACGGAGCACTGGACCACGGCGGCGGAGGCCGGGACGGCGACCGCGGTCGACAGGCCGGCGGCGAGCAGCGTGAGGGCGGCGGTGAGCGCCGGAACCCGTTTCCTGGGCACCCGGCGACGGGGTGGTGACGACATGACGGCTCCTCGGATGGGGGTGGGTGGGGGAGTCCGGGGGACGGTCGTGCGGTGACGGCCGCCCGCGCAGGGACGGCCGTACAGGGACGGTCGGGCGGTGACGGCCGTGCGGTGACGGCCGTGCGGGCGGGTCCGGGCGGTCGGCAGGGGGGTGCCTTCCGGAGCGGTCCGCCGGGGGGCGTTCTGTGGGAGCGCTCCCAAATATCGGGAGGGGGGTGCGCACTGTCAAGGGACCGCGCAGGAGAGTGCGCAGCCGACGCGTGTTGGCAACTGCCTTGCCCCTGGCTATGGTTCAGGGCGGGCCTGTGGGAGCGCGCCCATTTCTCCCCTCCTCCGAGGAGTCGGACATGTCCGTCCGCACCACCACCCTGGCGCTGGTCTCGGCGTTGGCCGCGACCGCTGCGGCCACCCTCGCCCTCACCGGCGCCGGCCCCGCGGCCGCCGCCGGCGTCCAGTGTTCCGTCGACTACACGACGAACGACTGGGGCAGCGGCTTCACCGCGAACGTGAAACTTACCAACGCCGGCACCACCCCGATCGACAACTGGAGCGTCGGCTACTCCTACACCGGCAACCAGACGCTCTCCGGCACCGGCTGGAACGGCACCTGGAGCCAGTCCGGCAAGAACGTCACCATCGCGGCCCCCGCCTGGGCGACCACCATCGCGGCCGGCGGCTCGATCAGCGCGGGCGCCAACTTCGCGTACAGCGGCGGCAACGCGGCCCCCACCTCGTTCACCGTCAACGGCGTGGCCTGCAACGGCGCGGCGAGCCCGTCTGCGTCTGCGTCTGCGTCGGCCTCTCCGTCCGCGTCCGCGTCGGCCTCCCCCTCCCCCTCGGCGTCCGCTTCCGCGTCGCCGTCACCGTCGCCGTCGGCCTCCTCCTCCGGGAGCACCGGCAACGGCAAGGCCCCGGCGCTGCACGTCTCCGGCAACAAGCTGGTGGACGCCAACGGTTCGCAGGTGATCCTGCGCGGCGTGAACCGCTCCGGCATGGAGTTCATGTGCGTCCAGGGCTACGGCTTCTCGGACGGGCCGGTGGACGCCGCCTCGATCGCCGCGATCAAGAGCTGGAAGGCCAACGCCGTCCGCGTCCCCGTCAACGAGGACTGCTGGAACGGCTACTCCAACGTCAAGCCCGAGTACGCGGGCGAGAACTACCGCACGGCGGTGAAGAACTTCGTCTACGCGCTGCGGGACGCCGGGCTCACCCCGATCATCGACCTGCACTGGACGCAGGGCCTCTACACCGGCAACTCCTCGGGCTGCTCGGACGTCAACTCGACCTGCCAGAAGCCGATGCCGGGCGCCGGTGCGGCGACCTTCTGGACCTCCGTCGCCACCACCTTCAAGAACGACCCCTCGGTGGTCTTCGACCTGCTCAACGAGCCCTACGCGGACCGCGCCGTCTCCGGCATCGACCAGGCCTGGAACTGCTGGCGGGACGGCGGCAGCGCCTGCCCCGGCATCAACTACCAGGTCAGCGGCATGCAGACGCTGGTGAACTCGGTGCGCACCGCCGGCGCGAACAACGTCATCCTGCTCGGCGGCCTGGCGTACTCCAACGACCTCGGCCAGTGGCTGGCCCACAAGCCGACCGACCCGGCGGGCAACCTGGCCGCCTCCTGGCACGTGTACAACTTCAACACCTGCTCCAGCCAGTCCTGCTGGAACTCGACCGTGGCACCGCTGGCCGCCCAGGTCCCGGTGGTGGTCGGCGAGATCGGTGAGAACGACTGCGCCCACTCCTTCATCGACCAGGTGATGTCCTGGGCCGACGCCGCCAAGGTCTCCTACCTCGGCTGGACCTGGAACACTTGGGACTGCGGCCAGGGCCCGTCGCTGATCTCCAACTTCGACGGCACCCCGACCGCGTTCGGCCAGGGCCTGAAGAACCACCTGGCCGCCGTCAACTGACGCCACCGCCCCGCACCGCGCCCAGCTCCCTCAGCAGCGCGCGACCGCCCGGGGTGACCCGGGCGGTCGCGCGGTGGCGGGGCGCTCTTGGCTTGGACCTTGGCTTGGCGGGGCGTGGGCGGGACGGGACGGGACGGGACGGGACGGAGGCTGGCGGTCGCTATTCGACCCGGAACCCGCCGTGGGTCGCGGCGCGCTGGAGGTAGTCGATCCACTCCTCCCAACGCGGGTACTGGGAGACCGCCTCGGCCTTGACCGATTCGGGTTGCGCTTCGAGGGCGGCCAGCGCGGCACGGATCTCGGCGGGTGTCACCAGCCAGCCGTCGTTGCCGCCGCCGATCTTGTAGCCCGGAATCCCCGTCGGCTGCTCGGCCTGCCAGTCGACCACTGCCCGGCCGGCGGCATGGAAGGCGCGCATGGACTCGGACTCCTCGCCCCGGGAGGCGGTGACGAAATCGGCCGACACCACCTCGAAGTCCGCGAACTCCGGCCAAGGCGGCGGCTCCTCGGACGAGAGCATCCCGAGGCGCTCCATGGTCCGTTTCGCCGGCCCCATGCTCGAAACGTTGAACCGGTAATCGGGATCACCGGCGCCTCCCGGCTGCTCGATCGTCATGTCCCAGCCCACTGTTACCGCCCCGTCCGGTTCGCATGCTGCCGGACACCGTAGGGCATGCCCGAGTGGCCGTCAGATCATTTTGCGGGCCCGTGTCGCGACATAGGTGTCACGACATACGTGTCGCGGCATACGTGTCGCGGCATACGTGTCGCGGCATACGTGTCGCGGCATACGTGTCGCGGCATACGTGTCGCGGCATACGTGTCACGCCACCAGTGACGCGACATGGGTGTTGTGACATAGGTGCCACGGCATGGGTGTCACGGCATGCGTGCTGCAACACGGTTGCCACGACATGGGTGTTGCGACATCAATGCTTGGACATCCGTGCCTGGACACCCGTGCCACAGCACTCACCTCACCCCCCGCCGGTACGCGCGCAACGCCGCCGCCGCGCCCACGCCGAACCAGCAGACCTCGAACGCCACCCGAGCCACCCCGTGCAACGGCCGATCGGCGGTCGGGGCCGCGAACCGCCCCCACAGCACAGCGAGCACGGCCACCGCCCCGACCGCCGCCGCCAGTCGCGCCCCGCGTCGGCCCGGCCTGCGCCAGGCCCACCAGGCGGCTGCCGCGTACACCGCGAGTTCCGCCGCGAACGCTGCCACGTCGAGCGCCGTCAGGCCCGTGGCGCCGGGCCCCGCCACGCTCATCGCGGTGTCCGTCGCGCCGTTCACCGGGCCGTTCACCGGGCCATCCACCAGGCGGAGAGCAGGTGCAGGACGGCGCACGCGCCGGCGCCGATGCCCATGCCGAGGTTGCGCTGACGGAAGCCGATCGCCGAGTCGGCGACCTGGGCCAGGCCGGACACCAGCAGCATCGGCCAGGCCACCGCCGCGCCCGTCCACACCGCCGCCGCCGTGGCCACCCCGAGCGGGAGCGACCTGGCGGCGTAGGCCTGTGCATACAGGTGCACCCCGGCGGTGGCCGGTTCACCTGCGGGCAGCGCCAGGCCCGGCCGGAGCACGCCCGCCACGCTCGATCCCGCGCTCATCAGCGCGGCCAGTGCATTGGCCGCGGACAGCACGCCCATTTCATCTCCCCCTAAATCATTCGAGCCGTGAACGATATGGGGAAGTTATCATTCTCGGCATGAGCGATGTCAAGGGATCGGCCGCCCTCCGCGCCACACTGGTCTTCAACCTGGGCACCCTCGGCGCCCTGGCCGCCGACCGCTTCGCGACCCGGGTCGAGGCACTCGGCCTGAAGCCCAAGCACGCCGGACTGTTGGCCGCGTTGGATGCCGAATCCGCCGCCTCCCAGCAGGAGTTGGCCTCCCGATTGGGTGTCGCGCCCAGCCTGATCGTGGCCCTCGCCGACCAACTCCAGGCGCTCGGCGCAGTCGAACGCCTCCGCGACCCGGACGACCGGCGCCGCCAGGTCCTCACCCTCACCGCCGAGGGCCGCCGCCTGCTGGCCCGCTGCGCCGAGGCCGCCGAGGCCGCCGACGCCGAACTGGCCTCCGGCCTCACCGCCGCGCAACTCGCCGCACTCACCGACGGCCTGCGCGCCCTCGGCGAACAGTGAGCCTTTTCAGCGTTGAAGCTCAAGGGTGAGGACAGCTTTGGCTGCTGACGTCAACCAGTTCGGGCTGCATCGGGCACGGCGGAAGATTTTCCAGCGTTTCAGGGTGGCCACGCCGCGTTCGACCGGGTGACGGAGCCGAGCGTGGGCCCGGTTCACCGATCGCTGCCTGACGCTGGGCTCCTTGCGGGGCAGGCGTCTGGTCGGCACGGCGAACGTTCCGCCAGCACCGGTGTAGGCCATGTCGGCCAAGGCCGGGATGTGCAGCCTGGCGCAGGTTTTGACGATGCGGTGGGTGCGGGCTGCGGTCAGGTCGTGGGTGCGGCCGGGCAGGGCGCGGGAGATCCACAAGAGCCGACCGGTCGGGCTGGTGATGACCTGGTGGTTCACGTCGTGGCGGCGGTGTTTGCCGGAGTAGTCGGCGCGGCTGTCGCCGACGCGGTCGCAGTCGGCGAGGGTGCCGTCGACCAGGACGTACTCGGGGTCGGCTTCGCGCAGGGCCTGGGTCAGCCCGGGAGCACAACGGGCGAGGAGGTCGGTGACCTGGCGGACGTAGGCGTGGGCGGTGCCAACGCTGATGCGGAAGCCGGCGGCGATCTGGACGAGGGTGTCGTGCTTGCGCAGGTACACCAGCGCGACCAGCGCGCGTTTAGAGGGCCGGAGTTTGCAGCGGCGGTCGCCTTCGCGGATGACGATGAGCATGGTGACCCACTCGACGAGCGCGTGCGGCAGGTCCAGTGCGGCTGGGCACGTGACCAGCAGGGCTCCCGGGCAAGAGTTGAGACGTCGGGTACCTCACTCAACCGTCCAGGAGCCCCGCGGGTTCTTCCCCACCCGGCACCACTCGATCGGCGGTCGCCTCGACGGGCTCAGCCTCAGTCGTCGCTGTACTCCCACTGCTCGACGCAGAACAGGGCCCCGGTGATCGTGCCGTCCCCGACCCGTTCGGCCCGTACCCACACGTTGAGCTCGACCGAGCCCACATTCCCCTGCTGGGCGTAGCGGAGTTCCAGCGGGTGCTCCTCGGCGTGCCGGAGGAGCTCCGCCTCGACGACGGAGGGCCGGCGGCCGACCAGTTCGATGCCCTGGAAGAGGACCTGCGGGCCGGTGCGGCCGTGGACGCTCACCGCGCTCAGTTCGGGGCCGTCCGCACCCTCCCAGTAGTGCGCGCTCACCCCCACGTGGTCGTAGTGCTCGTCGTCCAGCTCCCACCTGTCCAGGTCGCGGCCCCCGCCCGGCCGGAACGGGTGGTGGCCCTCGCGCCCGGCGGGCTCCCGGCCGCCCAGCGCGGCAGCCACCTGCCGCGGGCTCATCCCGAAGCGCAACGGACCGACCCCCCGCAGCGGTGAACATTCCCAGCGCGGCCGGTCCCGATCGGCCGTCACCGGCGGAGGGTCCGGGGGCGTCCGCCGGTCGTGCGAAGGGCGGATCAACCTGGCGACCGGCTCCGTGTTCCAGGGGTCCCCGGCCAGCTCGGGACCGGTGGCCAGGAGGCCAGTGATCATGTTGTCCCGGCGCTCCATATGCCCCGTGGACGAGTGCCCCCACTCCTGCACCGCACACACGGAAAGCCCCCAGGCCGGCACCTCCGGCTCCCCGTGGAAGTTCACCCGTACCTCGGCCCCGTCGAGGAGGGCGAGGCGGCGGATGTCGGCACGGGCTTCGGAGGGCACCCGCGCGACCAGTTCGACATCCCCCAGCCGCAGCAACGGCCCGCCCGTGGCGTCGATCAGCACCGCGGCCAGCCGCGGCCCCGGCGCGTAGAACGCGGTCAGCCCCGGCTCCCGGTAGTACTCCAGGGAGTCTCCCGTTCGCACCGTCAGCTCGGGCCGGACGCCCGCGTCCTCCAGCGCCTCCCGGACCTGCGCCGGGTCCATCCCGAACCGCAGCGGTCCCACCCCCGCCAACGGATCGAGCACCCATCGCTCGCGTTCCCCCGGCGCCCTGTCCCACCAACCCATACCAACCCCTTCCGAACGGTTCCAGCCACGTCGGGGGTGACCCCAATGACGATCTTGCCGGTCACCCTAGAGGCGGCCTCCGACAGCACCACAAAGCACAGGGCCAGCACCACGCCCTCGCCCATCGGCTCTACAGCTCCTACTCCAACAACCCGAGCCGCCGCTCCAAAATCCCCACAGATGGCATCAGGTCGACCGTCACCCGATCGGTGGCCGCTTTGCAAAGGCTCAGTACGCCCCGCATTAGACATCGCTTCTTTTGGTGCTTCCTGGTGTCCGAGGTGTGCAGGGATACTTCCGGGGTGCTGTTGACATGGATCGCCGAGGTAGCGGACGAACCGCTGGTGCTGGAGCCGACTGATCCGCGGGTGGAGTGGGAGACCAACACCTGGTGGCTGGGGGCAGAGGATGAGGACAGGCGCGCCTTGTCCGTGTCGGAGGTGATCGCCGCCTTTGAGCAGACCGCCGAAGGCATCCGGCTCCGCATCCGCGAGATGGGCTTCGCCGGGGTGGCGACCTTCTACGTGTGGCACGACGAGCAGGCCGGGCAGCTCCGATGCTCAACCGGATCGGTGGCCGCGGACGAACTGCCCTTCGGCAGTGCGTACGCGCCTTCTGACGATCTCGGTGCCGTCATCGAGGGCTTCCTGAACGACCGGACGCCGGGCTTGGTTGCCTGGTCGGACCTCGAGATTGAGGACGGCCAGGCAGAGCAGGACGTTCCCGAGCCAGAGACCGCACCTTTTCCCGTGTGGGTCCGCAGCGTCGGAGCGGTCTCACGCTGACCGGCCCCGCTCGGCGGCACGGGTGAGACGGCGGTAGCAGATCAGGAGTGCGGCGATGCCGGCGAAAGCGAGGAAATGCCCGGCCTTGCGCTCGTAGCGTCAGTGCAGGCGCTGGCATCCGGAGACCCATGACGTGGTGCGCTCGACAACCCGGCGGTGGCGACCCGGGCGCTGGGAGGACTCGATGCCTCGGCGGGCGGTGCGGGGGACGATGCCGCGGGAGCGCAGCCATCGCCGCAGGTGGTCGTGGCCGTAGCCCTTGTCGCCGTGCAGCTTGGCCGGTCGGCGTCGGCGCGATCCGCGTCGGGAACGGATGGGCGGGATGCCGAGCACCAACGGTTCCAGGGCCTGGCTGTCGCGCAGATTGGCTCCGGAGATGGAGAGCGAGATCGGCAGGCCGTTTCGGCCGCAGATCAGGTGGATCTTCGATCCGTTCTTGCCACGGTCGGCCGGATTCGGTCCGATCAGAGGCACCCTTGAGGGCGCGGATGCTCACCGAATCGATGGCACACCGTGGCCAGTCCAGCGCCCCCCTGGGCGTCGAGTTCCCCCAGGACGACCCGGTACAGCCGGGCCCGGAGCCGGTCGCGGCTCCATCGCGCAAAGCGCCGGTAGACCGTCTGCCAGCAGGCCCCGAAGACTGGCGGGAGCTGGCGCCAGGTGCAACCCGAAGCCGCTACGAACACGATCGCGACCGGCACTTCCCGGTCCCCGGCCCGCCGTCGACCTCCGCCCTGTGGGCGCTGAACGACCGCCGGCGGCACCATACGTCGAAACAACTCCCACAACTCGCCCGGGACCAGGCGCTCAACAAGACTCTCCACGACCACTCAACAACCACTGGCACCAAAAGGAACGACGTCTTAGCGGTTGACTACCCGAGGCCCACTGAGCAGGTGCACGGACCGGACGGGTGCGCGGACCGGGCCGGTGCTGCTGCACGAAATCCGTTGGGCGGCAAACCATTTGGCGCGTAGCGTGCGTGACGTTCCGTCAATTCCCTTTCCCCGGAGGTGTCAACGTGTCGTCAGAGCGGCTCCGGTGCAACCAACTGGTGATCGACGAGTTCCGCTCCGCTGGCGGGGTGGTGGGCGGCGACTTCGCCGGGGTCCCCCTGTTGCTGCTCACGACCACCGGCGCTCGCAGCGGGGAGCCTCGCGTCATGCCGGTGACCTACCTGGAGGACGGTGGGCGGCTGGTGGTCTTCGGGGCCAACGGGGGTCGGCCGAACCACCCCGGCTGGTACCACAACCTGCTCGCCGACCCGGCCGCCCGCGTCGAGGTCGGCACCGAGAGCTTCCCCGTCACCGCGTCGGTGGCCGAGGACGCGGAACACGACCGGCTCTGGGCCTTGCAGTTGCTGCGCACCCCGTACTTCGCAGGCTTCCAGGAGCGGGCCGGACGCCGGATCCCGGTCGTCGTCCTGACCCGGGACGCCGCACCGTAGACACCGGCGGCGTACCGGGGCTCACCAGACGTACGCCCCGGGCGCGGGCTTGGAACCGTTGGGCGCGGGCGAGGGGAAGAGCACGGGCCAGGGGAAGAGCTCGTCCGGCGCAAGGACGAACAGGCCCCGGACGCCCTCGCGGCGCTCGTCGTGGACACCCTGCTCCGGAGCGCCGGAACGCCGCACCCCGACCGGCCCCGAGAGCGGCCGCGCGGCGGCACGGCGGCGCGACCAGGCATCGACGCGGCGACGCGACCGTGCTCCAGCGCGGCGACGCGGCCGTGCTCCGGCGCGGCGACGCGGTCAGCGCGCCCGGCGAATCTCCAGGCCGGAGGCGGCGAGGCGTTCCAGGGTCGGGTGGTCGGGGGCCGCGTCGGTGATCAGGCCGGCGACGCGCTCCCAAGGCAGGACGCGGAACGGGGAGGCGGCGCCGATCTTCTCGGCGGAGGCCAGGATCCAGGTCTCGGCGGCCCGGGCGGCCAGCGCGCGCTTCATCGCGGCCTCGTCCGCGTCCCCGGTGGTGAGCCCCGCCTCGGGGTGGACGCCGGTGACGCCGAGCAGGCACAGGTCGGCGGAGACGTTCTGCGCGGCCTCGACGGCGGCGGCTCCGCAGGCGACCGCGGAGTGCTTGAACACCCGGCCACCGAGCAGGAACAGCTCGGCCCGGGGGTGCTCCAGCAGGGCCGCCACCACCGTCGGGCTGTGGGTGATCACGGTGCAGTCGAGGTCGGGTGGGAGCAGGCCGGCGACGGCGAGCGCGGTGGTGCCACCGTCCAGGATCAGCGTGCTGCCGGGACGGATCAGGTCGACGGCCGCGGCGGCCACCTTCCGCTTGCCGTCGGGTGTCACCGACTGCCGCTCGGCGTAGTCCGCCATCGCCGGGGACGCGGGCAGCGCCCCGCCGTAGACCCGCTGGCACAGCCCTTCGGCGGCGAGGTCGCGCAGGTCGCGGCGGACGCTGTCCTCGGAGATGCCGAGTTCGGCGGCGACGTCCTTGGCCACCACCTTGCCCTCCCGGGCGAGCAGTCCGAGCAGGTGGTCACGCCGTTCAGCAGCCAGCATCCGCATTCTCTCCCGTTCTTTCACGTTTCTGCATGTATCGTAGCGCCCCATGACCCGGAAAGCAGCAACACGCCCCGACACCGACTCCCCCATGCTCGTCCTGATCGCCGGTCCGTACCGCTCTGGCACCGGCGGCGATCCGGCGGCGATGGCCGCCAACCTGGCCCGGCTGGAGGCCGCGGCCTGGCCGGTCTTCGCCGCCGGGCACCTGCCCGTGATCGGCGAGTGGATCGCCCTGCCGGTGCTCCGCTCGGCTGGGGCGGGGCCGACCGACCCGCTGGCCGACCAGGTGCTGTACCCGGCCGCGGACCGGCTGCTGGCCCACTGCGACGCGGTGCTCCGACTGCCCGGCGACTCCACCGGCGCGGACCAGGACGTGGCCACCGCCCGCCGCCGCGGCCTGCCGGTCTACCACGACATCGCCGAACTCCCCCGCCGCGCGCCCCAGGAGGACGCGTGAGCGGCCGCCCGGGGATCGACCTCCCCGACCACCGCGGCCGCACCGGCCTGGACCGCGTCGGCCGCGGCCTGCGCCGCAACCCGGACGTGCGGGTGCGCGAGGTCGAACTCACCTCGCAGGGTTGGCACGTACTGCGCCGCACCACCTTCGACTACCGCCGCCGGGACGGCCGGTGGACCACCCAGCAGCGGGAGACCTATGACCGGGGCGACGGCGCCGCGGTCCTGCCGTACGACGCCGCGCGCGGCACCGTGCTGCTGACCCGCCAGTTCCGCTACCCGGCCTACGTCAACGGGCACCCCGACGGGATGCTGATCGAGGCGGCCGCCGGGCTGATCGACGCCTCCGACCTGGACGGCCCAGATGGCCCAGACGGCCCGGGCGACGCGAACGGTCCGGACGGCGCCGCCGACGCGGTGCGCCGCGAGAGCAGGGAGGAACTGGGCGTGGAGCTCGGCCCGTTGACGCACGTGCTGGACGCCTACATGAGCCCGGGCTCGGTCACCGAACGGCTGCACTGCTTCGCGGCGCCCTACCTCCAGGCCGACCGGACCGGACGCGGCGGCGGCCTGGAGGAGGACGGCGAGGACATCGAGGTGCTCGAACTGCCCTTCGCCGAGGCGCTGGCGATGACCCGGGACGGCCGGATCACCGACGGCAAGACCGTGCTGCTGCTCCAGTGGGCCGCACTGGACGGCCCGTTCGCCGGGCGGTCGACGAGCGACGCGGCCGATGGCAGGACGAGCCACTCGGTGAAGGGCGGGGCGAACCGCGGTTAGAACCGCTCCGGCCACGGCGTCCAGCGCGACGCCGGAGGCCGGGACCGGAGACCGGCCCCGGTCGGCGGTCGGCGGTCGGCGGTCGGCGGTCGGCGGTCGGCGGTCGGCCTCACTGTTTCGCCACCTCGCGCGGGATCGTGCAGAAACGTGCAGGCGGTGTTCAGAGCCCGGTGGGACCGCCGTACCGGGCGAAGAATTCCTCGGCGAACATCGCGAACAGCACCACGTCACGGTGTTCACCCGCGACGAAGAAGTGCTGGCGCAGGCGGCCCTCCTCGGTGAAGCCGAGCTGCCGCTGGAGGGCCAGCGAGGGCGCGTTGTGGGCGAACACCCGGGCGGTGGCCTTGTGGTGGCGGCGCTCCTCGAACTGGTGGCGCAGCACCAGCCGGACCGCCTCGACCGCGTAGCCGCGACGGCGGTGCTCGGCACCGACGGTGATGCCGTACTCGAACAGGCCGCTGCGGTCGTCGGCCCGGTGTACGCCGGTCGTACCGACGGCGGCGCCGTCGGCGAGGGACTCGATGATCAGCTGGTAGGTGCCGGCCGTCGGGTCCGCGGCGGCCTTCTGCCGGGCGAGGGCCGCCCAGCCCTCGGCGGAGCGCGGCGGGTCGAGCACGTCGCCGAGCCGCTCCTCCTGCGCGGAGAGCCGGGCGAGCAGCGGCCCGTCCTCCGGTTCGACCGCCCGCAGGCGTACGCGTTCACCCGTCCAGTAGCTCGTCATCCGAGCTTCGTACCACGGCCGGTCCGCCCCCGTCCGGGGGTTTCCCGGCCAGGGGTTCCCCCCTCCCCGGACGGGGCTTGCGCGTTCCGGGGAGGGCGCGGGGGCGACCGTCAGCCGCTCTGGGCCGGGATGATCGGGAACCGGGCCGCGACGGCCGCGCCGCCGGGGGTGCCGTTGAGCAGGCGGCGCAGCAGGTCGGCCAGCGCGCGGGCCTCGTACTGGTCCAGGCGGTCACCCATCAGGTCGAGCAACGGGCTTGCGGTCTCGCCGAGTTCGGCGAGCTTGGCGAGGCCGCCGGGGGTGATGGCGAGCAGCACGGTGCGGCGGTCGGTGGGGCTGGGGGTGCGGGCCACCAGGCCCGCCTTGACCAGGGAGTCCACCAGCCGGCTGGGGCTGCCCGCCTCGCAGACCAGGCGGCGGCCGACCTCGGCGAGGGTGAGGTGCTCACCGCCGGAGAGCACCTCCAGCACCTCGCCCTGGGCGGGGGTGATGCCGGACTGCTTGAGCGCGTGGCCCAGTCGGCGGCTGCCCTCCCGCTGGGCGGCGAGCACCAGCAGGCGGATCTCGTTCAGCGTCCTGGCGTGTTCGGCCGTTTCCACCGGCTCAGGTCCTTTCCTCGGGCAACGCGCGGCAGGGGCGAGGTTGACACCTCCTCAGCCCCTCCACCATATTCAGTGACACGACATCGATGACATGACATCAATGTCGCATCATCGATACTGCATCATCGATGTCGGGGTGTCGATGACCTCACATCGATGCCGCGACAACGGTGCCGCCACATCGATAGCGCCTCACCGATGACGCAACATGCGTGATGAGGCATGCGCGATGAGACATGCGTGACGCGCCATCAATGAACCGACACCAATGAGGCGACATCGATGTTGCGTCATTAGTTGTCGCAACATCGATATCCGGCCAATGCCCAGGAGGGTACGCGACCCATCCGCTACAGCGCACTCTTGCGCTCACCCACTCGGCCCAGCCACCCCGCCAAACCAAGGAGCGTCCCACCATGAACCCCACCCCCGACGTCCTGCTGCTCGACGGCCCAGCCCGGCCCGGCGCGCGCATCACCCCGGTGCGGGGCGAGGCGGTGGCCCGGTGAGCACCCGGGTGCTGCGGTTCGGTGATCCGCACGTCAACTTCCACCTGCTCGTCGACGGCACCGACCTGACCCTGGTCGACGCCGGGCTCCCCTCCCACCTGCCGCTGCTGGAGGCCGGGTTGGAGCGGATCGGCCGTCGCCTGGACGACCTGCGGGCGGTCCTGGTCACCCACGGTCACCTGGACCACCTCGGTCTGGCCGGTCCGCTCACCCAACGCACCGGCGCCGAGGTCTGGGTGCACGCCGAGGACGCCCCGCTGCTCGCCGACCCGCTGCGCGGCAACGCCAAGTCGCCCACCGAGGGCAACGTGCTGCGGTACGCGCTGCGCCGCCCGTCCGCGCTGCGCACCCCCGTGCACTTCGCCCGGCGCGGCATGCTGCGCACCCGTCCGGTCCGCGCCCCGCGGACCTTCCGGGGCGGCGAGCAACTCGACGTCCCCGGGCGCCCGTTCGCGGTGCACGCCCCCGGCCACACCCCGGGCAGCGCGGTCTTCCTGCTGCCCGGCGGGGCGGCCGCGTTCACCGGGGACGCGCTGGTCACCGCCGACACCGTCGGCGGCCGCAGCGGCCCCAGCCTGGTCTGCCGCGCCTTCACCCGGGACAGCGCGCAGGCGCTGCGCTCGCTGGAGGCGATGGCCGACCTGGACGCCGACACCGTCCACCCCGGCCACGGCGAGCCGTGGCCGGGCGGCCTGGCCGACGCCGCCCGCCGCGCGCTGGCCGCCGGACAGGTCTGACGGGTCTGCGGGCACACCGACCGGCGGGAGGGCCGGGGGGAAAGGGAGAGGGAGTTGCGCCGTCGAGGACACCGAGGGACTCCGCGGCGCCCCGACGGTGGGATTCAACAGCGACATTCACCGGTGAGACCCGGCGGCGGAATCCGGCGGCGGAATCCGGCAGCGGGGACGGGGAGCTGCTGTACGTCGAACGCACCGCGTCACTGCAGGAGTTGGCGCCGGTCAGGAACCCCACGCGAGGAAGAACACCGCCGCTCCGGCGGCCATCGCGGCCAGCACGGCGATCCCCGCTCCGCCCAGCGGGACCTTCGGTTCGTGCACCCGGGTGCTCTCCGGCGCGGTGTCCAGCGGCACCCGGATCTCTTCCCGGCAGCGCTCGGGGACCTCGACGCGCCAGGGGCGTTCCGGGTCGTAGGCGACGTCCAGCGTGCGTCCGGCGGCGAACTCCTGGAGGTGCATCACGTTGACCCGGGTGGTACCGGACACCCGGTACGCGGGGCGGCCCTTGGGGGCTACCGTCAGGTCGAGTTCCAGCCTGTGGTCCGGACCGTCACCGGTCGCTTGGGCGTCCTCGATCCGGGCGAGCGCGGGCGAGAGCTTCCCCTTGGCCTCCAGCCCGGCGCGCCTGCGACGGCCGACATAGACCAGGGCGCAGGCGCCCAGGGCCGTCCAGGGCGCGAGGTTGATCCCGATGACGAACTGGGCTATCGCGCCGCCGTCCTCATCGCCCAGTCGGGTCGCCCCCTGCGCCACCGCCCCCAACTCGCCGCCCACGACGACGAACAGCAGCAGCCCCACCCAGAACATCCCGTTCCCCCTCCACGTTCCCGGCCCACGGCGCCCACACTCTAGGGGTCCGAGGTGACGCGCTCGGAAACCCCGGGACGTTCGGTGCCCCGGGCCGTTGGGAATCCCGGCTCGTTCGGAAACCCTGTGACATCCCGGGCGGTGAACCGCGGCTGAAGGGTGACAGGGCGGGAATCCTCGGGGGAACGGTCATCGTGGCATCGGCAACGACTCGCGGCGCGGACGCGGAGTACACGGAGTTCGCCGCCAGCACCGGCACCGGCACCGGCACCGGCTGAGCCGAAACCACCCCGGCACCGGCACCGGCTGAGCCGAAACCACCCCGGCACCGGCACCGGCTGAGCCGCAACCACCCCGCCCCGGCCCCTGTCGTCAGTAGCGGTAGCGGACGGCCGCCGCGACCTCCTCGGGCCCGAGGCCGGCGAAGCGTTCGGCCTCGGCCTCCCGGACGTCGAGGACGGCCCGCCAGAGCGGTTCGCCCATCGCGGCGCGCAGCACCTCGGACTTGCGCAGCGCGTCGACGGCCTGGTCGAGGGTGGCGGGGAGGCGTTCGGCGGCGCCCTCGGGGTCGCCGGTGGTCTCGGCGGGCAGGTGGAGGGCGGCGCCGAGACCGGCGAGGCCCGCGGCGAGGACGCCGCCGACGGCGAGGTAGGGGTTGGCGGCGGCGTCGAAGCACTTGATCTCGGCGTTGGCCTGCTCGGGTGCGGAGCCGGTGATCAGGCGGAGCGCGGCCTCCCGGTTCTCCAGGCCCCAGCAGCGGTAGGGGCCGGACCAGCGGCCGGGGGCCAGGCGCAGGTAGCTGGCGACGGAGGGGGCGCCGAGGGCGAGCAGCGCGGGGAGTTCGGCGAGGACGCCGGCCAGGAACGCCTCGGCCTCGCGGGTGAGGCCGTGCGGCCCGGCCCCGCCGTGGCCGAGGTTGCGGCCGTCGCGCCACAGGCTGAGGTGGAGGTGGCCGCCGTTGCCGACGCCGCCGGGGTCGGTGACGGGGGCGAAGCTGGCCCGCAGCCCGTGCCGCAGCGAGACGGCCTGGACGGTGTGCCGCACCAGCAGCGCGGTGTCGGCGGCCTCGACGGGGCCGGTGGGGGCGACGGACAGCTCGTACTGGCCCTCGGTGTACTCGGGGTGCAGTTGGAGGACGGTGAGTTCCTGTTCGCGCAGGGTGCGCAGCAGGTCGCGCAGGTAGTCGCTGTTGCCGATCAGGCGGCGCATGCCGTAGGCGGGGCCGGGTTCGCCGCCGTCGACGATCCACTCGACCTCGATGCCGGCCCGGACGGCCAGGCCGAGGTCGGCGAGCGCGTCGGCGGTGCGGCGGGCGAAGTGGCGCTGGCAGCCGGGGTGGGGTTCGCCCTGCTGGGTCCACCGGTCGCCGGGGGCCCAGGCCCAGCCGGGCTGGGCGGCGAGGCGGTGCAGGCCGGTGAGGTCGGGGACCAGGCGCAGGTCGCCGACGGGGCCGGCGGTGGGGGCGGTGGAGTCGTCGACCAGGAAGGCGTCGAAGCAGGGGGCGGCGCCGACGCCCCAGCGGGCGGCGGATTCGAGGCCGCGGACGGGGACGGTCTTGACCCGGGTGACGCCGGCGTTGTCGACCCAGCTGACGATCACTCCGTCGACGCCCTCGGCCTCGATCCGGGTGGCGGCCGTCCGGGCCTCGGCGGCGCGGTCGGCGCGTGGCTTGGCGGTGCTCATGGACCCATCCTGACCAGGGGTTTCGGGTCGGCCGGGGGAACGCGCCGGGGGTCACTCGTCCGTGCGTGGGAAGGAGCGTCGCAGATGTGACGCAGGCCACATCGGATGATGAAATTTCCGGGGACCAGTTCCCCGTTTAGACATCTGTCCGCAACAAAACGGGGAGATGATCCCCAGTACCGCCCACCGCCGCTCGAAGGGAGCGCAGCATGACCGTCGTCACCACCGCCGCTCCCGTCCGGCGGGCGGACGCGGCCCGCAACCGGGCCCGCATCGTGGCCGCGGCCCGGGAGGCCTTCGTCGAGTACGGGGCGATGGCCCCGCTGGACGAGATCGCCCGCCGGGCCGGGGTCGGGAACGCCACGCTGTACCGGAACTTCGCCGACCGCCGGACGCTGATCCAGCAGGTGTCCATCGCCGTGATGCAGCGGATCGTGGCGCACGCGCACGCGGCCACCGCGGAGGAGTCCGACTCCTTCGCGGCGTTCAGCCGCTTCGTGCTCGCCTCGGCCGAGGAGCGGATCGGCGCGCTCTGTCCGCTGCTCTCCGACTCCGTCGACCTCGAAGAACCCGAACTCGCCGAAGCGCGCGCCGAGATGAAGCGGGTCACCCAGGACCTGATCGCCCGCGCCCAGGCCGACGGCCTGCTCCGCACCGACGTCGGAGCCGGCGACATCGTCGTCGCCATGGCCCAGCTCACCCGACCGCTCCCCGGCTTCGGCTGCCTCGACCTGGACCCGCACGTCCGGCGTCACCTGCAGTTGCTGCTGGACGGCCTGCGGGCTCCCGCACCGTCCGTGCTGCCCGGCCGTGCCGCGACCCTGGAGGACCTCACGCCCCGCGCCTGACTCCGCACCGGCACTCCGGCGGCACCGACGCCGCCCTCACGACTTCCCACGGGACGCCCGTCCACCGGCCGCGGTCCCGCACGCAATCCGTACGCTCTCTCGCACACACAAGTGGGTACCTCCATGTCTGACACCCTCCAGCCGGACCCGCGCCGGTGGAAGGCGCTCGTCTTCATCGCGCTCGCGCAACTGATGGTCGTGCTCGACGCGACCGTGGTGAACATCGCCCTCCCGCACGCCAAGGAGGACCTCGGCTTCGCCGACAGCACCACCCAGTGGGTGATCACCGCCTACGCCCTGGCCTTCGGCAGCCTGCTGCTGTTCGGCGGCCGGGTCGCCGACCTGTGGGGCCGCCGCCGGACCTTCATGGTCGGCCTGGTCGGCTTCGCCGCGGCCTCCGCGCTGGGCGGCGCCGCCGTCAACACCACCATGCTGCTCGGCGCCCGCGCCCTGCAGGGCGTGTTCGGCGCGCTGCTGGCGCCCGCCGCGCTGTCGCTGCTGGCCGTGATGTTCACCGACGGCAAGGAGCGCGCCAAGGCGTTCGGCATCTACGGCGCCGTCGCCGGCGGTGGCGGTGCGATCGGCCTGATCCTGGGCGGCGCCCTCACCGAGTACCTGAACTGGCGCTGGACCTTCTACGTCAACATCCCGTTCGCCGTGGTCGCCATCGCCGGCGCGCTGCTGGTCATCAGCGAGCCCGCCGTCGGCCTGAACCGCAACCGCCTGGACATCCCGGGCGTGCTGCTGGTCACCACCGGCCTGGTCTCGCTGGTGTACGGCTTCACCCGGGCCGAGCAGGAGGGCTGGGGCGACAGCAGCACCATCGGCCTGTTCGTGGCCGCCGCCGTGCTGCTCGCCGCGTTCGTGGTCGTCGAGAGCCGGGTCAAGGCCCCGCTGCTGCCGCTGCGCGTGATCACCGACCGCAACCGCGGCGGTGTCTACCTCTCGCTCGGCATGGCCGTGATCGGCATGTTCGGCCTGTTCCTGTTCCTCACCCTCTACATGCAGGGCGTGCTCGGCTACAAGCCGCTGGTCAACGGCGTCGCCTTCCTCCCGATGGTGGCCGGCATGATCACCGGCTCCACCCAGATCGGCGCCCGCCTGATGACCCGGGTCCCGGCCCGGTACCTGATGGCGCCCGGCTTCGTGGTCGCCTCGCTCGGCCTGCTGATCCTGACCCAGATCGACGTCAACACCTCGTACTGGCAGATCCTCCCCGGCCTGGTCCTGATGGGCCTGGGCATGGGCACCGCGTTCATGCCCGCGATGAGCCTGGCCACCTACGGCGTCCAGCCGCGGGACGCCGGTGTCGCCTCGGCGATGGTCAACACCTCCCAGCAGGTCGGCGGCGCGATCGGCACCGCCCTGCTGAGCACCGTCGCGCACAGCGCCGGCACCTCGTGGGCCAAGGCGCACGCGGCCACCGCCACCGACCCGAAGCTGTTCCAGCTCCAGGCCCAGGTGCACTCCTACTCCGTCGCGATCTGGGCGGCCTTCGGCATCCTGCTGCTGGCCGGCGTCACCGCGGGCGTCCTGGTCAACGCCGGCAAGCCCGAGCACCACACCGAGGGCGCCGGCGCCGAGGAGGCCGTCCCGGTGATGGCGCACTGACGCGCTGACGCACCACGCACGAACGGCCCGCCCGGAGCACTCCGGGCGGGCCGTTCGGCGTTTCAGCGTGCGTAGCGCTTGAGCTCCTCGGTGTCGAGGAGGACACCGACCGGGTCGGGCAGGACAACCTCGTGGCCGTAGGCGCGCGTCGTGACGGTCTCGTAACGGCCGCCCTGCGGATCGCTGTGAACGGTTACCGCGCCCGCGTCCCGGTCGATCAGCAGGTAGACCGGGATTCCGGCCTCGGCGTACGCCACCGGCTTCTCGACCCGGTCGCGCCGGTGGGTGTCGGAGTCGTAGGAAGTCACCTCCACCACCATGAGCACCTGCTCGGGATCGGCCCACTCGCCCTGTCCGGCGAAGGCACCGTCCTCGGCGAGCGCACCGTCGGGCTTCGCGTGTCCGGCCCGGTAGCGATCGACGCGCAGCCCCTGCTCGACGTACAGCCACAGGTCCGGGCGGTGCTGCATGCAGCGCCTCGAAACCCAGCGGATGATCTCCCCGTGGTCGCCGTCGGGCACCGGCTTGACTCCGATCCTGCCGTTGATGAACTCGAACACCACGTCCTCCCGCTCAGCGGCTATGGCGGCGATGTTCCTGAACTGCTCGAGTTCCATCTGCGGGCGCTCGGTCGTCATGACAGCCATGGTGTCCTCCTTCGGCAGCTGCGGCCACAGTATGGGCGCGCCGACGGCCCGGCGGGTCGCGTTCCCCTCTTCCTACCCGCCGGTAGCTCGGCTACAGTGTCGGCACGCGCCAGCGCCGGGCTACGGGAGCCGCACCGGCAGGTCGCGTTCCCTTCTCCTGTGCGCGCGTCGGCGTAGCCGTTCACGACCCGGTCGGAGCGCCTGAGCACCACGGCACTGCCCCCGGACGGAACTGGAGCGGACCAGTCCGTACCGCGGGTGCCGCAGTTCTTCTTCCGTTCCCGTTTCTCCCGTGCCGCCGGCACACCCTCCCCCGTCACACCCTCCGCCCGGGTTCGCGCTGCCGCGGCCGGGCGGTGGCGGGGGCCGCGGCACGGGCCCATGACAAGGAGTCTGGACATGGAGCGTCCCTTCCCCACCGTCGCCGTGGTCGGCCTGGGCACCATGGGTGCCGGCGTGGCCGTGGCACTGGCGCGCAGCGGGCGTCGGGTGATCGGCGTGGAGGCCGGTCCGACGCAGGCGCTGCGGGCGCTGGACCGGATCGAGGCGTCCACCGCGCGGGCGGTGGAGCGCGGGCGGCTGTCGGCCGAGGAGCGGGCGGCGCTGCTGGCGCTGGTCGAGGTCGGCGACGACCTGACCGCCGCGGCGGCGGCCGACCTGGTGGTCGAGGAGGTCCCGGAGGACCTGGAGCTCAAGCGGGCGCTGTTCGCCGAGCTGGACCGGATCTGCCCGCCGGAGACGGTGCTGGCGACCGGCACCACGGCGCTGAGCGTGACCCGGATCGCGGCGGCCACCACCCGCCCGGAGCGGGTGCTGGGGGTGCACTTCTTCAACCCGGTGCACACGATGCGCCTGGTGGAGGTGGTCCGCACGGTGCTGACCTCGCCCGGGGCGGCCGAGCAGGTCGCCGAACTGGCCCGCGACCTGGGCAAGGAGCCGGTGACGGCGGGCGACCGGGCCGGGTTCATCGCCAACGGCCTGCTGTTCGCGTACCTGAACCAGGCGGCGGCGATGTTCGAGTCCCGGTACGCGACCCGGGAGGACATCGACGCGGCGATGCGGCTGGGCTGCGGCCTGCCGATGGGCCCGCTGGCGCTGCTGGACCTGATCGGCGTGGACACCGCCCGCACCGTGCTGGAGGCGATGTACGCGCAGTCCGGGGACCGGCTGCACGCGCCGGCGCCGGTGCTGGGCCAGCTGGCCGCGGCGGGCCTGCTGGGCCGCAAGTCGGGCCGCGGCTTCTACACCTACGAGGCGCCGGGCTCCTCGAGGACGGTCGCCGAGCCGGCCGCGGCGGGCGCGGGGCCCCGGGCGGCCGGGCGCGAGGTGCGCGGCATCGGCGTGTGCGGCAGCGGGACGATGGCGACCGGCATCGTGGAGGTGTTCGCGAAGGCGGGCTTCCCGGTGCTGCTGGCGGCCCGCAGCCAGGAGAAGGCGGAGCGGGCGAAGGCGCAGCTGGCGCGGTCGCTGGAGCGTTCGGTGGCCAAGGGCCGGCTGTCGGAGCAGGACCGGGACGCGGCGCTGGCGCTGGTCACCCCGACCGGCTCGTACCGGGACCTGGCGGACGTCGACCTGGTGGTGGAGGCGGTCGCGGAGGACCTGGCGGTCAAGCGCGAGCTGTTCGCCGTCCTGGACGGGATCGTCAAGCCGGGTGCGGTGCTGGCCACCACGACCTCCTCGCTGCCGGTGATCTCCTGCGCGACGGCGACCTCCCGGCCGCAGGACGTGGTCGGGATGCACTTCTTCAACCCGGCGCCGGCGATGAGGCTGGTGGAGGTGGTCTCCACGGTGCTGACCGCCGGGGACGTCACGGCGACGGTGCTGGAGCTGTGCGCGAAGGTGCGCAAGCACCCGGTGGAGTGCGGCGACCGGGCCGGGTTCATCGTGAACGCGCTGCTGTTCCCGTACCTGAACGACGCGGTGCGGATGCTGCAGGAGCACTACGCGACGGTGGACGACATCGACACCGCGATGAAGCTGGGCTGCGGCTACCCGATGGGCCCGTTCGAACTGCTGGACGTGGTGGGCCTGGACGTGTCGCTGACCATCGAGCAGGTGCTGCACCAGGAGTTCCGGGAGCCAGGGCTGGCCGCGGCGCCGCTGCTGGAGCACCTGGTGGCGGCGGGCTGCCTGGGGCGCAAGACGGGGCGTGGTTTCCGCGACCACGCACGGCGATGACCGGCCGCCCGGTGCCCGCGCCGCAGGGCCGGCCGCCGTCCTCAGGGGGCGTCAACCCGCTTGCGGCGAAGCCTCCTTGGGGTGCGGGGTCGGTCTCCTCGCGGTGGCCCCGGCCCGCCGTGGCACCGCCGGGGGCGCCGGTGCGCCGGGGCAGGCCGGACGGCGGTGCACCGGGTGCGTGTAGCGTTCCGAACATGGATCGCCAGACCTCGCCTCCCCAGCAGCAGCCGCCGGCCGCCGGGCCCGACCAGCCTCGTGCGGGGGCGGAGTCCGGACCGGGCAGCCGCCGGGCCGCCGCCCAGCGCCTGCAGATGCGCCAGGACCTCACCGCGGCGGCGATGGAGCTGTTCGCCACCCAGGGGTACGAGGAGACGACGGTCGATCAGATCGCGGCCGCGGCGGGGGTCGCCCGGCGCACCTTCTTCCGATACTTCCGGTCGAAGGAGGAGGCGATCTTCCCGGACCACGACGACACCCTGGTGCGGGTGGCGGACCTGCTGGCCAGCGCCGAGGCCGAGGAGCACCCGTTGGACGTGGTGTGCCGGGGCATCAAGGAGGTGCTGCGGATGTACGCCTCCACGCCGGAGATGTCGGTGGCCCGCTACCAGCTGATCCGGCAGGTCCCGGCGCTGCGCGAGCGCGAGATCGCGGTGGTCTCCCGCTACGAGCGGCTGTTCACCCGTTACCTGCTGGGCCGGTTCGACGCGGCCGAGCAGACCCCGCCGGGCTGGCAGCGCGGCGGGGACGACGACTCGATGCTGGCCGAGGTGTCGGCGGCGGCGGTGGTCGCGGCGCACAACCACGTGCTGCGGCGCTGGCTGCGGGCCGGCGGGCACGGCGACGTGGAGGCGCAGCTCGACCACTCCTTCGGGGTGATCCGGGGGACGTTCTGGCCGACGCCGCCGAGCGGGGCGCGCCGCCGCGGCGCCACCGTGGCACCCGGTGCCAGTGGTGACGGTGGGGAGGCCGAGGCGGTGAGCGCACTGAGTGCCAGTCCGGGCGGTGAGGTGCTGATCACAGTCGCCCGGACGGACGCACCGCTGGAGTCGGTGGTGGATTCGATCAGAGCCGCCCTGGCCGGCAGAACTTCCGGGTAATCCCGGGTAATCCAGGCGGTTTCCGCAGATCAGCCACAGATTCGAAGGTCCGTTCCCGTTTTCGGGGACGGGCCTTCGGCCTGTCCGGGCCGGTTCGGCACCGCGTGTCCTGGCTCACGCCACGACTTGGCACCGCGTGTCTTTACGAGTGGCACAGGGTGCCACTACCTTGTTCCCACCGGCTGCGGCGCCGCGGCTCCCCACCTCGGCGCGCCGTCCTCCGGCGTCCCCCACCGCGGGGGCGTGAACCAGCAGCACCCACGCGACACCACCCTCCGTCGCACCCGCAGCACCCATCCACCCTCAGCGAAGCCGGTGTCCGCTCCCGGCTCCCCCAGACGCCCTGTGTCCCTCGCACAGGTACGCCTTCGGAGGCAGCCCATGCAGGAAATTCTCGACGCGATCCTCAGCGGCGACGCCACGTCCGCCGACTACGCCGCCCTGGCGCTGCCCGAGTCCTACCGGGCCGTGACGCTCCACAAGGACGAGGAGCAGATGTTCGCCGGCCTGGCCAGCCGGGACAAGGACCCGCGCAAGTCGCTCCACCTGGACGACGTGCCGCTGCCCGAACTCGGCCCGGGCGAGGCCCTGGTGGCCGTGATGGCCAGCTCGGTCAACTACAACACGGTGTGGAGCTCGATCTTCGAGCCGGTCTCCACCTTCGGCTTCCTGGAGCGCTACGGCCGCCTGTCGCCGCTGACCAGGCGTCACGACCTGCCGTACCACGTGCTCGGCTCCGACCTGGCGGGCGTGGTGCTGCGCACCGGCGCCGGGGTCAACGCCTGGAAGCCCGGCGACGAGGTCGTCGCGCACTGCCTGTCGGTCGAGCTGGAGTCCCCCGACGGCCACAACGACACGATGATGGACCCGGAGCAGCGGATCTGGGGCTTCGAGACCAACTTCGGCGGCCTGGCCCAGCTCGCCCTGGTGAAGACCAACCAGCTGCTGCCCAAGCCCAAGCACCTCAGCTGGGAGGAGGCCGCCTCCCCGGGCCTGGTCAACTCCACCGCCTACCGGCAGCTGGTCTCGCGCAACGGCGCGGGCATGAAGCAGGGCGACAACGTGCTGATCTGGGGCGCCAGCGGCGGCCTCGGCTCGTACGCCACCCAGTACGCGCTGGCCGGCGGCGCCACCCCGATCTGCGTGGTCTCCAGCCCGCAGAAGGCCGACATCTGCCGCGCCATGGGCGCCGAGGCGATCATCGACCGCTCGGCCGAGGGCTACAAGTTCTGGAAGGACGAGCAGAACCAGGACCCGCGCGAGTGGAAGCGGCTGGGCGCGAAGATCCGCGAGTTCACCGGCGGCGAGGACGTGGACATCGTCTTCGAGCACCCGGGCCGGGAGACCTTCGGCGCCTCGGTCTACGTCACCCGCAAGGGCGGCACCATCGTCACCTGCGCCTCCACCTCCGGCTACATGCACCAGTACGACAACCGCTACCTGTGGATGTCGCTCAAGCGCATCGTCGGCTCGCACTTCGCCAACTACCGCGAGGCGTTCGAGGCCAACCGGCTGATCGCCAAGGGCAAGATCCACCCGACGCTGTCCAAGGTCTACGCGCTGGAGGAGACCGGCCAGGCCGCCCTGGACGTGCACCACAACAAGCACCAGGGCAAGGTCGGCGTGCTCTGCCTGGCACCGCAGGAGGGGCTGGGCGTGCGCAACACCGAGTTGCGCGAGCAGCACCTGACCAAGATCAACGTCTTCCGCGAGCTCGACGAGCGGAACATCGAGCACAGCCGCGAGCTCGACGAGCGGAACGACAAGCACAGCCGGAACGTCTGATGGGCGCCCAGGAGCGCGACCGGCCGTGGCTGATGCGCACCTACGCCGGGCACTCCACCGCGAGTGACTCCAACGCGCTGTACCGGCGCAACCTGGCGAAGGGCCAGACCGGCCTGTCGGTGGCCTTCGACCTGCCGACCCAGACCGGCTACGACTCCGACCACGTCCTCGCCCGCGGCGAGGTCGGCCGGGTCGGCGTGCCGGTCGGGCACCTGGGCGACATGCGGACCCTGTTCGACGGCATCCCGCTGGAGCGCACCAACACCTCGATGACCATCAACGCCACCGCCATGTGGCTGCTGGCGCTCTACCAGGTGGTCGCCGAGGAGCAGGGCGCGGACATCGCCAGGCTCACCGGCACCACCCAGAACGACATCGTCAAGGAGTACCTGTCGCGCGGGACGCACGTCTTCCCGCCCGGCCCTTCGGTGCGGCTGATCACCGACATGATCGCCTACACGGTGGCGCACATCCCCAAGTGGAACCCGATCAACATCTGCAGCTACCACCTGCAGGAGGCCGGGGCGACGCCCGTCCAGGAGATCGCCTACTCGATGTGCACCGCGATCGCCGTCCTGGACGCCGTCCGCGACTCCGGGCAGGTCCCGGCGGAGCGGATGGGCGAGGTGGTCGGCCGGATCTCCTTCTTCGTCAACGCGGGCGTCCGCTTCGTCGAGGAGATGTGCAAGATGCGGGCGTTCAACCGGCTGTGGGAGAAGCTCACCCGGGAGCGCTACGGCATCGAGGACGCCAAGCAGCGCCGCTTCCGCTACGGCGTGCAGGTCAACTCGCTGGGTCTGACCGAGGCGCAGCCGGAGAACAACGTCCAGCGGATCGTGCTGGAGATGCTGGCCGTCACGCTCTCCAAGGACGCCCGCGCCCGCGCCGTCCAGCTCCCGGCCTGGAACGAGGCGCTGGGCCTGCCCCGGCCCTGGGACCAGCAGTGGTCGCTGCGCATCCAGCAGGTGCTGGCGTACGAGTCGGACCTGCTGGAGTACGGCGACCTGTTCGACGGCTCGCACGTGGTGGAGGCCAAGACCTCCGAGCTGCTGGCCGGCGCGGAGGCGGAGATCGCCAAGGTGCTGGGGATGGGCGGGGTGATCCCGGCCGTCGAGTCCGGCTACCTGAAGTCCGCGCTGGTCGCCTCGCACGCCGAGCGGCGGGCCCGGATCGAGGCCGGCGAGGACAAGATCATCGGCGTCAACTGCTTCGACAGCACCGAGGAGAACCCGCTCACCGCGGACCTGGACGCCGCCATCATGGTGGTCGACCCGGCCGCCGAGCGCTCGGTGCTGGCCCAGCTGGACGCCTGGCGGGCCGGGCGCGACGAGGCCGCCGTGCAGGAGGCGCTGGCCCGCCTCAAGGAGGTGGCCGCCACCGAGGAGAACCTGATGGCCGCCACCCTGGCCTGCGCCCGGGCCGGCGCCACCACCGGCGAGTGGTCGTTCGCGCTGCGCGAGGTGTTCGGCGAGTACCGCGCCCCCACCGGCGTCGGCGGCGCCCCGGTCGCGGTCGCGGCCGAGCCGGGCGGCGAACTCGCCGCCGTCCGGGAGGCGGTGGCCGCCACCGCCGCCGAACTCGGCGCCGGCAAGCTGCGCCTGCTGGTCGGCAAGCCCGGCCTGGACGGGCACTCCAACGGCGCCGAGCAGATCGCCGTCCGGGCCCGCGACGCCGGGTTCGAGGTGGTCTACCAGGGCATCCGCCTGACGCCCGAGCAGATCGTCTCGGCGGCCGTCGCCGAGGACGTGCACTGCGTGGGCCTGTCCATCCTGTCCGGCGCGCACCCCGAGCTGGTGCCGGACGTCCTGCACCGGCTGCGCCGCGCGGGGGTGGAGGATGTGCCGGTGATCGTGGGTGGAATCATCCCGGCAGCGGACGCGGAGGTCCTGCGGGACTCCGGCGTCGCCGCCGTGTTCACACCCAAGGACTTCGGCATCACCACCATCATCGGCCGGATCGTGGACGAGATCCGGCTGGCCAACAGGCTCCAGCCGTGGACCGTGACCACCGCCGCGGCCGGCTGAACCCGGAAGGAACCCCCCTCAATGACGACCGTGAACCGCCTCCGTCCGCGCCGTTCCTGCCTGGCCGTACCGGGCAGCAACCCGCGCTTCCTGGAGAAGGCCCAGGGCCTGCCCGCCGACCAGGTCTTCCTGGACCTGGAGGACGCCTGCGCCCCGCTGGTCAAGGAGAGCGCCCGGCACCACATCGTGGACGCCCTCAACAACGGCGACTGGGGCGGCAAGACCCGGGTCGTCCGGGTCAACGACTGGACCACGCACTGGACCTACCGCGACGTGATCACGGTGGTCGAGGGCGCCGGCCAGAACCTGGACTGCATCATGCTGCCCAAGGTGCAGGACGCCCAGCAGGTGATCGCGCTGGACCTGCTGCTGACCCAGATCGAGAAGACGGTGGGCCTGGAGGTCGGCAAGATCGGCATCGAGGCGCAGATCGAGAACGCCAAGGGCCTGATCAACGTCGACGCGATCGCCGCCGCCTCGCCCCGGCTGGAGACCGTCATCTTCGGGCCGGCCGACTTCATGGCGTCCATCAACATGAAGTCCCTGGTGGTCGGCGAGCAGCCGCCCGGCTACGGCGCCGACGCCTACCACTACATCCTGATGCGCATCCTGATGGCGGCCCGCGCCAACGACCTCCAGGCGATCGACGGCCCCTACCTGCAGATCCGCAACCAGGAGGGCTACCGCGAGGTGGCCCGCCGCTCGGCCGCGCTCGGCTTCGACGGCAAGTGGGTGCTGCACCCGGACCAGGTCGGCGCCGCGAACGAGATCTACTCGCCCTCGCAGGACGACTACGACCACGCCGAGCTGATCCTGGACGCCTACGACTGGTGCACCTCGGAGGCCGGCGGCGCCAAGGGCTCGGCGATGCTCGGCGACGAGATGATCGACGAGGCCAGCCGCAAGATGGCCCTGGTCATCGCGGGCAAGGGCCGGGCGGCGGGCATGGAGCGCACCACCAAGTTCGAACAGCCTGTTTCCGACAAGACGGCGGAGGCGTGACGCGATGCAGTTCGGACGCACCTACGAGGAGTTCGAGGTCGGCGCGGTCTACAAGCACTGGCCCGGCAAGACCGTCACCGAGTACGACGACCACCTGTTCTGCCTGCTCACCATGAACCACCACCCGCTGCACCTGGACGCCAACTACGCGACCACCACCGTGCAGGGGAAGAACGTCGTGGTCGGCAACTACGTCTACTCGCTGCTGCTCGGCATGTCGGTGCCGGACGTCTCCGGCAAGGCGATCGCCAACCTGGAGATCGAGTCGCTGCGGCACGTCGCGCCGACCTTCCACGGCGACACGCTGTACGGCGAGACCACGGTTCTCGACAAGAACATGACATCGAAGCCGGATCGCGGCATCGTGTACGTCGAGACCAAGGGGTACAAGCAGGACGGCACCGTCGTCTGCACCTTCCGCCGCAAGGTGATGGTGCCGACGGCGGCGTACGCGGCGGAGCGCGGCGGGGAACAGCCCGGCCGCCCCGAGCCGCTCGCCTGACCGCCCCCCAGAGCCCCGGACGGGCGGGCCGCCGTCATCGGCCTCGTCCCTACCCGGTTCCCGGGGGCTCCGCGGCAGCCACGCGCCGCGGAGCCCCCCAACCCCACCCTCACCACCCTCACGAGCATTCACGGAGCCGCACGATGGGACGCCTCGCACAGACCGACGGCCTCACCGAGATCCAGCGGGACATCCTCGCCACCGTGCGGGAGTTCGTCGACAAGGAGATCATCCCGGTCGCCACCGAGCTGGAGCACCGGGACGAGTACCCCACCGCCATCGTCGAGGGCATGAAGCAGCTCGGCCTGTTCGGGCTGACCATCCCCGAGGAGTACGGCGGCCTCGGCGAGTCGCTGCTCACCTACGCCCTGGTGGTGGAGGAGATCGCCCGCGGCTGGATGTCGGTCTCCGGCATCGTCAACACCCACTTCATCGTGGCGCACATGATCAGCGCGCACGGCACCCCGGAGCAGAAGGAGTACTTCCTGCCCAGGATGGCGGCCGGCGAGCTGCGCGGCGCCTTCTCGATGTCCGAGCCGGGCCTCGGCTCCGACGTGTCGGCGATCTCCACCAAGGGCGTCAGGGACGGCGAGCACTACGTCCTGAACGGCCAGAAGATGTGGCTGACCAACGGCGGCACCTCCAGCGTGGTCGCGGTGCTCTGCAAGACCGACGAGGGCGGCAGCACCCCGTACAAGAACATGACCACCTTCCTGATCGAGAAGACTCCCGGCTTCGGGCCGAACGGGACCGTGCCCGGCCTGACCGTGCCCGGCAAGATCGAGAAGATGGGCTACAAGGGCGTCGACACCACCGAGTTGGTGCTCCAGGACGTCCGGGTGCCGGCCGACCGCGTCCTGGGCGGCGTCCCCGGCCGGGGCTTCTACCAGATGATGGACGGCGTCGAGGTCGGCCGGGTCAACGTGGCCGCGCGCGGCTGCGGGGTGGCCCGGCGGGCGTTCGAGCTGGGCATCGCGTACGCGCAGCAGCGGGTCGCCTTCGGCAAGAAGATCGCCGAGCACCAGGCGATCCAGTTCAAGCTCGCCGAGATGGCCACCAAGGTCGAGGCCGCGCACCAGATGATGGTGATGGCCGCCCGCAAGAAGGACAGCGGGCAGCGCAACGACCTGGAGGCCGGGATGGCCAAGTACCTGGCCTCCGAGTACTGCAAGGAGGTCGTCGAGGACTCCTTCCGCATCCACGGCGGCTACGGCTTCTCCAAGGAGTACGAGATCGAGCGGCTGTACCGGGAGGCCCCGATGCTGCTGATCGGTGAAGGTACGGCGGAGATCCAGAAGATGATCGTGGGACGCCGGCTGCTGGAGGAGTACCGGCTCGCCGACTGAACCGCCCCTCCCGGTGCGGGCGGCGGGCGTGCGGCCCGCCGCCCGCACCGCGCCGCACCCGCCCCGGCCTGGTCAGCCGTCCCTCCGGCGGGACCGGCGCCCGAGGCGACCCACCGGCGCGTTTTCCCAGGTGCGCGCCGGTGGGGCGCCTCCGCGCACCGCGTGTCACTCCACCGTCACTGAGACGTGAATCACCCGTGACACGGCACCTCTTGGGGAACCGCGTCCTCTCCGGTTACGGTCGTATGCATAGCAGGTGCTCGACTCCGCAGGCAGGCGCAGTCCGGCTAGCAGGCGGCTTGCCCAGATACGGGCAGGTCCCGATAGCATCCACCCGGACAGCAGCCGTCCAAACAACTCGATCCCCGCGGTGGCCCCCGTCCAGGGGCCATTCAGTGTCTCCGCGCGGGGCCGCGACTAAAGGTCCTCGATGCCCATCAGCCCGTCCCCTCACACCTCCGCCCAGGGTCCCGGACCCGAGGGTCGGCGTCCCCGCGTGACCATCGCGCGCGGTGCCACCCCCTGGTTCGTTCCCACGCTCGCCACCGCCGCCGTGACGACCGCCCTCACCCGGCGTTCCGGCAAGTGGGCCCTGGCGGCCGTGCCCGCCTGCGCCCTGAGCGCCGGCATGCTGTGGTTCTTCCGCGACCCCGAGCGCGAGATCGGCGCCGGCCGAGTGATCTCCCCGGCCGACGGCGTGGTCCAGTCCATCGACGAGTGGCCGGACGGCCGCACCCGCGTCGCGATCTTCATGAGCCCGCTCAACGTCCACGTCAACCGCGCGCCGCTGCCCGGCACCGTGACGTCCGTCGAGCACATCGCCGGTGGGTTCGTCCCGGCGTTCAACAAGGACAGCGACCGCAACGAGCGCGTCGTGTGGCACTTCGACACCGAGATCGGCGACATCGAGATGGTGCAGATCGCGGGTGCTGTGGCCCGGCGCATCGTCCCCTACGTGGACGCCGGCACCAAGGTCGAGCAGGGCGAGCGGGTCGGTCTGATCCGCTTCGGCTCCCGCGTCGACACCTACCTGCCGGCGGGCGTCGAGGTCGGCGTCACGGTCGGCCAGAAGACCACCGCCGGGGTGACTCGCCTTGACCGTGACTGATCCGGAAACCCTCATGGAGCTCGACGACGACGAGTCGACCGAGCTCCGCCGCCGCCGCTGGGCCCGGGACCGCGAACTGCGCGCGCCCCGTTCCCCCCAGCACCTGTCCACCGCCGACTTCCTGACCCTGGGCAACGCCGTCTGCGGCTTCCTGGCGATCTACTCGATCACCACCGGGATCCTGATGCCGCACCTGACCAACGAGTCGGCCGCCCCGGTCAAGCACAGCGCCGCCACCGCGGTGACGCTGCTGCTGATCGGCTCCATGTGCGACCTCTTCGACGGCCTGGTGGCGCGCAAGCTGCGCTCCTCCGCGCTCGGCGCCGAGCTCGACAACCTGGCCGACCTGATCAGCTTCGGCATCGCGCCGGCCTACTTCGTCGCGGTGTGGGGGCTGGTCTCCCCCGGCACCAACCAGCAGCTCTCGGCGTTCATCGCGCTGACCGTGCTGCTCGCCGTGGTGCTGCGGCTGGCCCGCTTCTCGGCGGTCAAGATGCGGCCCGGGATCTTCCAGGGCATGCCCTGCCCGATGGGCGCGATGACCGTGCTGGCGATCGTGCTGCTCGACCCGCCGTTCGTCCCCGGCCTGCTGATGATCTTCGGCGTGGCCTACCTGATGGTCAGCCGGATCGAGTACCCGAAGCCGCAGGGCCTGCTCGCCACCGCGACGCTCGCCTGGATCGTGGTCTCCATCGGCTGCCTCGCCTCCTGGGCGGCGGGGCTGCCCGGCGGCGACACCCTGATGCACATCGGCGCGGTCGCCCAGATCGCGCTGGCCGCGATGGCCCCGCTGCTGGTCATCCGCCGCAAGGTCGGCGAGAAGGTGGGCGTGGTCCGCGCCCGCCGGGCCGAGAACCGGGGCTGACGCCCCGCCGCCCCACCGCACGAAGGAAGCCGCCCTCCCGGAGCTGATCCGGGAGGGCGGCTTCTTTTCGTGTGCGGCTTCTTCTCGTGTGTGCCGGTACGGGCCTCAGGCGCCGCCCGGGTGCCGGTACGGGCTCAGGCGCCGCCGTTGTGGACCGAGAAGGCGCTGCGGCGGGCGGCCCGGGCGACGGCCGGGTCCGGGTGGACGGAGGCGACGGCGGTCAGCACGCTCGCGGCGCGCGGGTGGCCGGACTGCCGGGCGCGGTGGAACAGCCGGACCGGCTCGCCGGCCGAGGCGCCCTCGACGTGGCCGACCAGCAGCGCGGTCTCGCCGTGGTCGAGCACGGCGGCGGCGGTGTCCACCCACAGCCAGGCGGCGTCCTCCGCGCCCAGCACGTCGGCCGGGGAGACCCCGTCCTCGTCCAGCTGTTCGGCCAGCCAGAGCAGCGCGTAGGGGCGCAGAACGGGCTCGTCGACGGCGGCCCGCACGCCCTGTTCGGCGGTGGAGCCGGCCACCACCCGCAGCGCCTCGAAGGCGAGGCCGCGGACGAGGGCGTCCTCGCCGCGGGCGGCTTCGAGGAGTTCGGCGACGGCGCGGTCGGCGGGGCGGGCGGCGACCCAGGCGCGGAACTCGGCGCGGGCCGGTCCGGGGCTGTAGTCGGCGCAGGCGCTGAGCAGCTCGGCGGCGCTCTGCTCGATGTGGCCGGCGGCGGTCTGCGCGACGGTGCAGATCTCCTCCAGCTTGGCGCGCACCGCCCAGTGGCCCAGCGGGGAGAGCTCGGCGGCCTCGTCGCGGCGGCCGAGCGCGCCGACGGCGGCCAGGCCGTCCAGCATCCAGTCCAGGACGGCGGCGACGTCGGCGGGTGAGTGCGGGGTGTCGATCTGCGGTTCGCGGCAGGTGCCGCGGACGGCGGAGACGGCGAACGCGGCGTGCGGGACGGGCGACAGCGGGAAGGTGCCGGAGCCAGGGCCGAGGCGGCGCTCGTCGAGGCCGCGGCGGAGCAGTTCGAGCAGTTCGCTGTCGGCGACCGGGCCGTCCACCAGGTGCAGGAAGGACAGCAGCTGGGGGGCCTGGTCGACGGCCTGGCCGGCCAGCTGGGCGAAGACGCCGCGCAGGGCGGCGGGCGGGACGGGGGCGAGCAGCGTCCAGGCGTCGAACAGCGCGGACCAGCCGCGGATCACCGCCTCGTCGTCGTGCTCCCAGGCGTGCAGCCGCCAGCCGGGCCCGGCACCGCCGTCGCGGAGCTCGACCAGGCCGACCAGCAGGGCCTGGCCCCAGGCGTTGGCGGCGGCGCCGACCGTCATGGCGAGGGCGCGGCCGGCGGCGCGGGCGTCCTCGGGGAGGAGTTCGCCGCGCTTGTCGACCTCGGAGAGCTCGCCGGCCCAGCGGGCGACGCGGACGGCGTCGGCGAGCATCCGGCGGGCCAGCGGGGCGAGCTCGGAGGGGGCCGGGAAGCCGTCCGGGACGGGCACCCGGCCGCGCCCCGGCTTCGCGGGGACCCGGCGGCGGCTGGCGGCGGGGGGGGTGCCCTCCACACGACCGACGGCCGCCGTTCCGGGCAGACGGGTCACCGTCGCACCGGTGCGGTGGGGCGGGTGCGGGGCATCACGGTCGCGCGGGTTCCGAGACGTCACGCCGTGCAGTCTTCCCCTTGTACGGGCCTTCTGTCACATCGACTGCCGAGCTGTCTCGGCCCGTCGTGCGAACGCTTCGAACGACGGGGGGACGAGTCGCCACGAAACGGGACGAATCACTCCGCTTTTCGACGTGGACATGGCGGATATTGTGACCGCTCCGAGACGAGGACGCGCTGCGAGGGCGCTCCGGTTCCCCGCCGCCCGGCTCCGGGGGCCGCGCGCCCGGCCCCGGGGGTCACAGCAGCGGGGTCAGGAAGCGGCGCAGCGCCTCGGTGTACCCCGCCGGGTCGGCGTTCCACAGCGCGGCGTGCTCGGCGTGCGGCACCGGGTGCAGGCTGACCAGGTCGTCGCGGCCGTCCGCGAGCCGCTGGGCGGCGCTCCACGGGGCGATCCGGTCGTCCGGGCTCTGCAGCAGCAGCGCGGGCGCGGGCAGGTCGGCGCCGGAGGCGATCCGGGCGAAGCCGGCGAGGTCGACGCCGGTGCGGCCCTGGGCGGAGAGCGCGCCGAGTTCGCCGAGGGCGGGGGACGACCAGGCCCGGGCGGTCTCCCGGCGGACGGTCTCGGACCAGTCCAGCACCGGGGAGTCCAGCACCACCCCGGCGATCCGGTCGCGCCAGGTGGAGCGGGCGGCGGTGTGCAGCACGACGGTCGCACCGACCGACCAGCCGTACAGCACGACCTGCCCGGCGCCCTGGGACAGCGCGTAGCGGATCGCCACCTCGACGTCCTGCCACTCGGTCTCGCCGAAGTGGCCCAGGCCGTCGGGCGGGGCCGGGGCGTCCCGGTCGCCGCGGTAGCTGACCGTCAGGGTGGGCAGCCGCAGCGCGTGCAGCAGCGGCAGCACCGCCAGGGCCTGCTCGCGGCCGGTGCCCGGGCCGTGCACCAGCAGCACCCAGGTGCCGCGGATGCCGGTGGTGTGCCAGGCCGGGAGGGTGCCGAGGTCACTGGCCACCGCGACGTCGGTGTAGTCCAGGCCGAGGGCGGTGCGCGGGTCGCCGAGCAGCACCCGCGCGGTGACCCTGACCTCGGTGCCGACGGCGAGCGTCCCGCCGTCGGCGCGCTCCAGCCGCCGGGTGACCCGGTCCGCGCCCTGCTCCAGCACCCCACCGACCACGGCGTGGCCGCCCTCGCCCCACTCCAGCGCGTACGTCCCGCGCCGGCGGGTGTCCGGCGTCGAGGTCAGCACCACCCGGCCCGGCCCGAGCGCGTGCACCTTCACCGGCGCGGGCGCCGACCGCGCCTGCACGGTACCGGGCCGCACCACCCGGTCGGACACCTTCCGGCCCAGCAGCAGGAACGCCGCCGTTCCGGTTCCTGCTGCGGCGGCCGCGACGGCGGCTGCGGTTCCCCAACGCATGGCGGTCTCCCGAGTGCTGGCGGTCCTCTGCTCCCAGTGCACCTGCCCGCGCGACGGACGGCCATTCGGGGCGCCGCCCCGGGTGACGACCACCCCCGGCGGTCCCGCCCGGCGCGGACGGTCCCGCCCCCTCCCCGGGCGCCCTCGGGGCCGGTGCGGTCCCGGGCCGTCAGTGGTCGGCGGGGCGGCCGGCGGGCCCGGCCTCGGGCCCGGTCTCTATCGCGATCTCGGTGAGCAACTGCCAGAAGCGGGCGGTGGGTTCGGGGCGGGGCGGGGCGGGGGCGGCGCCCCAGGAGGTGGGGGTGTGGTGTTCGGCCTGGAGGGTGGCGAGGACGTGTTCGAGGGTGCCGGGGTCGACCGGGACGAGGCGGGCGACGGGGGCGAGTTGGGCCTGCCAGCGGCCCTGGACGACCTGGCGCAGGCGGGCGTCGAGTTCGGCGGCGCGGCCGGTGAGCCGGAGCAGGGCGGGCAGGTCGAGGGCGAGGACGCGGGCCAGCAGGCGGGTCTGCTCCTCGTCGCCGCTCCAGCGGCCGGTGGTTTCGGCCCGGAGGTAGGCGGCGGGGGCGAGGCCGAGTTGGCGGGCGGCCTGGTCGGGGGTGAGGCCGCGGGCGATCCGGTGCTCGCGGAGGGTGGCGGGGGCGGTGCCCATCAGGTCGGCGGGCGGGCACCACAGGGTGCGGGCGAGGGCGGTCAGCTGCTCCTCGGTGGGCGCGATCCGGCCCTCCTCCCAGCCGAGGACGTGCCCGGGCAGCAGCCGTACGCCGTGCGCGGCCAGCCCGTCCGCGACCTGGTCGGCCGTCAGGCCGAGCGCGGTGCGGTGGGCGCGGGCGGCGGCCGGGGAGAACGGCACCGGCGCGGGGGCCGGCGGCTGTCTGCGTCGCATGCCTTCCGACGGTAGGGGCGGGGGCCGGGCGGGCCACAGCCGCGGATGGCACGAAGCGGGAACGGGTGCGGGGCGGCGGGGTTGGGTGAACCGACGAGCCGGCGGCGGCCGGTTCCGGGGCCGCCGGGGCCAGGGGGCAGGCCCCGGGGACGGGCCCCGGCCGGCCTCAGCGGCGGTCGTGGAGGGTGATGTGGTAGCCGTCGGGGTCGACGAAGGTGAAGGTCCGGCCGAAGGGGCCGTCGACCGGCGCGGAGACGATGGCGTGGCCGTCGGCGGCGAGGGCGTCGTGGACGGCCTGGACGTCGGTGGCGTGCAGCCAGATCGCGGCGCCGATGCCGGGCCGGGCGGCGGAGGCCAGATCGGTGCCGGGGACGACCTCGCGGAGGGCGAACGCGATCGGCTCCGTCGCGAAGACCACGGCGTGCGGGGGCCCGGCCGGCGAGCGGACCAGGCCGAGGTAGCGCTCGTAGAACGCCCGCGAGGCGTCGAGGTCGCGCGCCTGCAGCGAGAGGAAGTCGGGACCGGTGGCGGGCATGGCGATGCTCCTTCCGTTCGTGTCAGATTCCTGACACGCACAACGTATGTCAGACTTCTGACATGAGTCAAAGCGACGCCGGCATCGACCTGGACACCTCCCTGGGCTACCTGCTCAAAGAGGCGTCGAGCGTCCTGCGCACCGCCATGGAGGAGGTGCTGCGGCCGCTCGGCATGACCGTGACGCACTACTCCTGCCTCGAACTGCTGGCCCAGCGGCCGGGCCTGTCGAACTCCGAGCTCGCGCGCGGCGCGTTCGTGACCCGGCAGTCGATGAACGTGCTGCTCCAGAACCTGGAACGGGAGGGGTACGTCACCCGGCCCGCGGAGGCGCCCGTCGGCAAGGCCCTCCCCGCGCGGCTCACCCCCCGCGGCCGGCGGAGCCTGGCGCGGGCGAGCGCGGCGGTCCGCTCCGTCGAGGCCCGGATGCTGGCGGGCATGACCGGGGCGGAGCAGGCGGACGCGTTCCGGAGCCTGCAGAGCATGGTCCGCTCCCTGCGCGGCGACAGCGGCGACAACGGCAGCGGCGGTGGCGACAACGGCACCGGCACCGGCAGCGGCAGCGGCAGCGGCAGCGACACCGCCTGACCCGCACCCGTCCTGACCTGCGCCGCGGGCCCCGTCGACCGGTTCGGCGGGGCCCTTCCGGCCCCGGTGGCCGTATGTGACCAACCCCTCCGCCGGCTCGGTTGACTGCCCCGAAGCGGGCGTGGTGGGATCTTCGGGCCAAACGGAGGCAAGCAGAGGAAGCCGGTGCGAGTCCGGCGCGGTCCCGCCACTGTGACCGGACACCCCGCGCGGGGGTGACCGGAAGTCAGGAGACTCTGGCCCCCGTTCCGTCGATCCAGGGCGCGGACCCTGAGTGAGGACACGACGCCATGCGGGCTGCCCCGTACCTGGTGGGCGCGGCCGCGGGATACCTCGCGGACGCCCGGTTCGGAGACCCCCGGCGCGGACACCCCGTCGCCCTGTTCGGCACCGCCGCGGCCCGGCTGGAGGGCCGGCTGTGGCGCGACCACCGCGGGGCCGGGGCGCTGCACACCGCGCTCGCGGTCGGCGCGGTGGCGGGCGGGGCGGCGCTGGCCGTCCGGGCGGCGCGGCGCTCGCCGGTGGCGGCGGGCGCGCTGGCCGCCGCGGCCGCCTTCACGGTGCTGGGCGGGACCTCGCTGACCCGGGAGGCGACGGCGGTCGGGCGTTCGCTGGCGGACGGCGACCTGGCGGGCGCCCGGGAGCGGCTGCCGCACCTGTGCGGGCGCGACCCGTCCGGCCTGGACGAGCAGCAGGTGGCGCGGGCGGTGGTCGAGTCGGTCGCCGAGAACACCGCCGACGCGGTGGTCAACGCCCTGGTGTGGGGCGGTGTCGCGGGCGTGCCGGGGCTGCTGGCGTTCCGGGCCGTCAACACGCTGGACGCGATGGTCGGGCACCGGTCGGCGCGCTACCGCCGGTTCGGCTGGGCCGCGGCCCGGCTGGACGACGTCGCGGGCTGGCCGGGCGCCCGGCTGACCGCGCTGCTGGCCGTCGGCGCGTCCGGCGCCCCGGCCCGGACGTGGCGGGTCTGGCGGCGGGACGGCTCCGCGCACCCGAGTCCGAACGCGGGCCAGGCGGAGGCCGCGTTCGCGGGCGCGCTGGGCGTGCGGCTGGGCGGGACGCTGCGCTACGGCGAGCGGGTCGAGCACCGTCCCGTGCTGGGCGCGGACCTGCCGCCGGTCGCCGTCGCCGACATCGAACGGGCCTGCCGCCTCTCCCGGCGGGTCGGCGCGCTCGCCCTGGTGACCACGCTGGGCGTGCGGGCGCTGGCCTCCGGCGGGCGGCGGCGCGGGTGACCGCGTCGCGGCGGCTGCCCCCGTCCGGGCGGGTCCTCGGCGTGCCCGCGCGCCCCTCACCTCTCCCCCTCCCCCTCCCCCTCTCCGAAGGAGTCCTGCCGTGAACGGCGCGCTGTTGGTGGCCGGAACGACCTCGGATGCCGGGAAGAGCGTGGTGACGGCGGGCATCTGCCGCTGGCTGGCCCGGCAGGGGGTGCGGGTGGCGCCGTTCAAGGCGCAGAACATGTCGCTGAACTCGTTCGTGACGGCCGACGGGGCGGAGATCGGGCGGGCGCAGGCGATGCAGGCGCAGGCGGCGAAGGTGGCGCCGGAGGCGGCGATGAACCCGGTGCTGCTGAAGCCGGGCGCGGACGGGCGCAGCCAGGTGGTGCTGCTGGGGCGGCCGGTCGCGGAGGTCGGGGCGCTGGACTACCGGGAGCGCAAACCGGTGCTGCTGGAACGGGCGTTGGAGTGCCTGGCGGACCTGCGGGCGCGCTTCGACGTGGTGGTGTGCGAGGGCGCGGGCTCCCCGGCGGAGATCAACCTGCGGGACCGGGACATCGCCAACATGGGCCTGGCGACGGCGGCCCGGCTGCCGGTCGTGGTGGTCGGGGACATCGACCGGGGCGGGGTGTTCGCGTCGATGTTCGGGACGCTGGCGCTGCTGTCGGCCGAGGACCAGGCGCTGGTCGCGGGCTGGTTCGTCAACAAGTTCCGCGGTGACGCCCGGCTGCTGGAGCCGGGGTTGGAGATGCTGCGGCGGCTGACCGGCCGTCCGGTGCTGGGGACGCTGCCGATGCTGCCCGGCCTGTGGCTGGACGCGGAGGACTCGCTCGGCCTGGCCGCGGTGGCGTCCCGGCCGGCGGCGGGCGGGCCGGTGGGCGCCGAGGTGCTGCGGGTCGCGGTGGTGCGCTTCCCGCGGCTGTCGAACTTCACGGACGTGGACGCGCTGGCGCAGGAGCCGGGCGTGCTGGTGCGCTGGGCGACCCGCCCGGAGGAGCTCGCGGACGCGGACCTGGTGGTGCTGCCCGGCACCCGGGCGACCGTCGCGGACCTGGCGTGGCTGCGCGCGCAGGGCCTGGCGGAGCCGCTGGCGGCCCGGGCCGCGGCGGGGCTGCCGGTGCTGGGGGTGTGCGGCGGCTACCAGATGCTGGGCCGGGAGATCGTGGACGGGGTGGAGTCGAAGTCGTCCGGCGCGGTGGACGGCCTGGGGCTGCTGCCGGTCCGGGTGGTGTTCGGCGCCGACAAGGTGCTGGCCCGGCCGTCGGGGGTGGCGCTGGGCGAGCCGGTGGAGGGCTACGAGATCCACCACGGCGTGGTGTCGGTGGAGGGCGGCGCGCCGTTCGTCACCGACCCGGCCGGGCGGCCGCTGGACGGCTGCCGGGCGGGCGCGGTGTGGGGCACCACCTGGCACGGCCTGCTGGAGAACGACGCCTTCCGCCGGGCGTTCCTGGCCGAGGCGTCCCGCGCCGCCGGGCGGTCCTTCGTCCCGGCGCCGGACACCTCCTTCGCGGCCGCCCGCGAGCAGCAGCTCGACGCGCTGGGCGACCTGGTCGCCGAGCACGCCGACACCGACGCGCTGTGGAAGCTGATCGAGAACGGGGCACCGGCGGGTCTGCCGTTCGTGCCGCCCGGGGCCCCGGCCCCGCTGGAGATGGGGAGTGCCAAGTGACCGAGGCCCGTTATCCGTTCACGGCGATCGTGGGCATGGACGACCTGCGGCTGGGGCTGCTGCTGAACGCGGTCTCGCCGGCCGTGGGCGGGGTGCTGGTGCGGGGCGAGAAGGGGACGGCGAAGTCGACGATGGTGCGGGCCCTGGCGGGCCTGCTGCCGTCGATCGGCACGGTGCCGGGCTGCCGGTTCGCCTGCGACCCGGCGGCGCCGGACCCGCAGTGCCCGGACGGGGAGCACGACGGCGCCGGGGTCGCGGAGCGGCCCGCGTTCCTGGTGGAGCTGCCGGTGGGCGTCTCCGAGGACCGGGTGGTCGGCTCGCTGGACCTGGAGCGGGCGCTCGCCGAGGGCGTGAAGGCGTACGAGCCGGGCCTGCTGGCGAAGGCGCACCGCGGGGTGCTGTACATCGACGAGGTGAACCTGCTCCAGGACCACCTGGTGGACCTGCTGCTGGACGCGGCGGCGATGGGCCGCTCGTACGTGGAGCGCGAGGGCGTGTCGGTGCGGCACGCGGCCCGGTTCCTGCTGGTCGGGACGATGAACCCGGAGGAGGGCGAGCTGCGGCCGCAGCTGCTGGACCGGTTCGGCCTGACGGTGGAGATCGCGGCGACCCGGGACGCGGACGAGCGCGCCGAGGTGGTGCGCCGCCGGCTCGCGTACGACGCCGACCCGGCCGGTTTCGCGGCGCGCTGGGACGAGCGGGAGCGCGAGCTCGCCGAACGGATCACCGCCGCACGGGAGTTGCTGCCGGAGGTCGAGCTCTCCGACCTGGCGCTGCGGCAGATCACCGCGGTGTGCGCCGCGTTCGAGGTGGACGGCCTGCGGGCGGACATCGTGATGGCGCGCACGGCGGTCGCGCTGGCCGCCTGGGCGGGGCGCACCGCGGTGCTGGAGGAGGACGTCCGCACGGCCGCCCGGCTGGCGCTGCCGCACCGGCGGCGGCGCAACCCGTTCGACGCGCCCGGGCTGGACGAAGAACAGCTGGACGAGACGCTGGCCGAGCACCGGGCGGAACCGGACGGCGACGGGCCGGACGACGGCGGCCCGGACGACGGCGGGAACGGCCCGGACGGCAGCGGCCCGGACGGCGGGGGCGGTGCGCCGGAGCCGGACGCGCCCGACGCGTCCGACGCGTCCGACGCGCCTTCCGGGGAGGCGGGTTCGGACGAGACCCCCGCTCCCCCGCGGCAACGCCCGGGCGGCGGACGGGAGTCGGCGCCGGTCGCGGCCGACCGGCCGTACCGCACGCGGCTGTTCAAGGTGAATGGCACCGGCCGGGGCGCGCAGGGCCGGCGCTCCCCCGCCGAGACGGACGCCGGGCACACGATCCGGGCCCGCCGCCCGCAGGGTCGGCTCTCCCGGCTGCACCTGAGTGCGACGCTGCGCGCGGCGGCCCCGCACCAGGTGGCGCGCGGCCGGGACGGCCGGGCGCTGGTGCTGCGCCGGGACGACCTGCGCGAGCAGGTGCGCCGGGGCCGGGAGTCGAACCTGGTGCTGTTCGTGGTGGACGCCTCCGGGTCGATGGCGGCCCGGCAGCGGATGACGGCGGTCAAGGGCGCGGTGCTGTCGCTGCTGATGGACGCCTACCAGCGGCGCGACAAGATCGGGCTGGTGACGTTCCGGGGCGCGGGCGCGGAGCTGGCACTGCCGCCGACCTCCTCGGTGGAGGTGGGCGCGGCCCGGCTGGAGCAGCTGCCGACCGGCGGGCGGACGCCGCTGGAGGCGGGCCTGCTGCGGGCGCACGAGGTGCTGCGGGTGGAGCGGCTGCGCGACCCGGACCGGCGCCCGCTGCTGGTGGTGGTGACCGACGGCCGGGCCACCGGCGGGAAGGACGCGCTGCCCCGGGCCCGCCGGGCGGCGGGGCTGCTGGCGGCGCAGGGCGTGGCCGCGGTGGTGCTGGACTGCGAGTCCGGCCCCGTCCGGCTGGGCCTGGCCCGGGAGTTGGCGGCGCACCTGAACGGTGACGCGGTGAGCCTGGACGAGCTGCGGGCCGAAGGGGTGGCCTCGCTGGTGCGCGAGGCCCGGACGACCATGACGACGACGCGAAAGGCGGCGTGAGCGGTATGCCCAAGGGAGTGGCGGAGAACGTCCCGGACGACGGCCTGACGACGCGTCAGCGCCGGACCCAGCCGATCACGGCGGTGCACACGGGGCCGGGCAAGGGGAAGTCCACGGCGGCGTTCGGGATGGCGCTGCGGGCCTGGAACCAGGGCTGGCCGATCGGGGTGTTCCAGTTCGTGAAGTCGGCGAAGTGGAAGGTCGGCGAGGAGAACGCGCTGCGGGTGCTCGGCGCCTCCGGGCAGGGCGGCTCGGTGGCCTGGCACAAGATGGGCTCGGGCTGGTCCTGGGTGCAGCGCGACATCGAGTCCTCCGAGGAGGCGGCCCGGGAGGGCTGGGAGCAGGTCAAGCGGGACCTGGCGGCCGAGACGTACCGGTTCTACGTGCTGGACGAGTTCACCTACCCGCTGCACTGGGGGTGGATCGACGCGGCCGAGGTGGTCGAGGTGCTGCGGGACCGCCCGGGCAGCCAGCACGTGGTGGTGACCGGCCGGTACGCGCCCGAGCCGCTGCTCGAACTGGCCGATCTGGTCACCGAGATGACCAAGGTGAAGCATCCGATGGACGCGGGCCGCAAGGGCCAGCGCGGTATCGAGTGGTAGCGAGTTGAACGACGTGATACCCCGCCTGGTGGTCGCCGCGCCCTCCTCGGGGGCGGGCAAGACCACGGTGGCCACCGGCCTGATCGCGGCGCTGGCCGCGCGCGGGCTGAAGGTCTCCCCGCACAAGGTCGGCCCCGACTACATCGACCCCGGCTACCACGCGCTGGCCGCCGGGCGCCCGGGCCGCAACCTGGACGCCTGGATGAGCGGCCCGGAGCGGATCGCCCCGCTGTTCGCGCACGGCGCGGCCGGGGCGGACGTCGCGGTGGTCGAGGGCGTGATGGGCCTGTACGACGGGGCCGCCGGGCGGGGCGAGCTGGCGTCCACGGCGCAGGTGGCGAAGCTGCTGCGGGCGCCGGTGGTGCTGGTGGTGGACGCCTCCTCGCAGTCCCGGTCGGTGGCGGCGCTGGTGCACGGCTTCGCGTCCTGGGACCCGCAGGTCCGGCTGGCCGGGGTGATCCTGAACAAGGTCGCCTCGGACCGGCACGAGACGCTGCTGCGCGAGGCCCTGGAGGAGGGCTCGGGCGTGCCGGTGCTGGGCGCGGTGCGCCGGGCCGGGGCGGTCGACACCCCGTCCCGGCACCTGGGGCTCGTCCCGGCCGTGGAGCGCTCCGCGGAGGCGCTGCGGGCGGTGCGCGAGATGGGCGAACTGGTGGGCCGGTCGGTCGACCTGGACGCGGTGCTGGCGCTGGCCCGCACCGCCCCGCCGCTGACCGACGCCCCCTGGGACGCGGCGGCGGAGGTCGAACCGGTGGCCGGGCCCCGGCCGCGGGTCGCGCTGGCGGGCGGCGCGGCGTTCTCCTTCTCGTACGCGGAGAACGCCGAGCTGCTGGCCGCCGCCGGGGCCGAGGTGGTGCCGTTCGACCCGCTGCACGACGAGCGGCTGCCCGAGCGGACGGCGGCGCTGGTGATCGGCGGCGGCTTCCCCGAGGTGTACGTCTCCGAGCTGAGCGCCAACGCGGCGCTGCGCGCCGCGGTCGCCGAGCTGGCCGCGGGCGGTGCGCCGGTGGTCGGCGAGTGCGCCGGACTGCTGTACCTGGGGCGGGAGTTGGACGGCCTGCCGATGTGCGGGGTGCTGGACTCCGCGGCCCGGATGACGCCCCGGCTGACCCTCGGCTACCGGGAGGCGGTGGCGCTCGCCGACTCGCCGCTGGCGGCGGCCGGGTCCCGGGTGCGCGGCCACGAGTTCCACCGCACCGCCACCGACCCGGCGGCCGGTCCGTCCCCCGCCTGGGGCTGGCGCACCCCGGCCGGCCCGCACACCGAGGGCCACCTGCACGGCTCGGTGCACGCCTCCTACCTGCACCTGCACTGGACGGGCGCGCCCGCCCTGCCCGCCCGGCTGGTGCGGCACGCCGCCGAATGGGACCGCCGCGGCCGGGGCTGAGCCGGGCTGAGCTGAGCCGGGGCCCGGGCGGAGCTGAGCCGGGCGGGGCCCGGGCGGGCCCCGGGCGGGTCAGACCACCTGGTCCGAGGGGTGCTTGCCGGGCTCCCGGTCCTGGGTGGCCAGGCCGAGCTGGCGGCGCAGGTCGAGGATCAGGTCGTCGCCCAGGTGCTTGGAGGCGGTGCGCAGTTCGTCCTCCACGGTGGCCGCGTCGGTGGCCTTCGCGGCGGCCCGGAAGTGCTGGGCGGCCACCTTGGACTCGCCGACCAGCCGGTCGATCGTCTTCTTGTCGGCGTTGGCCCAGCCGCTGACGCCGCTGAGCAGCGCGGCCTGCCGGTCGGCCGCCTCGGCCATCCGGCCGGCCCAGGTGCGGAACACCTGCGGGTCGTCCTTGATCTCGGCGTCCTCGTCGGGGCCGTCGGCCCAGACCCGGTCGAGCTGGTTGGTGGCCGCCAGCAGGTGCTGCTGGTCGTTCGTCAGGTTGGTCGCGTCCTTGCGCATCGAGCCGGTGGTCGGCTTGTCCCCGGCCAGGAAGCAGATGAAGCGGCGGCCGGTGCTGGTGTGCCAGCTGTTGCGGTCCGGGTAGTAGTAGCGGTAGGTCGTCTCGTCCGTGAGCGTCCAGGTGTCCATCACGTACTCGTCGACGTGGTTCAGGCACTCCCGGTCCGCCTCGGACTCCAGCGTGCTCGCGGCCGGGTAGTCGTCGCCCTGCTCGCCGGGCGTGCCGGTCCAGAACACCTCGCCCTCGTGCGACTGCGCGCAGGGGACCTTCTTGGCCACCTGCTCCGTGGGGAGGTTGAAGCACTCCCCGGCGCTCAGCCGCAGCGGCGAGGTCGCGGGCAGCAGGACGACGGTGGAGCTGGGGCTGGGCCTGGCGCGGTCGCCGGAGCCGGAGCCGGAGGAGCTGTCGGTGCTGAAGTCGAAGTGCAGGCCGCTGTTGACGACCACCAGGACCAGCAGCAGCAGCCAGGCCGAGCCGATCACGATGGCCGAGACCGCCATGGCCTTGCCGCGCTCGCCGGTCCGCTTGATCTGGACCAGGGCGGCGGCGCCCAGCGCGATGGCGATGATGCCGAAGTAGCACAGGAAGCTCACCACCAGCGCGGCGATGGCCAGCCCGTTGGTGTACAGCGACCGCGACGGCTGCGGGTAGCCCGGGTAGCCCGGCATCCCGTACTGGCCGGGTGCACCGTACTGGCCGGGTATGCCGTACTGGCCGGGTATCTGGGCCGCGCCCGGGTGCGGCGTGCCGCTGCCCCAGGGGTGGGCGCCGGGGGACGGCACCGCCCACGGGTCGGCGGGCGCGGCGGGCTCGGCGGGCTCGGCGGAGGCGGCGGGCGCACCGGGAACGGGCTGGGGCGCGCCGGGCTGCGTCGGGGCGGCGGGCGCGGCCCACGGGTTGGCGGGGGTGTCGTCCCGAGCGGCGCCCTGGTCGTCCTTCCCGGCGCGCTCCTGGTCGAACGACATTGGGTGTTCCCCCCTGCGAGTGGTACGGGTCGAGGCTGCGCGAATATAGCGGACCGCACCGTCCGGGTCCCAACGAGTTCCCCACTCGACACTGTGCATCATGCACATGGCCATTGCATGCACTGCATGCAGGGATCTACGCTGACCCCGTGCAGACCGAGAGCGCCCGCCTGCGGCTGCGGGAACTGATCCTGGACGGCCACTACCCGCCGGGGTCCCGGCTGGGCGAGGTGGAGGTGGCCGAGACCCTGGGGGTGAGCCGCACGCCGGTGCGGGAGGCCTTCCGGGCGCTGACCGCGGACGGGCTGCTGGCCGCCGCCGGGCGCGGGCTGCGGGTGGTGCGGCTGGACGGCGAGGAGCTGTCGCAGGTCTACCGGGTGCGGGCCGCGCTGGAGGCGCTGACGGCCGAACTGGCCGCCGAGCGGCAGCGCGCCGGACGGCTCGCCCCGGCCGAGCTGGCGGACCTGGCCGAGCTGGCGGACCGCACCCACCGGGCCACCGCGGGCGGGGACGCGGTGGCGGGGGTGCGGCTGAACCGGGCCTTCCACCGGCGGATCGCCGAACTGGCCGCCAACCCGGTGGCGCTGCACACCCTGGACCGGCTGTGGGACCAGATCCAGGTCTCCACCCTGCGCTCCCTGCGCCCGCCCGCCCGCACCGCCCTGGTCGACGCCCAGCACCGCGAGCTGCTCGACGCGATCACCGCCGGGGACGGGGCCGCCGCCGCGGCGGCGGCCCGCCGGCACGTCCTGGACACCTGCGCGGCCGACCGACCGGCCGCGGACCACAAGGAGTGACCCGCATGGCCTTCTCCCGTTCCCACCACTACGCGGTCCGGGTCGAGTGGACCGGCAACCTCGGCACCGGCACCGACCACTACCGCTCCTACAGCCGGGACCACACGGTGTCGGCGGCGGGCGTGCCGGACATCCCGGGCAGCTCCGACCCGACCTTCCGCGGCGACCCGTCCCGGTGGAACCCGGAGCAGCTGCTGCTGGCCGCGCTCGCCCAGTGCCACATGCTCTCCTACCTGCACCACTGCGCGGTGAACGGCGTCGTCGTGCTGTCCTACGCGGACGACTCCGAGGGCACCATGACCACCGAGGGCAACGGCGGCCGGTTCACCGGGGTGCTGCTCCGGCCGCGGATCGAGGTCGCCGAGGAGTCGATGCGCGAGCAGGCGGTGGCCCTGCACGGACCGGCGGCCCGGGACTGCTTCATCGCCTCCTCCGTGAACTTCCCGGTGCACCACGAACCGGTGGTGACCGTCCGCGCCGGAGACTGACGGCCCGTCACGAAATCCTGACGCTCCGTCAACCTCTTTGGTGGTGCTGGCTCCAGTGCGTTCCCTGGAGCGGGCCGCAGGGAAAAGACGGAGGCTGGCGGGATCGTGCGGGGGCGCGCCGGAGCGAAGACTTGCGGGCATGCGAATCCTCCACCGGGGCGCCGCCCTCGCCGCCGCCACCACCGTCCTGCTCGGCCTCACCGCGCCGCTCGCCCTGGCCGCGCCCGCCCCCGCCGCCGACCGCCTGGCCTGGGGCGCGTGCCCGGCCGGCACGCCCGACGCCCGGCAGCAGTGCGCCGAGCTCGCCGTCCCGCTCGACTACGCGCGGCCCGGCGGGCCGTCGATCTCCCTCGCGGTCTCCCGGATCTCCACCGCCCGGCCCGAACTGCGGCGTGGGGTGCTGGTGCTGATACCGGGCGGCCCCGGCGGCTCCGGCCTGAACGGGCCCGCCGGCGCGGTGGAACGCCTCCCCCGTTCGGTACTCGACAGGTACGACCTGATCGGCTTCGACCCGCGCGGGGTGGGCCGCTCCACCCCGCTCGACTGCGGCTTCGACCACGCCGACCTGGCGCACAGCCACACCCTGCCCTGGCCCGCGCCCGACGGCGGGATCGACGCCAACCTGGCCACCGCCCGGCGGATGGCCGCGGCCTGCGCGGCCGACGGCGGGGAGCTCGTGCGCAGCATCAGCACCCGCAACGAGGCCCGGGACGTCGACCGGATCCGCCAGGCCCTCGGCGAGCGCCGGATCTCGCTGTGGGGGGTCTCCTACGGCACCTACGCGGGCGCCGTGTACGCCACGCTGTTCGCCGACCGCACCGACCGGGTCCTGCTGGACAGCAACGACGACCCGGACCCGACCAGGGTGGAGCGCGGCTGGCTCGCCAACTACGCCACCGGCGTGGCGGACCGCTTCCCGGACTTCGCGGCCTGGGCGGCCTCCCCCGCCGCGGGCGAGTACCGGCTCGGCGACACCCCGGAGCAGGTCCGCGCCGCCTACCTGGCCACCGCCCGGCAGTTGGACGACGCACCGCTGCCCTGGCCGGGCGCCAACCCGGAGCGGTTGGACGGCAACGCGCTGCGTTCGGCGATGCTGGAGAACCTGTACGCGGACGCCGGGTTCCCCCGGCTCGCCGAACTGGTCCAGGCCGCCCGGGGCAGCCGGCCGCTGCCCGTCCCGGGCGCCGTGCCGGAGGCCGCGGTGCGCAACGGCACCTCGGTCTCCCTCGCCACCCTGTGCAACGACGTGTCCTGGCCGCGCGACCCGGGCTCGTACGCCCCGGCGGTGGCCGCCGACCGGGCCGCGCACCCGCTCACCGCGGGCATGCCGGTGAACGTGACGCCCTGCGCGTTCTGGCCCTGGCGGCCCGCCGAGCCGCCGGTGCGGGTCGGCTCCGCCGGGCCGTCGAACGTCCTGCTGGTACAGAACCTCCGGGATCCGGCCACCCCCTACTCCGGTGCGCTGAAGATGCGCGCCGCCTTCGGCGACCGGGCCCGGATGGTGGCGGTCGACTCCGGCGGCCACGACGCCTACCTGGCGAACGGGAACGCCTGCGGCGACGCGCTGGTGACGGAGTTCCTGGCCACCGGCCGCCGCCCCGCGCGGGACGCGTTCTGTCCGAAGGCCGGGTGAGGCCCGTGCTGCGTGCGGGGCGCCGGGTGCCCGGCGCGGCGGGTGGCCCGGCGCCGGGCCCGGGCGGCCCGGGCTCAGCCCAGGTCGCGGCGGCGCAGCCCGGCCAGGGCGGCGGCGGTGGTGAGCGCGGTCAGGGCGGTGATCCACAGCAGCGGGGCCGCCGTGAGCTGCCCGCCGGGCAGGTGCGGGAGGTGGCTGAACGGGGAGAGGTCGAGGACGGCCTGCGGGAGCTGCACGATCGGGCCGAGCCAGGAGATCAGCACGAACGCGCCGAACCCCGCCCAGCCGGCCGCCGCCCAGTGCGGCAGCAGGCCGTACCCGGCGAGGGCGACGGCCGCGGTCAGCCAGACCGCGGGGAGCTGGACGAGCGTCGCGCCGAGCATCCGGCCGACCGCCGTCCCGCCGCCCTGGCCCAGCGCCAGGCCCTCGGCCAGGCCCGCGGTGACGCCGGCGGCGGCCAGCAGCAGGGCGGTGCCCAGCAGCGGGAAGAGCAGGTGCCCGGCGGCCCAGCGCAGCCGGGAGACCGCGCCCGCCAGCACGGGTTCGGCCCGGCCGGAGACCTCCTCGGCGCGCATCCGCAGCACCGCCTGGACGGCGTACACGGCGGCGACCATGCCGAGCACGTTGGCGATGCTGGACAGGTAGGCGTCCAGCACGCCCTGCTGCCCGCCCATCCGGGCCAGGACCTCGGCCATCTGCCGGTTGTCGCCGATCAGGTCGACCACGCCCTTGGCGACGCCGCCGAACACGGCGCCGCCGACCGCGAGGGCCAGCGTCCAGCCGAGCAGCGGGCCGCGCTGCAGGCGGCGGGCCAGCGCGGCGGCGCTCGCCAGGCCGGGGGCGGCGGCGGCCGGGCCGGGGCGCTGCGGGAGCAGCCCGGCGCCCAGGTCGCGGCGTCCGACCAGGGTGCGGGCCAGCGCGGTGAGCAGGGCGGCGCCGGCCAGCGGGAGCAGCAGCACCCACCAGCGGTTCCCGGCGAACGCGCGGACCTGCTCGGACCAGCCGAGCGGGGACAGCCAGGAGACCCAGCCGGTGCCGGCGCCCGAGTCGCCGATCGCGCGCAGCACGAAGGCGGTGCCGATCGCCGCGCCGGCCAGGCCGTTGGCGGCCCGGCCGGTCTCGGCGAGCTGGGCGGTGACGGCGGCCAGCGCGGCGAAGAACAGCCCGGCGGTGCCGAGCGCGAGGCCGAAGGCGAGCGCGCCGGCGGCGTCCTGACCGGCCGCCAGCAGTGCGGCGGCGATCAGCGCGGCCAGCGCGGCGTTGGCGGTGAGCGCGGCGGCGAGGGCGGCGGTCAGCGGGGCCCGGCGGCCGACGGCGCCCGCGCCGATCAACTCCAGGCGGCCGTCCTCCTCCTCGGCCCGGGTGTGCCGGACGACCAGCAGGGTCGACATCAGGGCGGCCAGCACCGCCCCGAACACGCCCATCCGCCACGCGGTCAGCCCGCCGGTGGTGGAGCCGTCGAAGATCGGGCCGTACAGGGCGCGCAGCGAGCCGTTGCCGTCGACACCGGCCGCGAACGTCCGGCGGGAGGCTTCGTCGCCGTACAGCTTGCGGAAGGAGAAGACGGTGGAGGCGACCATGCCGGTGCCGACGTACAGCCACACCGGCAGGGCGATCCGGTCGCGGCGCAGCGCGAGGCGGTAGAGGACGCCGAGGCCCGCCAGATCCTGGCGGCCGGGGGCGGGCGCGGCCGCGGGGGCCTGCGGGGCGGACAGGGCCTGGCTGCTCATCGGGCGACCGCCGCCGACGCTTCGCCGGCTCCGGCGCCGCCGTCGCTCGCGTAGTGCCGGAGGAAGAGCTCCTCCAGGGTGGGCGGGCGGCTGGTCAGGGTGCGCAGGCCGGCGGCGTTGAGTTCGGTGAGCAGGTCGCCGAGCCGGTCGGTGTCGACCTGGCAGCGCAGCCGGTGGCCGTCGACGGCCAGGTCGTGGACGTAGCCGGGGCGGGGCGGGGGTCCGGTGAGTTCGGCGTCGATCGAGGTGCGGGTGAGGTGGCGCAGGTCGGCGAGGGTGCCGGTCTCGACGGTGCGGCCGGCCCGGATGATCGAGACCCGGTCGCACAGGGCCTCCACCTCGGACAGGATGTGGCTGGAGAGCAGCACGGTGGCGCCCCGGTCGCGGGCCTCGGCGACGCACCCGCGGAACACCTCCTCCATCAGCGGGTCCAGTCCGGAGGTCGGCTCGTCCAGGATCAGCAGGTCCACGTCGGAGGCGAACGCGGCGACCAGGGCGACCTTCTGCCGGTTGCCCTTGGAGTAGGTGCGGCCCTTCTTGGTCGGGTCGAGTTCGAAGCGCTCCAGCAGGGCCGTCCGGCGGGCCGGGTCCAGTCCGCCGCGCAGCCGCCCGAGCAGGTCGATCGCCTCCCCGCCGGAGAGGTTGCGCCACAGCGTCACGTCGCCGGGGACGTAGGCGAGCCGGCGGTGCAGCGGCACCGCGTCCCGCCAGGGGTCGCCGCCGAGCAGGGCGGCGCTGCCGGAGTCGGCGCGCAGCAGGCCGAGCAGGACGCGGATGGTGGTGGACTTGCCGGAGCCGTTGGGCCCCAGGAACCCGTGGACCTCGCCCTGCTCGACCGTGAGGTCCAAGCCGTCCAGGGCGCGGGTGCGGCCGAAGGTCTTCACCAGGCCGGACACCGAGATCGCGGTTGTCATGGCATCGAAGCTACTCTGGTTTCACAGATTCGTGAAGTTACTGAAACCCCTGGATCTTCGCGGCGCCGAGGGCGCGCGAGGCGGCGGAAGGCGGGCGGCGTGGGCGAGGCGGACGGAGCCGGGCGGCGGGACCCGGCGGTGGTGGGCGAGTTCGTGGAGCGGTTCGCCGCCGTGATGGTGGACGCCGGGTTCCCCCGGATGCCCGCCCGGGTGTTCACCGCCCTGCTGACCGCCGACTCCGGACGGCTGACCTCCGCCGAACTGGGCGAGCTGCTGCGGGTCTCCCCCGCCGCGGTCTCCGGCGCGGTCCGCTACCTCGTCCAGGTCGACCTGGTCCGCCGCGAGCACGAGCCCGGCTCCCGCCGCGACCACTACCGCATCCACGACCACGTCTGGTACGAGGCCACCACCAACCGGGACCGCACCCTGGCCCGCTGGGAGACCGGTCTGACCGAGGGCGTCGAGGCGCTCGGCCCGGACACCCCGGCGGGGCAACGGCTCGCCGAGTCGCTGGAGTTCTTCGCCTTCCTGCGGGTGGAGCTGGCGCAGATGATGGAACGCTGGCGCGAGCGCCGCGTCTGACGGCCGGACAGGGGTCCGGGGTCGGGCCCTCGGACGTCACCGCCGCCGTCCGTACCGGTACATCACCAGCCGGGCGTCCGCCGAGAAGTCCAGCCGGGGTCCGCGGCCCGCCCACAGCGGGAGCGAGAGGACCAGCAGGGTGAGCGCGGCGAGCAGACCCGCTGCCCAGCGCAGGGCACCGGTGGGATCGGGGACGCCCTCGACCGGGTTCTGCCGGCCGTCCGGGTCGTAGGTGGCGTCGAGGCGGTCGCCGACCTCGAGCCCTTCGCAAGGGGTGAGTTCCCGGGGGACGGCCGAGCCGTCGTCGGTGCGCAGCAGGCAGTACGGGCTCTGCCGGGGCCCGCCGGAGTGGACCTCGGCGACCACCGCGGAGGCCCGTTCCCCGTACTGCCGCAGGACGGTCGCGTGGACCGCGTCTGAACCGGCGAGGCCGAGCCCGAGGGCCAGCAGGACGGCGAACGCGCCTGCGACCCGGCCGCTCCGGGTGCGGAAGCCGAGCATGACGACCGTGCCCAGGGCGATCGTCCAGGCCGCGACCACCATCCCCTCGGCCGCCGGCGACCGGCCGATCCACCAGGACTGGAGGCCGCTCAGCAGGCAGCCCCCGTACAGCGTCAGCAGCGCGTACAGCGTCCAGCGGCCGGGCGCGCGGGTCGGCGCCCGCCCTGCCTGTTCGTCCTTCATCTTCCGTCCCCCCGACGAGTGGTCGGGCCGGGACGATACTCCCGGCGCGGCCCGCTGTCAGCCCAGGTAGGCGGGGGCCACCGCGGAGCGGACCAGGACGGCGGGGGTGCCGGTGCCGTCGGCGGGGACGGTCCACAGGTCGGAGCCGTAGTCGCCGGGCATCGAGTACAGCAGGGTGTGGTCGTCGGACCACAGCGCCTGGTCGTCGATGTTGCGCTGCTCGGCGGTCGCGGTCTCGGTCATGGTCGCCAGGTCCAGCACGTACAGCCGCCAGGGGGCGGCCGGGTCGGCGCCGTCCACCCGCTTCTTGTAGGCGACCCGGGTGCCGTCGGGCGAGAGCGAGGGGCACTCGACGTTCTGGTGCAGCGTGGTGAGGGTGCGGTCCGTCAGGTCGCCCTTGACCAGGTAGGTCCGGCCGCCGGTGGCGACCGTCGCGTAGAAACCGCTGTCGTCGGCGAAGGTGACGCCCCAGACGTTCACGTCCGCGGCCTGGACCTGGTGGCCGTCCTCGACCAGCCGGAAGTTCTCCAGGTTGTCGTAGAACTGCCAGTCGCGGGTGTCGACGATCGCGGTGCGGGTGGAGAAGTTCGTGCCCGCGTAGGAGTCGCCGCTGACGAAGACCGTCCAGCCGACCAGGTGCCCGGACGGGGAGACCCGGGCCCGGGTCGGGATGCCCGGGGCGGGGAAGCGCCTGACCTCGTGCAGCGCGGAGTCCAACACCGAGGCGTGGTAGGTGTCGTCCAGCGCGCCGTGCTCGGCCTGCAGGCAGATGCCGGTGCCGGCGGCGGCGTGGAAGCGCAGGCACTTGACGCCGGACGCGGTGCGCGGGCCGTCGGGGGCGTCGGCGGGCACCGCGGCGATCTCGTCGCGGTGCGGGCCCCAGGCCAGGTTGCGCAGCAGCAGTCGGCGGCCGCCCGCCGCGTCCAGCGACACCGCGCCCTCGTGGACCGGCGGCCCGCCCGCCTGCTCCTGGTCGCGACGGTCGGAGCGCTGCGCGGCGTACCACACGGCGCCGGTGCCGACACCGGCCAGCAGCAGCACGGCGACCAGCAGCACCAGCAGCTTGCGGCGCAGCGGGGAGGCGCCGTCCGGCCCGGGTCCGGGCGTCTCGTCGAGGACGGGGTCGGCGGTGGCGGGAGCGGTCATGGGGAGGCCCTCCGGGCGGGAAGTGCGGGCGGGTGGTGGAGGAGGAGAGCGGAGCGGCGGGGAGCGGCCGTGGACGGGTGCCCTCCGACCAGGACGCGACGCGACGCGACGGGACGAGGCGGGCCGGGACGGGCGGGGCCCGGCGCGTCAGGCGGTGGTGCGGGCGTCGGCGGCCGGGTCGCGCAGCAGCCGGGTGGCGGCGAGGGCGGTCACGGCCAGGGCCGCCGCGGTGCCGGCCAGCGCGGGGCGCGGGCCCCACAGCGACCAGGCGGCGCCGAAGGCCAGCGAGCAGGTGAAGCGGGCCAGCGCCTGCCCGGTGCCCACCAGGGCCTGGCCGGCGCCCTGCTGCCCGTCGGGGACGGTGGCGGCGGTGGCGGCGGCCAGCACCCCGTCGGTGGCGGCGTAGAAGGTGCCGTGCAGCAGCAGGACCGCCGCGGCGGCGGGCACCCCGTGCAGCGGGGACAGCACGACGGCGTAGCCGCCGAGCAGCACGGCGTGGCCGAGCAGGAACAGGGTGCGGCGGCCGATCCGGTCGGCGAGCAGGCCGAGCGGGACGGCGAGCAGCAGGAACACCGCGGCGGTGCCGAGCGGCAGCAGCGGGAACAGGTGCGCGGGCAGGTCGAGTTCGCGCTGCAGCAGCAGGTAGAGGAAGGAGTCGCTGACGGTGGTGAGGCCGAGCAGCACGGCGGCCAGGGTGAGCCGGCGCAGCGCGGGCCGGGACAGCAGGGCGAGCGCGTCGCGCAGCGTGGGCCTGGGCGCGGCCGGGTCCGTGGCGGGCAGACCGGCCCGGGTGATCCGGCCCGGGACGAACAGCACCAGCAGCAGCACGCCGAACACCGCGACGCAGCCGGAGACGGTGAACACCGCGCCGTAGCTGGAGCGTTCGGTGCGGTCGTCGGCGATCCGCAGGACGGCGAAGGCCAGCAGCGGGCCGATCAGCGCGCCGGTGGTGTCCATCGCACGGTGGACACCGAACGCCCGGCCGCGGTGCTCGGGTTCGGTGGCCAGCGAGATCATCGCGTCGCGCGGGGCGGTGCGCAGGCCCTTGCCGGTGCGGTCCACCGCCAGCACCGCGCCGATCAGCGGCAGGGTGTGGACGAGCAGCAGCAGCGGCTTGCACAGCGCGGACAGGCCGTAGCCGAGCCCGGCGACCAGTTTGTGGCCCCGGCCGCCGCGGTCGGCGAGGTGGCCGCCGAGCAGGCGCACCAGGGCGCCGACGCCGTTGTTGATGCCGTCGAGCAGGCCGAAGCCGAGCGGGGACAGGCCGAGCGCGGTGACCACGTACAGGGGCAGGACCGCGCTGACCATCTCGGAGGAGACGTCGGTGACCAGGCTGACCGCGCCGAGCGCCAGCACGGTGCCGGGGACGGCGGCGGTGGCGGTGGCGGCGGGGACGGCGGCGGCCCGCCGCCCCGGACCGGAGTCCGGGGCGGCGTCCGCGGCGCGGTCACGCTTCGTGGAGCGGGCGTCCGCGAGGTACATCGGGCGTCAGTTCCAGATGCCGGTGATGTCGGTGGCGGAGGCGGCGTTGCCGGCGTGGGTGGTCAGGCCCGCCAGGTCCTCCAGGGTGCGCAGCACGTTGTAGTGGTTGTAGGTGGTGGCGCTGCTGGAGCCCGGGGTGACGTGCTGGCCGTAGACGAGGGTCGGGATCCGGTTGCCGGAGAGGCTGTTGTCCTCGTCGAAGGTGACGATCAGCAGGCTGTTGTGGGTCTTCGCCCAGGTCGCGTAGGCGCCCAGGTTGTTCTTGATCCAGGTGTCGCCGGTGGAGACCGAGCAGTCGTGCATGTCGCTGCACAGGTTCGGCACCACGAAGGACACCTTCGGCAGCGTGGTGTAGTCGGTCGGGAACTGGGCGAAGGTGTACGCGGTGTTGGTCGGCACGTTGGAGAAGCCGAACCACGGGTTGTGCTTCTGCGCGTACTTGCCGCTGGAGTTGGAGCAGGTGGTGGAGCCCTGGCTGGGCAGGCCCTCGTTGTACGAGCCCCAGCTCTTGCCCGCGGCGATCAGCTCGGAGGCCAGGTTCGGGGCCGTCATCGAGCCGACGCCCACACAGCTGTCGTCGGTGCGGCCCTGGTTGGAGCCGGAGAACAGCATGTAGTAGTTCGGCTCCGACGGGTGGGTCAGGCCGTAGGACTGGGTCAGGGTGGCGCCGCCCGCCTTCAGCGTGTTGTTCAGGTACGGGGCGCTGGAGCTGCCGATGACCTGGCTGTAGGCGTGGTTCTCCATCACCACGACGATCACGTGGTCGGGGGCGGGCAGGCCGGCGGCCTGCGCGGTGGAGCCACTGGCGGCCCACAGGCCGAGCGAGGCGGCGGTCAGGGCGACGGCGCTGCCGATCGCGGTCAGTCGGCGCTTGGTGCGGCTGCTGGGCTGAGCGGACATGTCTGGACGTCCTCCCGGGCGGGGGTGGTGCGGGACAGGGGTGTTGGAGCGCCGGAAACGCTAGGGCCGGCCCCGTGACCGCCGAATGCCGGACGACATGAAGAACAAGCGAACGGTTGGCTGTGCAACTTCGGCCGGTCGGCGCTTTTCGGCCAGCCGGGCGACGCTTCTCACACCTGTCCCGATTGACCCTGCTCGGACCGACATGGTGGGATTCCCACGGCCCGGCGGCGCGGGCCCGCACGGGCACAGCGGACAGGGAGGGCCGGGCGTGACGGACGGCGCACCCCGCACCCCGGCCTGCGCCCCCCGCCTGGTGCTCGGCCTCGGACTGCGGCGCGGCACCCCCGCCGCCGAACTGCTGCGCACCGCCGACGCGGCCCTCGCCGCCCTCGGCCTCGACCGCACCGCCGTGGCCCGTGTCGCCACCCTGGACAGCAAGCTGTTCGAACCCGGACTGCGCGCGCTGGCACGGGAGTTGGGCGTCCCGCTGACCGGCCACCCGGCCGCCGTGCTGGCCGCCGTCCCGGGGGCGGGCGGCTCCGCCCGGGTCGCCGCCGCGGTCGGCACCCCCAGCGTCGCCGAGGCCGCCGCGCTCGCCTCGGCCGGGCCGGGCGCACGCCTGCTCGCCCCGCGCACCGCCACCGCCGCGGCCACCGCGGCGCTCGCCGCACCGCCCCCAGGAGGACAACAGGTGAACCAGCAGCCCGATCTGCGCCATCACGGCGACGCCGAAGTGCGCTCCGCCGGGCTGGTCGACCTCGCCGTGAACGTCCGCACCGGCACCCCGCCGGCCTGGCTGCGCACCCGCCTCGCCGAGACGCTCGCCGACCTCGCCGCCTACCCCGACCCCGCCGCGGCCCGCGCCGCCGTCGCCGCCCGGCACGGCCGGCCGGTCGGCGAGGTGCTGCTCACCGCGGGCGCGGCCGAGGCGTTCGTGCTGCTCGCCCGGGTGCTGCGGCCGCGCCGGGCGACCGTGGTGCACCCCCAGTTCACCGAGCCCGAGGCGGCCCTGCGGGACGCCGGGCACCCCGTCCACCGCGTCCTGCTCGCGCCGGAGCGGGGCTTTCGCCTCACGCCCGGGGCGGTGCCCGAGGACGCCGACCTGGTGGTGGTCGGCAACCCCACCAACCCCACCTCCGTCCTCCACCCGGCCGCCGCGCTGGCCGAGTTGGCCCGGCCCGGGCGCACCCTGGTCGTCGACGAGGCGTTCATGGACACCGACCCCGGCGAGACCCAGAGCCTCGCCGCCGTCCGCGACCTGCCCGGCGACGTGGTGGTGCTGCGCAGCCTCACCAAGACCTGGGGCCTGGCCGGCCTGCGGGTCGGCTACCTGCTCGCCCCGGCCCCGCTGGTCGCCGCGCTCGGCGCCGCGCAGCCGCTCTGGCCGGTCTCCACGCCCGCCCTGGCGGCCGCCGAGATCTGCTCCGCCCCGGCCGCCCTCGCCGAGGCCGACCGCGCCGCGCACCACCGCCGCGCACCGCGACCACCTGCTGGCCGGGCTGGCCGCGCTGCCCGGCGTCGGCGTCCACGGCACTCCCGCCGCGTCCTTCGTGCTGGTCGGCCTCCCGGGCGCCGCGGCCGTCCGCACCCGGCTGCGCGAGGCCGGCTACGCCGTCCGGCGCGGCGACACCTTCCCCGGTCTCGGCCCCGACTGGCTCCGGATCGCCGTCCGCGACCCGGACACCACCGACGCCTTCCTCAGCGCGCTGCGGGCCGCGCTGCCCCCCGCAGCCGGGCGCTGACCACCCGGCGGCGCAGCAGGCAGTACCGGGCGACGAGGACGCCGATCAGCGGGGCGAGCAGGAGCGCCGGAGCGGAGAACGCGGCGGCGAGCGAGTGCCCGGTGGCCAGCGAGACGGCGAACCAGGCGGCGTACAGGACCAGGAAGACGAAGACCGGCCACAGCAGGGCCCGGCGCGGGGAGGTGACGACGCTGCTCATCGGCTCTGTCCTTTCGTAGCGGAACGTTCCGGCCCACCCGTCCGTCCGTCGGCCGGAGGCCCGTCCGTCCGCCGGTCGGCGGCCCGGCGGCGGGCCCGGCGACGGGTGAAGAGGCCGTTCGCGGACGAGGACCGGCTCCACTTGGAGAGGACCTCCAGCGCGATGGCCGCCACGACGAGCAGGACGGACCAGAAGGTGGACATCTCCCGCTCCCCTCACCGATCGCCCCGCCGACGGGCCCGCCGGACGGCTGGTACCGGTCCGGCTGCCCCCCGTCGTCCGGTTCATGCCATCCGGTTCCCGCCGCCCGCGCCCCACCGCCCGGCTGACGGTCCGCCCGGCTGACGGTCCGTCGGCTCCGGGCCCGCCCGCTCAGTGCAGGGTGACCGCGTCCCCGACCTCGACCGTCCCGGGGGTGAGCACCTGCGCGTAGGCGCCCAGGCACGGGAGCGGGGGCATCCCGGGCAGCGGCCGGACGCGGTTGTCCCGGGCGGGGCGGCGCAGCGCCTCCGGGTCGGCGGCGAGGGCGCCGTGTGCCAGGGCGGGGATCGCGCAGCGGGGCGTGGCGGCGATGACGCGCAGGCGCAGTTCGGGCCCGACGGCGAGTTCGCGGCCGATCCAGGCGTTCTCGTTCCAGGGCCCGGCGCCGCCGTCGACCACCAGGTTCGGGCGGTAGCGGGCGGCGGGGGCGCCGGCCAGGCTCGCGGTGGTGACCAGGTGCAGCGGGGCGAAGTCGAAGAAGCTGCCGGGCGCCGCCGCCCCGCCGAACTCCTGGACGGTGTGCTCGACTTCGGCGTCCACTCCGGCGGCGAGCACCTGCTCGGGCACCGAGCGGTGCAGCACCGCGCCGGGCGGCCGTTCGCCGATCAGCCGGACGGGCCGGCCGAGCAGCGCGGAGATCCCGGCCTCGTCGAGTTCGGCGCCGTCCGGGCCGGTGATCCGCACGCCGCCGTCGGTGCGCTGCGCGCGCAGGGTGAGCAGGCGGCGCCAGGTGCGGGGCTCCTTGGCGCTGGCGATCCGGCCGTCGGTGAGGTCGAGCAGGGCGTGGCGGCGGTCGCCGTCGAGGCCGTGCTCGTCGATCCGGGCCCGGGCGGTCTCCTCGCCGAGCAGGGACTTGACCGGGTGGCGGTGCAGGGCGGCGATCCTCACCTGCCGTTCTCCTCCGCCCAGTCGGCCAGGAGGGCGAAGTCCGCGGGCCGCAGGCCGCAGCGGTGGTCGACGGCCAGGGTGAGCGCGGGGGCCGGGTGGTGGGCGGCGATCCAGGCGGTGTCCTGCGGCCCGATCTCGTCGTCGACCCAGGCGAACGGCCGCCCGGCGGCCCGGGCGACCAGGTGGCGGGTCTTCCAGTGCAGCCCGTCCGGGTCGCCGTGGTGCATGGACGGCCAGTCCACGTAAGGGAGTTCGGGCAGGCCGAGGAGCGGGGCGAGGTCCTCGTTGGCCTCGTCCTTCCAGGTGGTAGCCCAGATCAGGTCGTAGGGCAGGGCGAGCAGCGCGGGCCCGTGGCCGGGGTGCAGCCAGACCCGCAGCGGCTTGGGGGTGCGGATGCCGGAGGCCAGTTGGCGCTCGCGCCAACTGCGCACCGGGAGGCGGTGGGTGAGGTAGCCCTCGGGGCGGCGGTAGGGGCGGCCGACGTACGGGGCGAGCGGGCCGTCGACGTCGAGCATCAGCAGCGGGCGGCTCACTGGGTCTCCTGGGCGGCGAGCCAGCGGCGGGCGGCGGCGATCCGGCGGCCGGTGGCGGGGTGGGTGGCGAGCAGCAGTTCGACGGCGCGGGGCGGGTACGGGTCGGCGACGTTGGCGACCGCGAGGCGGCGCTGCATGGCGATGAACTGCTCGGCGTCGCCGGTGAGTTCGAGGGCGTGCAGGTCGGCGCGGGCTTCGATCCGGCGGCTGACGGCGCACTGGGCGGGGGTGCTGAGCGCGCCGAGCAGGGCGGCGAGCGCGGCCAGCAGCGGCAGCGAGCGCGGGTCCTGGACGGCGTCGGCACCGGCCGCGTCGAGCAGTGGCCGCCAGGCGAGCAGCGTGGCCAGGACGGGCACCACCAGGGCCGCGCCGAGGGCGCCGAGCGCGGTGCCGGTGGCGACGTCCCGGTGCTTGACGTGGCCGAGTTCGTGGGCGGCGACGAGTTCGACCTCGCGCGGCTCGGCGGTGGACAGCAGCGTGTCGTAGACGACGATCCGCCGGGACGGGCCGAACCCGGAGACGTACGCGTTCAGCGCGGTGGTGCGGCGGGAGGCGTCGGCGACCAGCACGTCGCGCACCGCGATGCCGTCGCGGCGGGCCGACTCCAGCAGGGCGGTGCGCAGTTCGCCCTCCGGCAGCGGGGTGAAGCGGTTGAACAGCGGCTCGAAGACCAGCGGGTGCAGGAAGGACAGCGCGACGGTCAGCAGCGCGGCCCCGGCCGCGGCGGGCACCCACCAGTGGCCGGGCGAGCGGCCGATCAGCGCGTACAGGGCCAGGGCGAGCGGCAGGAACAGGGCGAGCGCGACGGCGGTGCCGCGCAGCACGTCCACCGCCCAGCCGGCCCAGCCCTGGGTGACCAGGCCGTACCGGGCGGAGACCGCCCGCACCCGGGCCGCGAACGGCAGCGTCACCGCCCGTCCGAGCAGCACCAGCGCCGCGGCGCCCGCCAGCACCTCGGCCGCCCAGCCGCCGCCGAACCAGCCGCCGACCGCACCGACCAGGCCCGCCCCGGCGGCGGTGAACCCGAGGACGGCGCTCAGCGCGAGCGAGGCCAGCTGCCCGCCCAGCGCCCACGGCAGCCGGGCCCGCCGCAGCGCCCGCCCGCGTTCCCGCTCCTGCGGGGTGAAGTCGCCCTCCCCGGGCACGGTGTCAGCCATGGACCCAGCCTAGGACGCCCCGCGGCCGGTCGTCCGGCGAGGCTCAAGCGGCGGCGGGGGGCGGCGCGCTGCCGTCCGCCTCGACGCAGGGGGAGGAGACGCGCAGTTGGAGCGTCTTGCTGGAATCGCTGCTCTCGCTCAGTTCCACGGCGAAGTCGTCCACGGGGTTGTCGTACCCCCAGGTACCGGGTTCGTCGTCGTCCCGGGCCTCGAAGCCCAGTTCCGTCATCTTCCGCTGGAACGCCGCGACGAGTTCCTTGTTCCACTCGGCCTCCCGGGAGACCAGCGAGGTGACCACCCCCAGTTCGACCCGGAGCCGGGTGCCCTCGCCCCCGTACTCGCACACGTTCGTGATCACTTTGCGGACCGGGGTCTCCCCCTGGTGCTCGCCGAGCACGGCGCGCCGGATCCCGGTGTCGTAGGCGATCACCTGCCCCCTGAGCGTCTCGTTGGTGGGCAGTCGGCTCGGCGGTGCGGCGGGGGCCCGCACGCAGGAGGTCAGCAGCAGGGCGACCGCGGCGGCCGCGATCACCGCCTTCAGGTGTCGCAAGGTCGTTCTTCCACCCGTCAGGTACGCGCGCCCCGGGCCGTCCGGCGGCGCGGCCGGATCCTAGCCAGCCCAACGCCCTTGGCACGAACGGGTTTTCCGTCCGCCGGCGGGCCGGTGCGACAAACCGCTCGAAGCGGGCGGAGCGGGCGGCCTACGATGGCCGGATGGTCGAGGACAGCTTGCGGGTGGCCCTGGAGTTCCGTCGTGCCTTCGCCCGGCGGCAGGCCGCCGAGGTGGTGGAGGTGCCGGGCGGGTTCGGGGTGCTGAGCGGGGAGTTTGCCTACTCGCACGAGCACAACCAGCTGCTGCTGGACGCGCCGCCGAGCGGGGTCGACGTGGTGGGGCTGGCCGACGAGGTGCTCGGGCACCTGGGGCACCGGCGGATCTCGGTGTTCGACGACGCGTCCGCGCTGGCCCTCGCGCCGGGGCTGGCGGCCGCCGGGTACCGGCACGAGACCGAGGTGGTGATGGTGCACCGGGGGCCGCTGCCGGCCGGGGGCGGCGCCGCTCCGGTCGCCCTGGACGAGCTGGCCCCGGCCCTGGAGCGGCAGTGGCGGCACTGGCTGCCGTGGGCGCCGGACGACTCGATCGCCCAGCTGGTGAACCGGCGCACCGCCCGCGCGGCGGGCGCCGAGCGGGTGCTGACGCTGGCCGCCCGGGACACCGACGGCGCGTTCGGTTCCTGGGCCGACCTGTACCAGGACGCCGCGGGCACCGCCCAGATCGAGGACCTGGCCACCGCGGAGGAGCACCAGCGCCGCGGCCTGGCCGACGCCGTCCTGGCCACCGCGCTGCGGCTGGCCGCCGACCCCGCCCCCGGCGGCCTGCGCTTCCTGGTCGCCGACGCCGAGGACTGGCCCCGGCAGTGGTACGCCCGGCGCGGTTTCGTCCCGGTCGGCCGCACCCACGGCTTCGTCCTGACCTGAGACGGCCCCGGCACGACGACGGCGCCCGCCGTCCCCCTCGCGGGGGCGGCGGGCGCCGTCGTGCGGTGCTTACCGGGCGGATCAGACCTGGCCGGCCTTCTCCAGGGCCTCGCAGCAGGTGTTGATCAGCAGGCGGGTGACCACGTACGGGTCGACGTTCGCGTTCGGGCGGCGGTCCTCGATGTAGCCCTTCTGCTCCACCTCGACCTGCCACGGGATGCGGACCGAGGCGCCGCGGTTGGACACGCCGTAGGAGTAGACGTTCCAGGGGGCGGTCTCGTGCTTGCCGGTCAGGCGGGACTGGATGTCGTCACCGTACTGGTTGACGTGCTCCAGGACCTTCTCCTGGGAGGCGCCGAGCGACTCGCAGGCGGTGATGATGGCGTCGTAGCCCTCGCGCATCGCCTTGGTGGAGAAGTTGGTGTGCGCACCCGCGCCGTTCCAGTCGCCCCTCGCCGGCTTGGCGTCGAGGGTGGCGTCGATGCCGAACTCCTCGGAGGTGCGGTAGAGCAGGTAGCGGGCGATCCACAGGTCGTCCGAGACGGTCAGCGCGTCGACCGGGCCGATCTGGAACTCCCACTGGCCGGGCATGACCTCGGCGTTGATGCCGCAGATCGCCAGGCCGGCGTCGATGCAGCGGTCGAGGTGCAGCTCGACGATCTCGCGGCCGAAGACCTCCTCGGCACCCACGCCGCAGTAGTAGCCGCCCTGCGGGGCCGGGTAGCCGCCCTCCGGGAAGCCGAGCGGGCGGGAGCCCTTGAAGAAGGTGTACTCCTGCTCGATGCCGAAGATCGCCTCCTGGCCGGCGTAGCGCTCGGCGACCTCGCGCAGCGGGGCGCGGGTGTTGGTGACGTGCGCCTCACCGTTGGTCTCGAAGACCTCGCACAGCACCAGGATGTTGTCGCCACCGCGGATCGGGTCCTTGACGACCTTCACCGGCTCCAGCACGCGGTCCGAGGCGTGGCCCTCGGCCTGGTTGGTCGACGAGCCGTCGAAGCCCCAGGTGGGGATCTTGTCGGCGTTCGGCAGCACCCGGGTCTTGGAACGGAGCTTCGCGGTCGGCTTGGTGCCGTCGATCCAGATGTACTCGGCCTTGATCGCCATCGCGGGTGATCCTCACTGCTTGGGTGGTGGGTGCCCGCGTAGCGTCGCAAGCCGCCGTTTCCCGGTTGTTCCTCCTATGTAACGCCCATGTGAACCAACGGTCCGCAGCGGCACGCTCACCCACGGGCAGTGCCCGTCTCGGGATGTGGGCGCACCGCTGAGACGCGAGGGGCGCGACGGGCGCTACCGGCACTACGGGCGCCGGGCCGGACGCCCCGCCGCCGGTCGGCGGGACCGGTCGGCGGTGCCGGTCAGCGGTGCCGGGCGTGCGCCGCGCGCCGCCGCCGCGTCATCCACACCGCGGCGCCGCCGGCCAGCAGCAGCGTCCCGCCGCCCGCGGCCAGCACCGTGGTCCCGGACGAGCCGGTGTACGCCAGTTCCTCCCCGTCCGCCTTCGGCACCGCCCGGTTCTGGGTGGACGCCGACGCCGACGCCGGGACGGAGGCCGAGGGCGGGGCCGCGGGCGAGGAGACCGCCGCCGCCGGGACGACCGCCGCCACCGGCTTCTCGCAGGACACCGAGGCGACCGTCACCGTGCCGTTGACCTTCGCCACGTTCAGGTTCAGCGGGTTCAGCGCGACCTTCACCTCCAGCGCGGAGGCCGCCGCCGTGCTGCTGGTCACCGTCTTCTTCGAGAACTCGACGTCCACCGAGCCGACCGCCGGGACGTCCACGTGGGTGGGCGAGTTGAGGCCGACCGTCACCGACCTGCCGAGCACCGTGAGCTTGGCGGGCGCGGTGACGTTCGCGGTCGGCTGCCCGTCCACCGGGCAGCTCACCTCGGCGCTCATCGCCTCCAGCCCGAGCAGCGTGGTCAGCGGCAGGCCGGGCACGTGCACGTCCGCGTCCACCAGCTTCACGGACGCGGCGGCCAGCTTGTCGTCGGCCTTGGTGACCGACCGGCCCACCTCGGCCTTCACCAGCGTCACCGGCCGGCCGCCGTCCACCCCGTCCACCGTGGCGGTGAGCATCGCGCCGTCCCGCTGGGCGGGCGACTGCACCTTGTTCAGCGCCACGTCGACCGGCACGTTCACCGTGTTCAACAGCGTCACGTCCAGGGCGAGTTCGGCCGTCACCGCGCTGGCCCTGCCGGGCTTCGCGGGCGTCCCGCCGGGGGCGTCGGCGGCGGAGGCGGGTGCCAGCGGCACACCGACCGTGAGGGCGGACACCGCCAGGGCGGACACGGCGACCGAACGCAGAACAGACATGACAGGAACCCCCACACGTGGTGAACGGCAGAGCGCGCCCGCGACCTCACCCGGCGCACCGCACGGGGAGGGGACTCGCGCTCTCGACTGCCGCCAGTCTCTTCGAACAGTGCGTCACTCCAGCAACACAGAGCGTCATTTCACTCCTTCGGGTGAGGTTGACGTTCTGGATTGACCATTTCCGGAAACATTCCGGCACCGGGGCAACAGAGTCGGGAGACGGAAACAGGGGCCCGGGGAACGGGCCCCGGGCCCCTGGAGGCGAACGGGCTCCGGGCTAGGGCAGGCGCCAGTCGACGGGCTGGCCGCCCTGCCGGGTCAGCAGGTCGTTGGCCCGGCTGAACGGCCGGGAGCCGAAGAAGCCGCGGTCGGCGGAGCGCGGGCTCGGGTGGGCGGACTCGATGCTGGGGATCTGGCCGAGCAGCGGGCGCAGCTCCCGGGCGTCGCGGCCCCACAGGATCGCGACGAGCGGGCCGCCGCGGGCGGCGAGCGCCTTGATCGCCTGGTCGGTGACGGCCTCCCAGCCCTTGTCGCGGTGGGAGCCGGCGTTGCGGGGCTGGACGGTGAGGGAGCGGTTGAGCAGCAGCACGCCCTGCTCCGTCCAGGGGGTCAGGTCGCCGCTGCTCGGCATCGGGAGGCCGAGGTCCCGGCCGAGTTCCTGGTAGATGTTCTCCAGGCTGTACGGCGGCCGCACGCCGGGCGCGACGGAGAAGCTGAGCCCGACGGCGTGCCCGGGCGTGGGGTACGGGTCCTGGCCGACGATCAGCACCCGGACGTCCGCGAACGGCTGCTGGAAGGCGCGCAGGATCTGCGGGCCGGGCGGTAGGTAGGAGCGCCCGGCGGCGATCTCGGCGCGGAGGAAGTCGCCCATCGCGGCGATCTGTCCGGCGACCGGCTCCAGGGCCTGGGCCCAGCCGGGTTCCACTACTTCGTGCAAGGGTCGAGCAGCCATGACGGAAGCCTATCGGCCGCACTGACAACCGGAGTTCGCGAGGGCCCCGGGCCCGGCCGTCACACCACCCGCCCGTTCAGCACCACGTGCGCGGGCTCGGCCAGGACGCGCAGGTCGGTGCGCGGGTCGGAGCGGTAGACGACGAGGTCGGCGGGGGCGCCCTCGGTGAGGCCGGGGCGGCCAAGCCACGCACGGGCGGACCAGGTGGCGGCGGCGAGCGCTTCGAGGGGGGTGAGCCCGGCCCTGGTGAGTTCGAGCGCCTCCTCGGCGACCAGGCCGTGGGCGAGCGAGCCGCCCGCGTCGGTGCCGACGTAGATCGGGATGCCCGCGTCGTGCGCGGCGCCGACGGTGTCGTAGCGGCGGGCGTGCAGCCGGCGCATGTGGGCGGCCCAGTCGGGGAACCTGGCCTCGCCGCCGTCGGCGAGCCCGGGGAAGGTGGCGATGTTGACCAGGGTGGGGACGATCGCGACGCCGCGTTCGACGAAGGCGGGGATGAGGTCCTCGGTGAGCCCGGTGGCGTGTTCGACGCAGTCGATGCCGGCGGCCAGCAGGTCGGGCAGCGACTCGGTGGCGAAGCAGTGCGCGGTGACCCGGGCGCCCTCGGCGTGGGCGGCGGCGATCGCCTCGGCCAGGGCGTCGCCGGGCCAGCAGGCGGTGAGGTCGCCGACGCCGCGGTCGATCCAGTCGCCGACCAGCTTGACCCAGCCGTCGCCGCGCCGGGCCTCGGCGGCGACGTACGCGGCGAGGTCGCCGGGTTCGATCTCGTGGGCGTAGTTGCGGATGTAGCGGCGGGTGCGGGCGATGTGCCGGCCGGCCCGGATGATCTTCGGGAGGTCGTCCCGGTCGTCGATCCAGCGGGTGTCGGCGGCGGACCCGGCGTCGCGGATCAGCAGGGTGCCGGCGTCCCGGTCGGTGAGCGCCTGCTTCTCGCCGGTGGCGCGGTCGACGGCGCCGTGCGCATCCAGGCCGACGTGGCAGTGGGCGTCGACCAGGCCGGGCAGCGCCCAGCCGGTGAGGGTGGCGGCGGGCTCGGCGGCGGGCCGTTCGAAGGTCACCCGCCCGTCCACGGCCCAGAGTTCGTCCCGGACCTCCTCGGGGCCGACCAGGACCCGGCCCTTGATGTGCAGCACCGCACGGTCTGTCATGCCTGGCACTGTACTCGGCGTCGCGCACGGGCCGCGGGGCGATCTGCGGCAGACTGTCCGACGGCGCCCCGCCGCCCCGCCGGCCCGTTCCGGCGGCCCTCCGCCGCACCGAAAGGCCCGCCCGCATGCTGCTCGACCTCCCCCCGATGACCGCCGACCGGTTCGCCGCGATCGAGGACGGGGTGGCGGCGCTGCTGCGCACCCGCAACGACGTGATCGTCACCCAGGGCGAGGCGCTGCTGCCGCTGGAGGCGGCGATCAAGGGCGCGGTGCACCCGGGTTCCACCGCGCTGAACGTGGTCACCGGCCCGTACGGGCAGACCTTCGGCGGCTGGCTGCGCGCCGCCGGGGCGAAGGTGGTGGACCTGGAGGTGCCGTACGACGCCGCGGTGGGCGCGGAGCAGGTCGCGGCGGCGCTGGAGGAGCACCCGGGGATCGACTTCGTGTCGCTGGTGCACGCCGAGGCGGCGACCGGCAACACCAACCCGGTCGCGGAGATCGCCGAGGCGGTGCGGCGGCACGGCGCGCTGCTGATGCTGGACGCGGTGGCCTCGGTGGCCGCCGAGCCGCTGCTCACCGACGCGTGGGGCGTCGACCTGTGCGTGATCGGCGGGCAGAAGGCGATGGGCGGCCCGGCGGGCGTCTCGGCGGTGGCGGTGAGCGGGCGGGCCTGGGAGCGGATCGCCGCGAACCCGGCCGCGCCGCGCCGCTCCTACCTCTCCCTGCTGGACTGGAAGGAGCGCTGGACGGACGCCGGCCGGACCCAGCTGCCGCACGCTCCGGCCCAGTTGGAGATGCTGGCGCTGGAGGAGTGCCTGGCCGCGATCACAGCCGAGACGCTGGACGCGGTGATCGCCCGGCACCGGGCCGCCGCCGCCGCGACCCGGGCGGGCGTGCTCGCCCTGGGCACCCTCGCCCCGTACGTGCGGCGCGCCGAGGACGCCGCCCCGGTCGCCACCACGCTGCGCACCCCCCTGGGCACGAACGCGGCCGAGCTGGCCGCCGAGGTGCGCCGGCGCGCCCCGCAGCTGCCGGTCCAGTCCGGCGGCGCCCTGGCCGCGAGCATGCTGCGCCTCAACCACTACGGCCCGGCGGCCAACCCGGAGACGGTGATCGCCGCCCTGGAGCTGCTGGCCCAGGCCACCGGCGCCCCGGCCTCGGCGGCGGTCGCGGCGGCCACCGAGGCCTGGGAGCAGGAGGTCCGACGGGACGTCAGCTCCTGAGCCAGGAGACCTGGATCTGCCCGCACAGCGCCTCCAGCGCCTCCCGGCTCACCGCCCGCAGGGCCAGCCAGGAGTCGCCCTGCACGGCCAGCAGGGCGTCCGGGCGGGCGAAGAAGCGGGTGTCGATCCCGGCCTCGTACAGGCGCGGCAGTTCGGTCCAGCCGACCAGCTCGGCCGGGTCGGCCTCGCCCGCGTCCACGTGCGCGTCCTCGTCGAACAGCGGCTCGGTGAGGACGACGGCCAGGATCTCGACGGAGAGGCGGGCCGTCCACGGTTCGGGCTCCGGCACGGTGGGCGGGGCGAGGTTCGGCCAGGCGACGGTCGGCGGGTCGGCCCGGCCGAGGGCGGCGAGCGGGACGCCCCAGTAGGCGCAGCCCTGGTTCTCCACCCGGTAGACCAGGTGCTCCCGGTCGACGTACAGCTCCTCGGGCGGCAGCAGGGTGTCGTGGTTGCCGGTGAGGTCGGGGCGGTTGCCGAGCAGCCGGTGGGCCTCGCGCAGCGCGGCGGGCAGGCGCAGGCCCAGCCGGGCTTCGGCCGCGTCGAGTTCGGCGTCGGTGCGGCCGTCGCCGGGGCCCAGCGGGGTGCCCCAGAAGGCGGCGACCTCGGCGATCAGCCGCCAGGCGGCGGTGCGGTCGGCGAGGGCGGCGGGCAGGTCGCGGGGGAGGTCGAGCGTCATGCCGGGCAGGGTAGCCGCCCCCGGTGACAGGGTTCGGCCGCCGGTGGCCCGCCGTTCACCGGGCGGGCGGCGCGTGGACGCCCGGGCGGTCTTGGCTGAGCAGTCCGCGAAGTTGGCTGGACAACTTTCCGTGTGACTGGAGGCCGCCCGATGTCCGTGCCGAACCCGTACTGGCTGCGCGACAACTGCCCCTGCGCCGAGTGCCGCGACCCGCGCGGCGGGCAGAAGCTGTTCCAGATCGGCGACCTGCCGGAGGGCCTGGCCGCCGTCGAGGCGGTCGAGGACGCCACCGGTCTGACGGTGCGCTGGTCCGACGGCCACCGCTCGCACTACCCGGCCGGGTGGGACGCGCCCGCCGGGCCCGACGAGCGCACCGAGCCCGCCAAGCGGCTGTGGGAGGCCGCCGACTTCGCCCGCGGCCTGCCCGAGGCCGACTGGGCCGCCTACCTGGCCGACCCGGAGGAGCGGATCGCGGTGCTGGCCGCCGTCCGCTGCTGCGGCTTCGCGCTGCTGCGCGGCGTCCCGGCCGAGGAGGGGCGGGTGCTGGCCGTGGCCCGGAGCTTCGGGTACGTCCGGGAGACCAACTACGGCGAGCTGTTCGACGTCCGGGTGGAGCCCGACCCGGCGAACCTGGCCTTCACCGACCGGGCCATCGCCCCGCACACCGACAACCCGTACCGGGACCCGGTGCCCACCCTGCAACTGCTGCACTGCCTGCGCAACGACGCCGAGGGCGGCGACTCCGGGCTGGTCGACGGCTTCCGCGCCGCCGCGCTGCTGCGGGACGAGGACCCGGCCGCGTTCGAGCTGCTCACCCGCACGCCGGTGCCGTTCCGCTACCGCGACCGGGGCGCCGAACTGTCCGCCGAGAAGCCGCTGATCGGGCTGGACCCGCGCGGCGCGATCCGCGAGGTGCGGTTCAACAACCGCTCCACCGACACCGCCGCGCTGTCCGTGCCGGCCCCCGCCGGACCGGACGCCTTCTACGCCGCGTACCGCCGCTTCGCCGCGATCACCCTGCGCCCGGAGCTGCGGCTGGACTTCCGGCTGGCCCCCGGCGACTGCCTGCTCTTCGACAACACCCGCCTGCTGCACGCCCGCACCGCCTTCGAACCCGGCACCGGCCACCGCCACCTCCAGGGCTGCTACGCCGACCTCGACGCGCTCTCCTCCACCCTCGCCGTGCTGCGCCGGAACACCGCCGCCCTGGACGAACTGGAGGCCCTGTTCGAGGGCGAGGGCGCCGACGAGTACCTCGGCGAGGCCGTCACCCTGGCCGCGCACATGCTCCAGGCCGCCGTCCTGGCCCGCGCCGCCGGCGCCCCGCCCGCGCTGGTGGCCGCCGCCCTGCTGCACGACATCGGCCACTTCCGGGGCAGCGGGCTGGAGTTGATGGCCGGCACCGACAACCGCCACGGCGCGACCGCCGCCGCCCGGCTCGCCCCGCACTTCCCGCCCGCCGTCACCGAACCGGTCCGCCTGCACGTCGACGCCAAGCGCTACCTGTGCGCCACCGAGCCCGGCTACCTCGACCTGCTCTCCCCCGCCTCCGTCCACACCCTGGCGCTCCAGGGCGGCCCGATGACCCCGGACGAGGCCGCCGCCTTCGCCGCCCACCCCTTCGGCGCCGACGCCGTCGCCGTCCGCCGCTGGGACGAGGCCGCCAAGGACCCGGCCGCCGAGATCCCCGCCTTCGCCGAATTCCGGCCGCTGCTGCTGAAGTCGATGCGCTAGGTGCCCCGGATCCGCAGTTCGAACCAGACCGTACGGCCGTCCGTCCGGCGCTCGGTTCCCCACCGGTCGGCGAGCCTGCTGACGAGCAGCAGGCCCCGACCGGCCCCCTCTTCCTCGAACGGATCCACCGTTTCCAGGACGGGCAGTTCACGGTGGTCGTCGGTGACCTCCACCAGTAGGCGGTCGGTCCACAGCACCCTCAGTCCGACCGGGCCCTGCGCCACCGCAACGGCATCGGTGACCAGTTCGCCCACCAGCACTTCGGCGATGTCGGCAACGGCCTCCAGGCCCCACGCCGTGAACTGCTCCCGCACCAACCGCCGGATGCGCGACACCTCCCGCGCCCGCGGCGCGAGGGTGTGGTGGGCCACCTTCGCCTGGGGGATGCCGTCGAACCCGGCCACCAGTACTGCGAGATCGTCCCGCTGGTCCGCCACCCTCAGCTCCACCGCCGCACAGATCCGGTCGGGGCTCCAGCCCGGCTCCACCGCCTCCCGGCAGATGGCGGCCAAGTCGACCCGGTTGTCGGTGCACAGCACCATCGAGGAGCCCTTGGGCACCTCGATGGTGCGGGAGGTGAACGGTATGCCGCCCACGCCGATCGGAGCATTGGTCGGAAGCGCGATCTCCTCGGACCTCCCGTCGTGGTGCAGCAGCACAGGCGGCAGGTGGCCCGCCGAAGCGATTTCGCACATGCGCTCGATCGGGTCGTAGACCGCGTACACGCACGTGGCCAGATGGTCGCTGCCCAACCGCTGGGCCAGGTTGTCCAGGTGGCGCAGCAACTGCCCCGGCGGCACCTCCAGCAGGGTGAACGCCTGCACTCCGGCGCGCAGCCGGCTCATCGCCTGGGCCGCGTGCAGACCCTGCCCCATCACGTCCCCGACCACCAGCGCCACCCGGTTGCCACGCAGGGGAACGGCGTCGAACCAGTCGCCCCCGGCACCGGCCCGTTGCCGGCCGGGCCGGAACCGGTGCGCGAGCCGCACCCCGGGCAGGTCCGGTACGAGGTCCGGGATCATCGATCGCTGGAGCGCCCTCGCCAGCCTGACCTCCGCCATGTGCATCCTGGCAACGTCCAGGAGCAGCGCTCCACGCTCCGCCAGCACGGACAGCAACTCCGCGTCGGCCCGGCCGTAGGGGGTGCGACCGTTCAGCCGCACCAGTCGAAGCACACCGAACACCTCGCCCCTGACGGACAGCGGCAGCGCCACCGCCGAAGAATCGGGTTCGCTGCCCGCCGGCCGGTCCGGGAACGTTTCCAGTACCGGCCGTCCTTCGCCCAGGACCCGCTCCGCGAGGAGGCGCGGCACCGCCACCGCGCCCCGCACCGTGCGGTCGCCGAGCGCCGCCGTCGCACCGAGCCTCCAGAGCATGCCCGAGTCCGGCGTCCAGCCCTCGGGCGGGTCGCCGTCGATGAAGGCCGCCCGCACGTCGACCGTGGCCTCGTCGGCCCAGCCCGGTACGAACACCTCGCACAGTTCAGCCGCGGTGGTCTCCAGGTCCGTCGTGGTGCCGACCTTGCGGCCGAACTCTCCCGTGAGGACCGCGCCCGGCGACTCCAGCTCCCCCCGGTAGGTGAACTCCCTTTCGTGGCGGGCCTTCTGGGCGGCCAGAGCGGCTTCGGCAGCGAGCAGCCGGGCCTCCAGGCGCAGACACTGCTCCTCGGCATCGTGGCGGAGCTCCCTGGTTCGGACGAGTTCGGCTCGCAACAGGTCCAACTCGGTTTTCAGGGAACGCAGTTCCTCGCGTGCAGATTCGGTCTCGGCAGTCTCCGACCAGCGTTCCAGCTCTGCGGGGGCGGCCTCGTAACGAGCGGTGGCCCGATCGGCCTCCAGTTGGCGGTAGCGCTGTTCGGCCTGCGTGGCCTGCGCCTCGGTGGCCTCCAGGGAACGCAGCAGGGCCCGCTCCCTGACGCCTGCGAGCTGGAGTTCGCGTTCGGCCGCCCCGAGCCGCTCCCGGAGCTCCTCGACCTCGTGCCGGGAAGCGTTGCGCACCCGCAACGCCCCCATCCTCAGCCGGTGGGCGTGCTCCTGGACGTCCGGGGAGACCGACTGCCCGGTGGTCTCGGCGACTTGCCGGAGCAGTTCGTCGACGAAGTCCTTGGGAGCGATCCGGGCCCCGCTCAGATAACGGGAAACGCTCCCCTTGTCGCGGTTGCAGCGGGCGGCATAGCGGGTGAGCGAGAGTTCCATGGCCTGGAACAGCTGCCCCAGGAAGGCGGTGAAAGCCGCCACCTCGGGCTCCGCGCCCAACGGCTCCAGCGTCACGGAAGCACCCTTCCGGCCGTTGCCGGAAACTGGCAATCCGTTGCGCCTGGTGCAACCAACGGCCTGTCATGAAGGGTAGGAGAAACCCTCAACCCGCCGCAGTGAAAGGCACATTGATGTTCACCGGAGTGATCCGGGCCCTGGCGGTCTGCCAGCGCCCGGCCATCGTCGCGCTGGCCCTGCTGCCGGTCGTCATGGTGACGGCGGCCTGCTTGCCCGCCGTCCTGCTGCTGTCCGCCGTGCCGGGCGGCATCCGTCGGCTCTGCCCCCTGCTCGCCCAACTGCAGCGCTGGACGGACGTGGTGCTGACGCGGAGTCAGCCCGGCAGCGCCGCCGTCAGGTCGATCTCGACCAGTTGGCCGGTGTAGCCGAGGGCGGCGACGCCGATCAGGGTGGAGGCGGTGCGGAAGGCCGGGCCGAGCGGGGAGGCGGTCAGCCGGTCCCAGGCGGCGGAGAGCACCGCGCTGCGGTCGTCGACCACGTAGATCACCGACCGCACCACCCGCTCGGGCCCGGCGCCGATCGCGGCCAGCGCCGTCATCGCGTTGGCCACCACCTGGTCGATCTGGGCGTCGAGGTCTCCCGCGCCGACCAGCTTCTCCTCCGCGTCCAGCGGGCACTGCCCGGCCAGGTGGGCGGTGCGCCCGGCCTCCACCACGGTGATGTGCGCGTAGCCGGAGGTGGGGTGGAGTTCCGCCGGGTCGATCCGCGTGATGTCACTCATCCGGCGATTGTCGCCGCCGGACGGCCCCGGCGGCACCGGCCCCCTCCCGTGACAGCCGTCAGTCCTCGTCGCGGGCGTGCCGGGAGAGGGCCGAGGAGGCCAGCGAGTTGTGGATGGAGAAGGCGACGGTGCCGGGCAGGTAGCGGTCCTGGGACCACTCGACGGGGGTGCCGGTGGGGTCGGTGGTGCGGCGCTTCTCGCGCAGCAGGGGGCTGCCGCGGCGGCAGGAGAGCAGGCGGGCGTCGTCGGCGTTGGCGGCGACCACGTCGATGGTGTGGTCGGCGTCGGTGAACAGGATGCCGTGCTCGCGCAGGGGTTCGGTGTGCGAGACCACGTCGGGCGGCAGCTGGGCGACCAACTCGCCGACCCGGGGCGGGTAGACGGTGCGCTCGACCATCACGGGGGTGCCGGAGAGGGTGCGCAGCCGCAGCGTCACGTAGACCTCGGTGCCGGGTTCCAGGCGCAGCTGCTCGCGTTCGGCGGCGTCGGCGGGGCGGCGGATCAGCGATTCGAGCCGGCCGCCGGGCTCCTCGCCCATCGAGCGGGCCCAGTGGGTGAAGGAGAGCAGCTCGGAGAAGGACTGGACGCGGGCGCTGCCGAGGACGACCCGGCGGGTGCCGCGGCGGGAGGTGACCAGTCCGTCGGCGCGCAGCATGGCGAGCGCCTGGCGGACGGTGCCGCGGGAGACGCCGTACTGCTCGGCGAGGGCGCCCTCCGCCGGCAGCCGCCCGGCCTCGCCGAACGAGCCGGAGGTGATGGCTTCGCGCAGGTCGGCGGCCACCTTGCGGTAGAGCGAGCCGGCGGCGCGGTCCTGGTCGAGTGCCACGTGCGTCGAGTTCCCTTGGCTGGTCAGGAGATTGGGCTGTGTGCTGCGCGTGACCGCGCGTACACCGCCGACTGTAGCCGCTGCCGACGGGGGCTCCGGACCCGGGCGCGACCGTTCCCGCAGCCGACCCCCGCCTTGGGCCGTCCGTTCACCTTCCCGTCACCGCTCTCGGGCGTACTTGCTCCTGGTGCCGGAAGTTGGCTGGCCAACTTGGCCGGACAACCGGCCGCGCCGCACCCCGAACACGCCTGTGATCTCTGCCGTTCCACTTCCTCCAGGAGACCCTCCCGTGACCGTGCACCGCCACCGCGCCGCCGCCCTCGCGGCCGTGCTGACCGCTGCCGCGCTCTCCCTCTCCGCCTGCGGCTCCGCCGGCTCGTCCGCCTCGTCCGGTGAGGCCGCCAAGGCCGGCGGCGGCACGGTGAACGCGAAGACCGCGACCTCGCTGGCCGACTTCGGCGGCCTGGACGGCCTGGTGGCCGCCGCGAAGAAGGAGGGCAAGCTGCACGTCATCACCCTCCCGCGCGACTGGGCCAACTACGGCAAGCTGATGGACGACTTCAAGGCGAAGTACGGCATCGAGATCGAGGACGAGAACCCGGACGGCTCCAGCCAGGACGAGATCAACGCGGTCAAGTCCCGCAAGGGCCAGGACCGCGCCCCCGACACCCTCGACCTGGGTTCGGCGTTCGCGCTCTCCGCCGCCAAGGAGGGCCTGCTCGCCCCGTACAAGGTGGCCTCCTTCGACAAGATCCCCGCGTCCATGAAGGACGCGGGCGGCCTGCGGGTCAACGACTACGGCGGCTACGTCTCGATCGGCTGCGACGCCAAGAAGGTCGCCGTCTGCCCGAAGACCTTCGCCGACCTGCTCAAGCCCGAGTACAAGGGCCAGGTCGCGCTGAACGGCAACCCGACCAAGTCCGGTTCGGCGTTCGGCGGCGTGTACGCGGCCGCGCTGGCCAACGGCGGCTCGCTGGACGACATCCAGCCCGGCATCGACTTCTTCGCCAAGCTGAAGCAGTCCGGCAACTTCAACCCGGTCGAGTCCACCCCGGCCACCATCGAGAAGGGCGAGACCCCGATCTCGATCGACTGGTCGTACCTGAACGCGGGCTACACCGACGAGTTCAAGGGCAAGGGCATCGACTGGCAGGTCGCCGTCCCCTCCGACGGCTCCTACGCCCAGTACTACAACCAGGCCATCAACAAGGACGCCCCGCACCCGGCGGCCGCCCGCCTGTGGATGGAGTACCTGTACTCGGCCGAGGGCCAGAACGGCTTCCTCGGCGGTTACGCCACCCCGGCGCTGTTCGACGCGATGAAGACGGACGGCACCCTGGACGCCACCGCCGCGGCCAAGCTGCCCGCCGTCGAGAAGCCGTTCACCGACTTCCCCAGCTCGGAGCAGGTCGACGCGGCCAAGAAGGTCCTGACGGACAACTGGGCCAAGGCCATCGCGGGCTGATCACCGACATGACCACGGCCCCCACCCCGGTGCCGGCCCCGGCCGCCGCTGACCCCAGCGGCGGCCCGGGCGCCGTCGGCGCCGCCCCCGCCTCCCCCACCGCCCGCCCCGCCCGGCGCCGCCCGCGCGGCCGCGCCTGGCTGGCCGCCGTGCCGCTGCTGGCCTTCTTCCTGGTCGGCTTCGGCCTGCCCGCCGTCGCCATCGTCACCGGGGCGTTCACCGTCTCCAGCGACGCGGAGAGCGGCGCCGGCTCCTTCACCACCGCCAACCTGACCGACTCGGTGCAGGGCGCGTACTGGACGGCGCTGGTCTCCAGCGTGAAGCTGTCCGCGCTGACCGCGCTGATCGGCACTGTGCTCGGCGTCCCGATCGCCCAGGCCGTGCTGACCTCCCGGTTCCGGCTGCTGCGCGAGGCGGTGCTGACCGCCTCCGGCGTGCTCGCCAACTTCGGCGGCCTGCCGCTGGCGTTCGCCTTCGTCGCCACCCTCGGCAACGCGGGCGAGGTGACGAAGATGTTCCACCTGACCGACCACGGCTGGTCGCTGTACAGCTTCACCGGCCTGGCCGTCACCTACCTGTACTTCCTGGTGCCGCTGATGGTGCTCACCATCACCCCCGCGCTGGAGGGCCTGCGCCTGCAGTGGCGCGAGGCCGCCCGCAACAACCGGGCCACCACGCTGCAGTACTGGCGGCACGTCGCGCTGCCGATCCTGTTCCCCTCGCTGCTCGGCGGCTTCGTGCTGCTGTTCGGCTCGGCGTTCGCCGCGTACGCCACCGCCGCCGCCATGGTCGGCGCGACCGTCCCGCTGATCAGCCGCCAGATCGCCGACGCGCTCTCCGGCAACGTGCTGGTCGGCCAGGGCAACCTGGCGCTGGCGCTCAGCCTCGACATGATCGTCGTCGCCGTCCTGGTGATGGCCGTCTACCTGCCCCTCCAGCGCCGGAGTGCCCGATGGCTCAGCTGAACCCCCGCCCCCGGCCCTGGCGGTGGGCGGTCCTGCTGCCGGCCGGCCTGTACTTCCTGGTCCCGATGGCCGCCTCGGTCTGGTTCTCGATCGACGACACCGACGGCATCTCCTTCGACGCCTACACCGGGCTGCTCTCCGCCCCCGGCTTCACCGACAGCCTGGTCCTCACCCTGGAACTGGCCGCCGTCACCGTCGTGGTGCTGCTGCTCCTGCTGGTGCCCGCGATGATCGCGGTCCGGATCGGCGCGCCGAAGCTGCGCCCGGTGCTCGAAGTGGTCTGCACCCTGCCGCTGGTGGTGCCGCCGGTCGCGCTGACCGCCGGCCTGATCGGCGTGCTGCGCTGGGGCCCGGACTACCTGATGGACACCCCGTTCTTCCAGACCTTCGTCTTCGTCCAGCAGCCCGAGTTCCCGCTCGTCCTGGTCGTCGCGTACGTCCTGATGGCCCTGCCGCTCGCCTACCGCGCCCTGGACTCCGGGCTGCGCGCCGTGGACGTGCGCACCCTGGTCGAGGCCGCCCGCAACTGCGGCGCGGGCTGGCCGCGGGCCGTCCTCTCGGTGATCGTGCCGAACCTGCGCGGCGCGCTGCTGAACGCCGCCTTCCTCACCCTGGCCCTGGTCCTGGGCGAGTTCACCACCGCCTCGATCCTCGGCTACCAGCCCTTCGCGGTGTGGATCTACTCGGTCGGCAACAGCCGGGGCCAGATGTCCGTCGCGGTGTCCGTGCTCAGCCTGCTGATCACCTGGGTGCTGCTGCTCCTGCTGGCCGCCGCCGGCCGCGAGCGCCGCCACCAGACCGCCGCCACCTCCTGAGACGTTCCGGAGACCGCCACCCATGAGCACCGCCACCGCCCCCCTCGCCCAGGACGCCGCCACCGGCAGCGCCACCGTCGAATTCCGTTCGCTGCGGCGGACGTTCGGCACCACCACCGCCCTGGACGGCCTCGACCTGACCGTCCGCCCCGGCGAACTGCTCGCCCTGCTCGGCCCGTCCGGCTGCGGCAAGACCACCGCGCTGCGCGTCCTGGCCGGCTTCGAGACCCACGACTCCGGCGAGGTGCTGGTCGACGGCGAGGACATCACCCGCATCCCGGCCCACCGGCGCGACGCCGGCATGGTGTTCCAGTCCTACAGCCTCTTCCCGCACCTGACCGCCGCCGACAACGTCGCCTTCGGGCTGCGGATGCGCGGCGTCGGCAAGGCCGAACGGCTGCGCCGCGCCCAGGAGTTGCTGGAACTCGTCGGCCTCCCGCAGCGCGCCGCGCACTACCCGCACCAGATGTCCGGCGGCCAGCAGCAGCGCATCGCGCTCGCCCGCGCGCTCGCCCTGCAGCCGCGCGTGCTGCTGCTCGACGAGCCGCTCTCCGCCCTGGACGCCAAGGTCCGCCTGTCACTGCGCGAGGAGATCCGCCGCCTCCAGCAGGAGCTCGGCATCACCACCCTGTTCGTCACGCACGACCAGGAGGAGGCCCTCTCGATGGCCGACCGGGTCGCCGTCCTGCGCGCCGGGCGCCTCGAACAGTGCGCCACCCCTTCGGAGTTGTACTCCCGGCCGGCCACCGCGTTCGTCGCCGAGTTCGTCGGCACGATGAGCCGCGTCCCGTGCTCGCGCACCGCCGACGGCGGGGTCGAGGTGCTCGGCCGCCGCCACCCCGTGGACGGCGCCCTCCCCGCCGACGGCGAACTGCACGTCCTGGTCCGCCCCGAGCACGTCGCGCTCGCGCCCGCCGAGGACGGCCCCGCGCTGGTCGTCGCCGCCGCCTTCCTCGGCGCCGTCACCCGCCTCACCGTCCGCCTCCCCGACGGCACCGAGATCAAGTCCGACCTCCCCACCGAGGCGGCCGCCGCCCTCCCCCTCGGCTCCCGCGCCGCCCTCACCCTCCCCGACCGCCCGGTCCTGGTCGACCGGGCCTGAACGCCGCGCAGTGGCCCCGACAGGGGCCCGGGGAACGGCGGGTCGATGCTGCTGACGGCGCACTGCCGTTGCGCGCGCGGGCTTCCGGTTCTGTCTACTACCCGCAGCAGCACGGACTCGTCGTTCCCCGAGCCCCTGACCCCACGTAAGAGGTACCGCCATGCCCGCAGCCCCCCGCCCCGCCGCCGTCCTGTTCGACATGGACGGCACCCTGGTCGACACCGAGCACCTGTGGTGGCAGGCCGCGGCCGAACTCGCCGCCGAGCTGGACCTGACGCTCACCGACGCCGACCTCCCGGACGTCCTCGGCCGGGCCGTCGAGCACACCGCCGCCCACCTGCACCGCAGCAGCCGCACCGCGCGCCCGGAGGCCGACCTGGTGGAGCACCTGAACGAGACCTTCGCCGCGAAGGTCGCCTCGCAGATCGTCCCCCGCCCCGGCGCCCTCGCGCTGCTGGCCGCGCTGCGCGACGCGGACGTCCCGACCGCCCTGGTCTCGGCGTCCCCGCGCCGGGTGGTCGACCTGGTGCTGCGCGCCATCGGCCCGCACTGGTTCAGCACCACCCTCGCCGCCGAGGACACCCCCCGCACCAAGCCCGCCCCCGACCCGTACCTGGCCGCCGCCGCCCGGCTGGGCCTGGCCCCGGCCGTCTGCGTCGCCGTCGAGGACACCCCGACCGGCGTGGCCTCCGCCCGCGCCGCGGGCTGCCCGGTGCTGGCGGTGCCGTCCGCCGTCCCGATCCCCGCCGCGCAGGGCACCACCGTGCTGGACAGCCTGGCCGACGCCGACCTCCCCTTCCTCGCCGCGCTCTCCCCCGCCCGCTGATGCCGTACCTGCTGCTCGCCCTGGCGATCACCAGCGAGGTCTGCGCGACCAGCCTGCTCAAGCTCACCGACGGCTTCTCCCGGCCGTGGCCCAGCCTGGCCGTCGCGGTCGGCTACGCGCTCTCCTTCGCCCTGCTCGGCCGGGCCCTCAAGCACATACCCGTCTCGGTCGCGTACGCGCTCTGGTCGGGCGCGGGCACCGCCGCCGTCGCGACGATCGGCGCGTGCTTCTTCGGCGAGGCGCTGGGCCGCCTCCAGTGGTGCGGCCTCGCCCTGGTGATCGCCGGCGTGGTGCTGCTCAACCTCCGCTCCACCCACTGACCTGCCCGAATCCGGTTGACCGCAGCCGGGGCGGACCAGCAGAATCCGGGGCCGTGAGCGTCGAATCCACCCTGGTCAGAGCTGCGGCCGACCTGCGGGAGGGCCGCGAGCCGCTGGCCCTGCGCCGGCTGCACGGCCTGCTGTCGAACGACCCGACCGACCTGGTGGCCCGCCGCCGCCTCGCCGACGCGTACCGGCGGACCGGGCAGCTGGACGAGTGCGGGCGCTGGAACTACCTGGACGAGGAGCTGTCCGGCCTCGAACTGGCCGCCTTCGAACGGCGCTTCCGCGACCCGGCCCGCCGCCTGGCCGTGCTGCGCTGGCCCGACCCGGCGCGCCGCCCGCCGCCGACCCCGACCGCCCGCCGCCGCCTGGCCGCCCTGTACCGGCGGCCACCGGCACCGACCCCGACTGGCCGGAGCACCGGGAGGACGCCGCGGCCCCGGCGCCCGCGACCGTCGGCCCGCCGGCCCCGCGCCGGTCGCGCCGGTCGGCCGTCGGCCCGCCCGGCGGCACCACGCCGAGGCCGACCTCCACCCCCAACGGCCCGCGCACGTGGCCGCGTTCCGCCTCACCCTGGTGCTCGTCGCCGTGGCGGCGGTGCTGCTGGCGCTGGTGCTCTGACGGCCGCCCGCTACTTGAGCGTGCCGCGCAGCGCGTCGACCCGCTGGGCGGAGGCGGTGAAGTCCTTCCGGTCGAGCTGTCCCGAGGCCAGCGCCGAGGCCAGCGCTCCGGCCGCCGCGTCGCCCTGGGCGACGTCCCGGCCGGAGCAGAGCAGCAGGTCGACGCCCGCGTGGGCGACGGCCAGGGCGCGCGCGGGGGTGCCGCCGAGCGGGTCGAGGGCCTTGGCCTCGATCGCGTCGGTGATGGTGACGCCCTCGTAGTGCAGGCGGCCGCGCAGCTCGTCGCGGACGATCGTGCCGGACGTCCCGGCGGGGGTGCCGGGGTCGAGCGCGGGGTAGACCGCCCAGGAGAACATCACCAGCTTGACGCCGGCGGCGATCGCGTCCCGGTAGGGGCGTTCGTCCACGCTGCGCAGCTGGTTCAGCGAGACGTCCAGGGTGACGGGCTCCTCGTCGGTGTTGGCGCCGGTGGGCGCGCTGCCGAGGCCGGGGAAGTGCTTGGCGGTGGCGGCGACCCCGGCGCCCTGCTGGGCCTTGAGGAAGGCGGAGCCGAGCCGGCCGACCACGGCGGGGTCGGTGCTGTAGGAGCGCTGCGCGGAGTCGGCGAAGTCGCCGGGGGTGCGGTAGACGTCCAGGACCGGCGCGAGGTTGAGGTTGAGGCCGTACTGGCCGAGCGCGGCGGCGGCCTCGCCGCCGGTGCGGGTGGCGGCGGCGCCCGGGTCGGCGGAGCGGCCGACGTCCTTGGCGGACTGCTCGGGCCCGCCGGGCACCCGCCGGACGAGTCCGCCCTCCTGGTCGGTCATCAGCAGCAGCGGGCGCGGGCTGGGGCTCTGCTGCTCGGCCTCGCGCAGCCGGGTGACGGCGGTGCGCAGCGCGGTGGCGTCGGTGCCGACGTTCTCGGCGAAGAAGATCACCCCGGCGACCCGGCCCTCGCGGACCCGCTGCAGCAGCGTGTCGGGGACGGTGGTGCCGGGGTACGAGTAGACGATCCGCCGTCCGGCGAGCTCGGCGTCGCTCGGGCCGGTGGTCGGCGCGGCGCTGGTCGGCGCGGGCGTCGGGGCGGGGGTCGGCGTGGGGCTGGGCGTCGGTGTCGGCGAGGGCGAGGGCGACGGGGACGGGCTGCCGGGCTCCGCGCTGCCGGTGGTCGTCCCGGCGGTGCCGGACGGGGCGCTGCCGCCGTTCCCGGAGGAGCCGCAGCCGGTGAGCAGCGTCAGGCCGAGGGTGAGCACTCCGAGCGAACGCAGCGACCGCAACATGCCATCAGATAAGCACGCAAAAGCCGCACGGACCAGTACCGCGCGGCCCCGGGGCGTCGCCGGGGCCGCGACGGCCGGGCCGGGGAGGTGACCTCCCGTCAGCGGGCGGCCGGCAGGGCGGCCAGCAGGGCGGGCAGTTCGGCCACCGAGGCCAGCACGTGGGTGGCGCCGTCCGTGCGCAGCCGGGCCTCGTCGTGCGCGCCGGTCAGCACGCCGGCCACCACCGCGGCCCCGGCCCGGACGCCGGTGAGCATGTCGTAGCCGGTGTCCCCGGCCACCGCGACCTGCCGCACCGAGTCGGTCCGGGTGCGCAGCAGCGCGGTCAGCGCCAGGTCGGGGTAGGGGCGGCCGCGCCCGGCGTCGGCCGGGCAGAGCGTCAGGTCGGCGACGTCCCGCCAGCCGAGCGCGTCCAGGATCCGGTCCTGCGTGGTGCGCGAGAACCCGGTGGTGAGCGCCACCTTCCGTCCCTGGCCGCGCAGTTCGGCGATGGCCTCGGCCGCCCCGGGCAGCGCCTCGCAGCGCCCCTGGTCGACCAGCCCCTCGTAGGCGGCCTCGAAGACCAGGTTGGCCCCCTGCGCCCGGTCCTCCTCGCCGAACAGGTGCCGGAAGACCGAGATCTTCGACTCGCCCATGGTGGCCCGCACGTGCGCCAGCATCGCGGCGTGCTCGGGGCTCCCGGTCTCCACCCCCTGCGAGCGCGCGGCCGCGGCGAAGGCCAGCTCCACCAGCCCGTCGTCGGCGACGGTGGTGCCGGCCATGTCGAGCACCACCAGGGTCACATCGTGCGTGGTCATGTCCATCCTCAGGTGATCCGTGGGCCCCTCCGGGGGCCCGGGGAACGGCGGGTCCGAGCCGCTGACGGCCGGAGCCCGCCGGAAGGTCCGTGCCGCCGGGCAGCGTCGGGTCGGGCTCAGAGCCCCGCGGCGTCCGCCGTGTCCGCGGCGATCGCGGGCGAGCAGGTCATCCCCCGGCCGCCCGGCCCGGTCACCAGCCAGGCGCCGTCGGTGAGCCGCTGCCGGTGGACGACCAGCGCGGGGTCGGTGCACTGGGCGTAGACGCCGGCCCAGCGGCGGCGGATCGGGGGCAGCGGGCGGCCGAGCAGGCTCCCGGCGACGGCGGCGAGGTGGTCGTACGGGTCCTCGACCACGTCGAAGCCGAAGGGCTGGTCGTACTCGTGGGTGTCGCCGACGGTGAGTCCGCCGTCCCGGCGCTGGACCATGAGCAGCTGCATCTTGTGCTCGGCGGCGACGTCCGGCTGCGGCTGCCCGGCGCGCAGGGCGTCCAGCTCGGGGCCGGCGAAGGCGGGGTAGTAGCGGAAGGAGTCGCCGTCGGCGACGGAGGTGGTGAGCGGCTCGCCGAGCGGGTCGGTCTGCATCATCTGGAGGCGGACCCGGCGCACCGGCAGGTCGGGGGCGAGTTCGCGGACCAGCCCGCCGAGCCAGGCGCCGGTGCAGAGCAGGACGAGGTCGCCCTCGTGCAGCTGCCCGTGGTCGTCGCGGACGGCGCGCGCGCCGACCAGGTCGCGGACCTCGCGCCCGGGCAGGAAGGTGTAGCGGCCGGTGGCCTCCAGCGCGGCGCGCAGCGCGGGCTGGGCGGTGCGGGGTTCGACGGCGGCGTCCCGGGCGCAGTGCAGGCCGGCCAGGAACTCGCCGCGCAGTGCGGGGTTGAGGGCGCGGACCTCGTCCGCGCCGAGCAGCCGGTAGCCGCGGCGGTCGGCGTCGGGGAGCTTCGACGCGGCTTCGGCGACGGCGAGTTCGGCGGCGGTGCGGGCCAGGGTGAGCGAGCCGTTGGGGCGGAACCCCAGGCGGGGGACGCGGGCGCCGATCTCCTCCCACAGTTCGCGGGCGCGCAGCGCGGTGTCGAGTTCCGGGCCGGCGGCGCGGCCGCTGACCCAGACCAGGCCGAAGTTGCGGACGGAGGCGCCGCGGGCCTCGCTCTCGCGTTCCAGGTGGACGACCTCGTGGCCGCGTTCGACGGCCTGCCAGGCGTGCATGGTGCCCAGCACGCCCGCTCCTACGACGATGACTCTCATGCGGACAGGCTCGGGCGCCGAGGTGGCCGCCAGTCGTCCGGATCTCGTCGCGGACATGAACCGCCCGCAAGAGTTGTCCATACAACCTGGCCGCCCCGGCGCCCGTCGGAGCCGTCCCTCAGCGCAGCACGCGCGCGTGCAGGTACTCGCGCCGCCCGAACCGCGGCTCGTCCACGGCGGTTAGCTCCTCCACCTGGAAGCGGTACAGCGCGGCCGCGCCCCGGCCGTTCAGGAGCTGGTCGGCCAGCTCGGGGTCGGCGGCGAACCCCGGGTAGCGGCCGCGGTACGCCTCCAGCGCCGCCTCGGCCTGCCGGCCCCAGGCCTCGCCCGCGCTGCCGGTGAGCTGGATGCCGCGCAGCTGCTCGCCGAACGCGGGCGGCGGCAGGTGGACGGTGGCGGCGGCTCTGGCCTCCTCGGCCAGGTGCCGGCTGTGCCGGGTGGAGCGCTCGCTGAAGAAGTACAGCACCAGGTCGGAGTCGAAGGCGTAGAAGGCCAGGTTGGCGTGCGGTCCGCGCTCGGGGCCGGCGGTGGCCAGGCTGAGCACCGTGCTGTCCGCGAGCAGGCCCTCCACCCCCTTCCCGAGCTCGTCCGCGGGCCAGTTCCCCTGGATGACGTCGAGTCGGTACGGCATGGCGCGTCCCTCCGCAGAGCTGCAGGAAAAAGCGAGCCGGGCGGGGAGTCACCCCTGCCCGGCTCACATGCTCCCCCCGCCCGGCGCGGCCGCACAAGAGGCCGGTCCGCCCTGTCTGCTCAGGCCGTTCCGGCCCCCAGCACGGGGCCGAGCGGCCCGGTGCGCAGCCGGTCGACCAGCGGCGCGGCCCGTCCGGCGAGCAGCGCGAGCGGGATCGCCACCAGGACGCCGACCAGCGCGGCGACCAGCACGTCGTGCGGGTAGTGCGCGCCGACCCAGACCCGGGAGGCGCCCATCAGCACGGCGGCGAGCAGCGCGATCCCGCCGATCCGGCGGTCGGCGTACCAGAGCGCGGTGGCGGCGGCGAACGCGGCCACCGTGTGGTTGCTGGGGAAGGACCAGTCACCGGGCGGCGGGCAGGTCTCCAGCGGCACCGTGGCCGGGATCTGCTGGCACGGCCGGACCTCCTCGACCAGCGACTTGAGCACCGAGTTGACCAGGTAGGCGACGACCACGACCAGCGGCGAGGCCAGCACCCGGGCCATCACCGCCGAGTCCGCGGCCCGGGCCCGCCACCAGGCCCACAGCATCAGCAGCGCGAACAGCGCGAGGCCGAACGCGGACCACTCCTTGACGAGCTGGTCGAGCCAGTGCGGCGCGGAGTCGGCCCACCCGGTGACCCGGGTGTAGAGGCCGCCGTCGATGCCGCTGCCGTCGTAGGCGAGCAGGTGGGCGGGGGGATGAACGTTCGGGGTCACGGGGACAACATGTACCAGAACGGGCGAGGTGAACGGTTCACGCGCGGCTCCGGGGGACGGGGTCAGGGGCAAGGCTGGCGGACCTCCCGTTACGTTGGGGGGCGTCCAGGCGGGGACGCGCCCCAACGTCTACATTCGTGTAGACGTCGACAGGACTGTAGACGAATTCCGGAGGTTCGCGCGACATGACGGACACGCCCGCCCGTCGGCCCGCGGGGGAGCTGGAGGCCCAGGTCCTGGCCGCCCTCTGGGCCGCCGCCGGACCGCTCACCCCGCAGCAGGTCCAGCACGCCATCGCCGCCGACCTGGCCCGCACCACGGTCGCCACCATCCTGGCCAGGCTGCACGAGAAGGGCACCCTCTCCCGCACCAAGGCGGGCCGGGCCTTCGCCTACACCCCGACCGTCCAGGACGCCGACGGCCTGGCCGCCCGCCGGATGCGCACCGAACTCGACCGTGGCCGCGACCGCTCCACCGTGCTGGCCCGCTTCGTCTCCGACCTCTCCGACGAGGACGAGCGCCTGCTGCGCGACCTGCTCGGGGAGCAGCCGTGACGATCGCCGTCTGGGCCCCGCTGCTGCTGCCGCTGCTGGCCGCCCCGCTCGCCCGCCGGCTCGCCGAACAGCTCGCCCCGCGCGCCGCCGCCCTCACCCTGGCCGCCACCGCCGTCGCCCTCGGGGCCGCCACCCTGGCCTCGCTCGGCCTGCTCACCGTCACCGGCCTGCTGCACCTGCCCTACGGCGCCGCACTGGCCCACCTCTCCCCCGCGCACCGGCACCCCGGCGAACTCTCCGGCCCGGAGTGGGTGCCCGCCGCCGCCCTCGCCGCGACCGCCCTGCTCGCCGCCGCCCTGCTGGCCGCCCGCACCGCCCGCCACCAGTACGCCGACCTGCGCCGCGCCCGCACCGCCACCGGCGACGCCCCGGCCGGCCGGCGCGCCCCGGTCCGCCGCCCGGGGCCGGCCGCCCCGTCCTCACCGTCCTCACCGACGACCGGGCCGACGCGTACGCCCTGCCCGGCCGCCCGCCCCGGATCGTCGCCACCACCGGCATGCTCGCCGCCCTCACCGGCCCCGAACGCGCCGCCCTGCTCGCCCACGAACGCGCCCACCTGACCGGCCGCCACCACCTCCTGCTGGCCGCCGCGGAGTACGCCGCCGCCTGCCACCCCGCGCTGCGGCCGCTGCGCCCGGCCCTCGGCTACCACCTGGAGCGCTGGGCCGACGAGTGCGCCGCCGCCGCGGTCGGCGACCGCGCCCTGACCGCCCGCGCGATCGGCCGCGCCGCCCTCGCCACCGCCCGCACCCCGCCCGCGGCCCGCCCCCGGCTGGCCGCCACCGCCGGGCCCGTCCCCGCCGCGTCCGCGCCCTGCTGGCCGCCCCGCCCCGCCCCGCCCGCCCCACCGCGCCCTGCGCACCCTGGCCGCCATCGCCCTGGCCGGCTGCCTCACCGCCACCACCTGCGCCACCGCCGAGGCCGGCCACGACTTCCACCGGGCCGTCGAAACCGCCCAGGACGACTCCCCCCGCTGAGCGCGGCGCACGCGCGGCCCCGCCGTTCCCCGAGCCCCCGCATACCGGTCCTCCGCAGGCGGGAAACCGACCAGTCTGCATCATGTTCCGGAACGCGGACGACTCTTTTCGCCGTCCCGGCGTGTCCCCGTCGAACCCCCGTACGCTGTCAGCCGGACCGAGAAGAGGGAGGGGACCGCATGCGGCGGATCGGCGGCGGCCCACCCCTCTCCCGACCGACCGGTCGGTATGTCCGGCCCGAACTGGCGGAGCCCGCGGGGCCGACCGCCCTGCGGCCGGAGATCGGGGACTCCTGGGAGCGCCTGCGCCGCCTCGGGCTGGACCCGGATCGCGCCCGGTCGGCGCCCCGGCTGCCCCTCGGGGAGCTGGAGGAGCTCCGCCGGGCCACCGGCCTGGAGCAGGTGCTGCCGGTGCTGCGCTCCACGCTGTTCCCGCCGGGCGACACCTCGCCGGTGGTGCTCGCGGTGTCCGACCCGAAGGCCCGGCTGCTGTGGCGGGACGGCGAGGCCCGGCTGAAGCGGGACGCCGACGCGCTCGGCTTCGAGCCGGGCGCGCTCTGGTCGGAGGACGCGGTCGGCACCAACGGCATCGGCCTGGCCGCCCGCACCGCCCGCGCCAGCACCGTGCACTCCGTCGAGCACTACCTGCGCAGCCACCACGGCTGGACCTGCGCGGCCGTCCCGATCCGCGATCCGCGCACCGGCCGGCTGGCGGGCGTGGTCAACCTGAGCAGCCCGGCCACCGACAGCCACCCGTACCTGCGGCAGCTCACGCTGACCGCCGCCCGGCTCGCCGAGACCGAGCTGCGGGCCGGCCACCTGGAGGCGCTGCACCGGCTGCGGACGGTCGCGGTGCCGCTGCTGGCCCGCTTCGGCGGCCCGGCGCTGGTGGTGGACGGCGCGGGCTGGACGGCGGCCGCGACCGGCGTGCCCGGCCCGCCCCGGCTCGCGCTGCCGCAGGACAGCTGGGGCGCCGGCGGGGTGCACTGGGTGCCGACGCTGGGCGAGTGCGCGGTGGAGCCGCTGGCCGACGGCTGGCTGGTGCGCCCGGCCGCACCGCGTCCGGCCGAGCTCGCCGAACAGGCCGAGTCCGCCGCCCTGGAGCTGGACCTGCGCCGCCCCGACCGCCCCGAGCTGCGGGTGCGCGGCAGCGCGGGCGCCTGGTCGCACTCGCCGAGCCCCCGGCACGCCGAGCTGCTCCTGCTGCTGGCCCTGCACCGGGACGGCCTGAGCGCCGCGCAGCTCGCCGAGGCGCTGTTCGCCGACCCGGCCCGCACCGTCACCGTCCGCGCCGAACTCTCCCGGCTGCGCAGGCACCTGGGCGCCCTGCTGGAGGCCAGGCCGTACCGGCTGGCGTCCTGCGCCGAGGCCGCCGTGCTCGGGCCGGACGACCCGTACGACCTGCTGCCCGGCTCGGACTCGCCGGCCGTGCGGCTGCTGCGGGCGGACTTGGTGCGCGGCCTGCTGCGGCTGCCCGGCCGGGGCGGCGGCGCTCAGCCGTCGGCCAGCAGTTCGGCCAACTCCTCGTCGCTGGGCAGCAGTTCGGCGGCGCTGCCGTCCGGCACCACGGCGTAGGTGCGTTCCAGCCAGGCTTCCACCTGCGGGCGGGACGCCTCCAGCAGGGCGCTGCCGTACGGGGACTCCAGCGCCAGGTGCAGGGTCGCGCCGTGGCAGGGGCAGTGCGCGGGCCACAGCTTGATGTCGCCCTGGCCGCTGAGCGACTCCAGCCCGTCCCGCAGCAGGTCGCGGGAGAAGACCCAGTCCGCCTCGTCGGACCGTCCCAGGTGGAAGGTCAGGCGCACCTCGTGCGGCGCGGCCGCCGTGTACCGGAACCGGGTGCTCACCTCACCGACCAGGTCCTGGTCCAGGGCGATCCGCAGCGCCAGCACCTCCTCCACCACCGCGGGGGGCACGGTGGTGCTCCTCCGGTCGCCGCCCGTGGGGGTGGCGGCGATCGGCTGGTCGGAAGGGGCTGACGGCGGGTCGCACGGCATGACGATCTCTCCGAGGCGGCTGGGTACCGCTCCAGCGTGCTCCGGTGCGCGGCCGCCCGCAACGGTTGCAGGGGGTTGCACGACGATCGCGGCGGCCGGTTCAGGCCACCGCCGGTGCCCGCCGCCCCGCGCCAACTCACCCGCGCGGCAAGGGACTCGATTTGGCCGTCGGGTTTCACCCGGGATCTGGCGGCCCGTCAGACCGCTGGTAGTCTCGTCCCTCCCGCCCCGTTCGTCCGGGCCCGTCCGGGCCGCGCACGGGGTGCGGCGTCGCGTGCGGTCCTGTACCAGGAAGGGGAGCCCGGTGGCGCTCCGCGAGCACTCCAGGCCCGTCACCGCGGGCCGTTCGGGACGGCACGGCCGGCCCGGGCCCTTCGGCGGGCGGCTGCGGCTGCCCACCATCCGCTTCTCCGGCGCGGCGATGGCGATGTCCACGGTGGTCGGCATCAGCCTGGCCACCACCTGGCTGCTGAACGAGCAGCAGCAGGTCGGCCGCCGGGTCGGCGTGACGGTCGGCGGGCCGCCCGTCCCCAGCCCCGACGCCACACCCACCGAGGGCGCCACCCCTCCCGCCCCGGGCGCCACCGTGCAGGCCGCCCCGGCGACGGCCGGCGGCACCACCACCGCCACCCCGGCCCCGTCCAGGACCCCGGGCCGGACCCCGAGCAGCGGCGGCGGCACGCCCGGCGGCGGCATCCGCCCGGCGGAGGCCACCACCGCCGCGCCCCCGGTCCGCCCCGCCCAGGTCACCTCGGCCGCCCCCACCGTCCCGGGCCCGGCCACCGGCGCCGCCCCGGCCGGTGCCGCGCCGAGTGCCGCCCCGGCCTCCTCGCCCGCCGCGCCGCCCGCCCCCGAGCCGCACACCCAGCCGGTGTCGCTGGTCCCGGGCCCCTCGGCCCCCGTGCCGTCCCCGAGCGCCTCCGCTGCCCTCCCGCACACCCTGCACGGCGCCGCCCGCACCGACCCGGTCGGCCCGACCGGCACCCGGCACACCCTGCGGCTCGACCTGGACGAGGCGATGACCGCCCTCCAGGTCGAGTTCCGGCTGAACCGCCCCGCCGCGCTCCCGGGCACCGCCCCCGCCACCGACCTCCCCGGCGCGGTCGTCACCATCGCGCTGGAACGCGACACCCTGGTCTACCGCTTCACCACCCCGGCCGACCTCCCGCTGCGCCCCGGCAGCTACGCCTTCACCGTCACCGGCGCCCTCCCCACCGCGGCCCCCGCCGCCCCCGAGACCTGGACCGCCTCCGCCTTCGCCCTCCCCACCGCCCGCGCCCTCACCGCCCGCGGCGCCTTCTGAGCGGACGCCGCCGGGAGCGGCGGGAGGCGGCGTCAGGGGCCCGGGGAACGGCGGGCCCCTGAACGCTCACGCCCCGCCGAAGGCCCTGCGCACCGCCCGCGTCCGCCGCAGGTCGTCCGTCGAGTCGGCCAGGTTCCGGCGCAGCGCCGGGGTCAGCGCCGGGTCCGCGAGGACTCGTTCCGCCGCCGCCACCACCTCGGGCGTGGCCTGGGCGACGGGGTAGAGGGTCTGGCCGAGCAGCCGGGTGACGGTGTCGCTGCGATCGGCGACCCCGGCGATCCGCTCGAAGAAGCGCAGCGCGTACGCGTCCTGCCGGTCGGGTGCGCCGGAGGCCCAGAAGCCGCGGGCGGTGGCCTCCAGGATCCGGTTGGAGGCGGCGTCGGGCGTGAACAGGACGTCCCAGGCGCGGGCCTTGGCCTCCTCCCCGGGCCGCGCGGCCAGCGCCCGCGCGGCGCCGAACTCGGCCTCGCTGCCCGGCTCGCGGGCCGCCTCGGCGGCGATCCGGGCCTCGTCGAGCTCGCCGAGCGAAGCCAGCCGGGCCAGCCCGGCCCAGCGCAGTTCCGGTCCGACGGTCAGCCCGTGGGGCACGGCTTCGCCGGCCAGCCAGCGGCGCAGTTCGGCGAGCTGCTCCTCGCCGCCGCTGCTCTCGACCGCGGCGCGCAGCGCGGCCAGCCGGATGCCGCGGCCGCTCCCGCCGTCGGCGCCGGGGCCGTCCGCCAGCAGGGCGCGGGCGGTGCGGCTGACGGCGGCCAGCCCGTCGGCCCGGCGGTCGGCGGGCAGGTAGCGGCCGACCACGTGGGTGCGGGCGAAGGTGAGGACCGGCTCGACGATGCTGTCGGAGGTCTCCGCGGGCAGGTGGCGCTCCATCAGGTCGAGGTAGGCCGCGGGGTCGAGTTCGGCGTCCCGGACGAGGTCGCGGGCGTGCTCCCACAGGACGGCGCGGGTGACGTCGTCCTCGATGGTGGACAGCGACTCCCGCACGGCCCGCCAGGAGTCCGGGTCGAGGCGGATCTTGGCCCAGGTGAGGTCGCCGTCGTTGGGGACGACGAGCGTCGCACCGGCCTCGACCAGGGCGGGGACGGCGACCCGGCGGCCGGGGCCGAGTTCGACCGGGACGCGGCCGGCCGGGACGAGCCGGCCGTCCCGGTGCCGGTAGCCGCCGACCTCGACCAGGTGCGGGCGGCTGCCCTCGTTGACGACGGTCAGCGCGGTCAGGGTGCCGTCGGCGGCGCGCTCGGTCTCGGCGCGCAGCGTGTCGACTCCGCTGGTGCGCAGCCAGGCGTCCGCCCAGCCGGGCACGTCGCGGCCGCTGCTGGCGGTCAACGCGGCCAGGAAGTCCGGGAGTTCGGCGTTGCCGTAGAGGTGGTCGGCGAAGTACGCGTTCAGCCCGGCGAAGAAGGCCTCGTCGCCGAGCCAGGCGACGAGCTGGCGCAGCGCGGAGGCGCCCTTGGCGTAGGAGATGCCGTCGAAGTTGACCATCGCCTCGGCGACCGAGCGGGTGCCGTTGCCGGCCACGGGGTGGGTGGAGCCGCGCTGGTCGGCGTCGTAGCCCCAGCCCTTGCGCTGGGCGGCGAAGCCGGTCCAGGTGCCGGTGAAGCGGGTGGCCTCGGCGGCGATCCGGTAGCCGAGCATCTCGGCGAACGACTCGTTCAGCCACAGGTCGTCCCACCAGCGCATGGTGACCAGGTCGCCGAACCACATGTGGGCCATCTCGTGGCAGACCACCATCGCGCGGCGCTCCCGTTCGGCGGCGGTGGCCGGGGAGCGGAACAGCATCTCGTCGCGGAAGACCACGCAGCCGGGGTTCTCCATCGCGCCCCAGTTGAACTCGGGGACGAACGCCTGGTGGTACTCGCCGAACGGGTAGCGCTCGTCGAAGAGTTCGTGCAGCCGGTCCAGCGAGGCGGCCGTCACCTCGAACAACTCGCCTGCTTCGCGGTCGAGTTCGGCGGCCAGCGAGCGGCGGGCGTGCAGGCCGAGCGGGATGCCGTCGTGCTCGCCGTGCACCGAGTGCAGCGGGCCGCCGACCACGGTGAACAGGTAGGTGGAGATCGGCTTGGTCGGGGCGAACTCCCAACTGCCGCCCTCGCCACGGACCTTGGCGCCGTTGCCGACCAGGGTCCACTCGGCGGGGGCGGTGGCGGTCAGCGTGATCGGCGCCTTCAGGTCGGGCTGGTCGAAGCAGGCGAACACCTTGGCCGCCAGGTCGGGCCCGCAGGTGGCGTACACGTACACCGCGCCGTCGGCCGGGTCGGTGTAGCGGTGCAGGCCCTCGCCGGTGCGCGAGTAGCGCATCTCGGCCTCGACGAGCAGGTCGTTCTCCGCGCGCAGGCCGGGCAGCGCGAGCCGGTTGCCGTCGAGGGCGGCGGTGTCCAGCGGTTTCCCGTTCAGGACGGCACACCGCAGGACGGCGGGGTCGACGTCGACGAAGCTGTCGGCGCCGGGTTCGGCGCACCGGAACCGGATCTCGGTGGTGCTGACGAACCGGTCCGGGCCGCCGGTGAGGTCGAGGCCGACGCGGTAGCCGTCGACCTCCAGCAGGCGGGCACGGACAGTTGCCTCGGATCGTTGCAGTGCTGGCATGCCCGCATGCTCGCCGAGGCTCCCCGGGGCGGGCAAGCGTGCGGGGGCCGGATTCGCTCGCGGCGTACCCCGGCGGGCGGGGCGGTTTGGCTAGGGTGGGGACGGCGGAGATTCGAGGAGGAGCACGTGACGTCTGTTCTGGTGCAGGGTGGCAACGCGTCCCTGGGTTCGGCCCGGGTCGTGGTCGAGGTCACCGCGCCCAAGCGGCTGGACGTGTCGGGGCTGCTGCTGACCTCGGCCGGCAAGGTCCGTTCGGACGCCGACTTCGTCTTCTTCAACGCCCCGCAGGGGCCGGGCGTGACGCACCGTCCGGCGGCCGGCGGCGCTCCGGACGCCATCGCCGTCGACACCGCGGCGGTGCCCGGCGAGATCACCCGGATCGTGGTGACCGCCTCGCTCGACGACCGGCAGGCCACTTTCGCCGGCACCGAGCCCACCGCGACGGTCCGGGACGCCGACACCGGCCGCGAGCTGTTCACCTTCACCCCGCCCCGGCTGTCCAGCGAGACGGCCCTGGTGGTCGTCGAGGTCTACCGGCGCGGCGCCGAGTGGAAGATCCGCGCGGTCGGCCAGGGGTACGCGGACGGGCTGGCGGGGATCGCCACCGACTTCGGCGTCTCGGTCGCGGACGAGTCCCCCTCCGCCGCCCCGGCCGCCACCACCGCGCCCACCGCGCCGCCCGCCGCCCCCGCACCGCCCGCCGCACCGCCGATGCCCGACGCGGCGCCTCGCGGTGCGACCGCGCCGCAGGCCCCCTCCTCCCCTCCCCCGATGCCCTCCGGCTCGCCCGCCGTCGGCAAGATCACGCTCGACAAGGGCCGGGTCAACCTGGTCAAGGGCGGTTCGGTCTCGCTGGAGAAGGCGGGCAAGCCGTTCCTCGCCTCGGTCCGGATGGGCCTGGGCTGGGAGCCCGCCGGGCGCGGCCGCAACATCGACCTGGACGCCTCGGTGATCGCCTTCGACGCCCAGCGCAAGAAGATCGACACCGCCTGGTTCATGAAGCTCGCCATCTTCAACGGCGCGATCGCGCACTCCGGCGACAACCTCACCGGCAAGGGCGGCGGCGACGACGAGGCGATCACCGTCCACCTCGGCGGGCTGCCCACCGAGGTCTGCGGCCTGGTCTTCGTGGTCAACTCCTTCTCCGGGCAGAAGTTCACCGACATCAAGAACGCCTACTGCCGCCTGGTCGACACCGCGACCGACCAGGAACTGGTCCGCTTCGACCTGGCCCAGTCCGAGCCGCACACCGGTGTCGCCATGTGCAAGCTGGTGCGCCAGTTCTCCGGCGAGTGGGTGATGACCGCCCTCGGCGAGTACGTCGACGCCAAGACCGCCCGCAGCATGGTCGCCCCCGCCGCCGCGATGCTCTGACGTGCCGCCGGACGACCCCGCGCGCTTCCACGTCCGCCTCCGGCCGCCCACCGCACCGGCGGCGCCGGAGGCGCTCGACCCGCTGGACGAGCCGCCGTACGACTACGCCACGCTCGCCCTGATCGGCTGCGCCGACCTCGCCGCCACCGACGCGGCCGCCGAGGCGGGCGGCTTCGGCGCGCCCTGGCACTTCGACGTCCCCTACGACCTCTCCGCGTTCCTGGAGGAGCTCGACCGGCTGCTCGCCGCCTTCCACGACCGCACCCCGTACACCCTGGACCTCTACCCGCAGGGCCTGGAACGCACCCTGGCCTTCACCTTCCCCGCCCCCGGCCTGGTCACCGTCCACTGCACCTCCCGCACCGACTGGATCCCCTCCCCCGCCACCGAGCACCACCCGTACGACCGCCTGCACGCCGAACTGCGCGCCCTGGCCCGCACGTTCGCCACCGCCCTGGAAACCGCCAACTCCCGCACCGCCGCCCACCCCCCCTTCCCCGCCTGGCGAGCGGACCGCTTCGCCCCCGCCCAGCCCCTCATCGGCCACACCGACACCTGACCACAGCGCCCCCGATCCCCTGAGCCCCGCTCTCTCCCCCGCCCCTCTTCCCTCTCCCCCCTCCCCTCCCCCAACTCCCGTCCCCCACCCCCCGCTTCGCGCTAGCGTTCCCCCATGCCCGCCCCACCGCCACCCGTCGCCTTCCGCTTCACGGTCCGCCCCGGCCAGGGCGCCCCCAGCGGCTTCGACCTCTGCGACCTGGCGTTCACCGGCCCCGAGGGCTCCGTCACCTCCGTCGGCCACACCCCCGACCAGGGCATGATGCTCGTCCTCGCCGTCCCCGGCCTGCTCGACGAAGTACGCGCCCTGCTCGCCCGCCGCCACGGCACCGCCGTCTTCCGCCCCGCCGACTCGCCCTTCCGCCTCTGCTTCACCCTCCACCGCGGCCTGGTCACCACCACCGCCCCCGACCGCCGCCGCCTGGGCACCACGACGACCGCCGTCCTGGCCCACGCCCTGCTCACCGCCGCCGAGTCCTTCGCCGCCGACCTCCTCCCCACCCTGCCCGCCGACGACCCCGCCCGCCACGACCTGCCCCTCTCCCTCGCCGCCTTCCGCGCCCGGCACCCCTGACCGCCCCCGACCTCCCCTGGAGCCGCCGTGCCCGCCACACCCGCCGACCCCGACCGCCCACCGGCCCTGGCCGACTACGCCGACCTCGCCGTCTTCCCGGACACCTTCACCGCCCGCCAGTACGCGTTGATGGGCGGGTTCGCCGAACACCGGCTCTCCGCCGCCGAGTTCACCCGCACCTGGTACGCCTCCCGGCGGGCCGCACTGGCCGCCGGCGAGCGTCCCACCGGGCGGCTCGCCGACGCGCTGGACACCCTCTTCGCCGCCATGGAGGACGTCGGCGCCACCGACGAAGACCTCCGCGCGGCCGTCCGCACCGCCCTCGACACCACCCCGCCCGGCGACCCGCGCGTCCGCCTGATCGCCGCCTGCGGCCTCACCCCGCTCCCGCCGCTGCCCCCCGCGGCCCCCCCCCCCCCCCTCGCCCTCTGGCAGCGCGCCGCCGCCTTCGAGGCCGTCCCCACCCGCACCGTCCCGCTCGACACCCCCGACCCGGCGGCCGGCACCGACCGGGCCTGGCTGCAACTGGCCCGCTCCACCGGCCTGTTCGCCCCGGACAGTACCTTCCTCCTGCACATCGGCGCCCGCGGCCTCGGCCGCCTCGACTGGACCCTCGTCCGTCACCACCCCGGCGCCCGCCTCGCCGCCCTACTCGGCGACCACCCGGACCAGCCCGAGTTCCTCGCCCTCTCCCCGAACGGCCGCACCGCCCTCGCCGTCACCACCGAGGAGTACGACATCTGGCTCCTCCACCTCACCCCACCCTGGCCCGGACCCCACTGACCGGCCCGCTACAGGTGGCGACATGGAACTCCGCCCACAAGTCCCCACGGCCGGTGGACGAACTCCGACCACCCAACCGCGCGGCCACCCGCAACAGCCGCTGCACGACCTCACCCTCGCCAGTCCGGCCCACCCCCGTCAGCTCGATCCGAATCCGGAAGCACCCGCAGTCGAGCTGCCCCACCGGAACCTCCCCGTCCAGCACCGCGGCAACGGCGGCGGCCTGCTCGAAGACGTCCCGCGCGACCGGATCTACGCCGTTCATCCGGCATAGGCGAGACGAACCTCACGGCTGCGGCCGTCCATCACGAACGCCAACCGCTGCGGCCCCCGCGCAAGGTGCCCCGCCAACAACCCGGGGTCGTGCAGCAACGCCCGGTACGCCTCGGCCTGGTCCCACCCCAACGGCAACGTCCGGAGCACGGCCCACAGAGCCTGTCCGGCGGCAGCCACCGTGGGGTAGGTGCGCTCGGCCATGACGCCCGGGATCGCAGCAATGCACTGGTGCACCGCTGTGACCGGTTGCTCGATGTCGAGGTCACCGGTCACGGCCGACCTCCGAGTGGGCGGCGCACACCACGGTGTCGAAGTCGTGCACCACGCCGTGGACGCCGGGCAGAGTGATGGTTCCGTCAGGGCGGAGCGGAGGCTCGGTCGAACCGCAGACGATGCAGGCCTCTCCGTGGAGGCGCGCAGGGCTCATGCCCTGGTCGGGCGATGTCGCTGTCACACCCGCTACGATCCCCGTCCGGGAAGGCGGGAAGTGACACAACCTGTGTCACTCGTCAGACCGCCTTCGCCCAGCGGGCCATCGAGAGCAGTTCCTCGTCGCGGCCACGGGTGAGCCGTACCAGGGTGGCCAGTTCCGTCCGGACCTGCCCGTGCTCACGGACATGCTGGGGGGCGATGCGACGAGCGAGGAGCAAGGACTCCCGGGCGTGCCGGGGGCGGCCCAGCGCTATCTGCGCGCGGCCAAGGTCGATGTAGTAGTGGCTCCTGCGTTCGGCAGGCAGGTCCCGGGGCGGAACCCAGTGGCCGGCCTCCGCCACCGCACGGCCGAGGTCGGCCGAGTCGCCCAGTTCGACCGCCACCGCGAGCTGGTGGATGCGCACCGACGCCGGTCCGACCGCGGTCCCGTCGTACAGCTGCTCTGGAACGCCGCGCACCAGACGCTCGGCCTCGGCCAGGTGCAGCCGCGCGCTTCCGGCATCGACCGCCCGGCCGGCCACGACGGCGGCCCGCATGTGCAGGGCGACGGCTGCGGCAGCCAGCGGCACCGTCGTGGGCGCCGGCATGCGGTCGGCGGCCTGCTGCAGTGCGCGCAAGCCCGCGCCGAGTTGGCCGGTGGCGAAATGGACCTCGGTGCGGACGTAGGCGGCAGCGGCGTCCAGTGCCGGGTCCTCGGCGATGCCGGCGGCCCAGCGCATCAGCTCGACCAAACGGGCCGACAGGTCGCGGTAGCCGTACTTGTAGGCCGCGGCGTCAGCACTTCGAACGGCCAGCGCGAGCAAGCGACCCGCCTGTCGGCGGTCAGGACCTTCTGCAGCCTGGTGGACGGCACGGAAGAGTTCCTCCAGCAGCGCCGGAATCAGCTCCACGAGCCGGCCGTACTGGGAGTTGACCCGGGCCACGGTCATCTCCTCCACTGCCGCGCCGAGGTTGCGCAGCAGTCGCACCGGGCCGTCCTCCGGCAGATCGTACGAGGCGATCGCGGCCTGCAACACCGGGATCGCCCGGTGCACGCGGGAGTCGGTGCGGCCCGGCCCGTCGGCCAACTGCTCCGGGGTGGTGCGCAGGGCCCGGGCCAGGACATCGAGCACGGCGTCGCTCGGCGTCCGGGTGCCGGCCTCGACCTGGCGGATCATGCTGACGGAGACACCGGAAGCCTCGTGAACCTCGCGGCGGGTAAGACCGGCGGCAGCACGGGCGGCAGCTACGCGGTACCCGAGGTGCGTGGCGGTGGGGGCGGGCATGCTGGCACAGTACCGCCGCTGCCATGATCTCGGGTGCGGAACCGTCCCGGTCCAGCTGGGGTGTGATTCAACGAAGTTGACGGTCGATCAGGTCGGCGAGCTCGGCCAGCGAATCGACCGTCCAGTCGGCATCCGGTGCGGTGGCGGTCAACCCGATCGGGCCCCGCCGCAGGTGCACGGCCCGCAGACCAGCCTCGCGGGCGGGGGTGACATCGTTGGCCGGGTGGTCCCCGACGTAGACGATCTGCTGCCGATCGCCTGGAGCCCACTCCGCGACCCGCTCGAAGAACTCCGGGCTCGGCTTGGAGACGCCCCACTCTCCGCTGGTGGCGATGGCATCGGCGGGCAGATCGAGCCCCCGCAGCAGGTCGGCGACGACCGCGTTCTGGTTGCCCGCGATGCCCACCCAGACTCCGGCGGCGCGCAGTTGTCGCAGCGCGGGCCGGGCGTCCGGGTACAGGTCGGACTCCTCCAGGTGGTCGCCCTGGCCGACGGCCTGGCGGGCGCGCCACTCCGCCGGGACGTCGCACCCGGGGCGGATCAGCCGAAGCGCCTCTGCGTTGTCGAGGCCCTGCGCGAGAACGTGCCCGACGAGCGCCGACATCGTGTGCGCCGGGACACCCAGCCACCGGGCCCAGTCCGCCCAGTAACGGGTGTCGCTGGTCAGCGTCTCACCGATGTCGAACACCACCGCCGTGATCATGCGGCCCAGACTAGGCCGTGTCCGGTGAACCGTTCGGAACATGGCTAACCTTCTGCCGTGGACCTTTACTTCGACCCCGTGCCGCTGCTCGACGATGCGCGCGGAGCGTTCCTGGGGCAGTGGCCGGATCGGAAGTGGCTCAACGTGCCCGGGCCGTTCTACGGGGCCGAGACCGACAACTGCGGCACGGGCCGGATCCACGCCCCCGGGCTCGTGCTCTACGAGGCCGACCACTTCACCGAATACGTGTACCGACAGCCCCGGACGCCGGAGGAGCTTCAGCAACTGGTCGACGCCGCAGAAGCCGAGGCGTTTTCCGGTTACGGCTGCGATGGTGACACCCACTGGACGCCGGAAGCGGTCCGGGAGTGGTGGCGCAACCGAGGGCAGATCAGGGAGTACCTGAGGGGCCGGCGAGACGACTGGGAGGCCGACGACGCGAAGGCCGGGCAAGGTGTGGCCGCCGCTGCCCTGCAGTACGCCGCCTACCTCGACGGCGGCCTGGCTGCGCACCTCCGCGTCTACCTCTTCTGGCTCGAGGAGCGACGCTCTCCCACGGCTGCGGACCGACTGCCGCAGCTCTGACGGCTGTGACGCGTCAGTCACGGCGCGGAAGCCCTTCAGCCTGTTGATCAGGCGCTCGACCTCGCTGCGGCGTTGTACGCGGCGCGATGGAAGGAGGGTGGCCGGCCACCCGCTGAACCCCGGGCCGGCCGGTGGCCCACCTGATCCTTCTTCTCCGGGATGCCGTGGGAGATTTGGCGTCTGCGCAGGTAGATCCGCATCCGGCGGCAGCTGGTGAATCCTGCTCGTCAGGCCGCCGCGGGATCGTCCGAGCCCCTCGCCGACGCGATGACGGACCGGGACCGCCCCCCCCTTTTGAGCCGCTGGCCGGTGCGACCTTCCTTGCGCCCACGGCGTGCCGATGCGCCCGACAGGTGATTGAGTCCACGCCGGCCGCGTCCTGCTGCAACGCCGCACCGACAACGGCATGTGGGCGCTGCCCGGCGGCGCGATGGAGTTGGGCGAATCGCTCGCGGGGTGCGGCGTCCGGGAGACCCGGGAGGAGACCGGGCTCGACGTCGAGATCACCGGGATCGTCGGCACGTACACCAACCCCGGGCACGTCTTCGCGTACGACGACGGCGAGGTCCGCCAGGAGTTCAGCATCTGCCTGCTGGGGCGGCCGCTGGGCGGTGAACTCCGGGTCTCCGACGAGTCGTTCGAGGTGGCCTGGTTCACCCCGCAGCAGACCGACGACCTGCCGATGGTGCCGAGCATCCGCAAGCGGATCACCGACTGGCGCTCCGGCCGCATCCCGGTCGTGCGCTGAGCCGACGACCTCCTGCACCACCGGCGGCGGAGCCTGATCCGGCTCCGCCGCCGGTCATGTGGCTCATCGTCAGCCGCGGGTGGCCATCGCGCGCAGGAAGAAGGTCAGGTTCGCGGGCCGCTCCGCGAGGCGGCGCATGAAGTAGCCGTACCACTCCTGGCCGTAGGGGAGGTAGACGCGCATGGTGTTGCCGGCCTCGGCGAGGCGGAGCTGCTCCTCGGGGCGGATGCCGTAGAGCATCTGGTACTCGAAGGAGGTGGCGTCGCGCTTGTTCCACTCGGCGAGCTGCCCGGCGATCTTGATCATGTTGGGGTCGTGCGAGGCCACCATCGGGTAGCCCTCGCCGGCCATCAGGACCTTGAGCGCGCGGACGTAGGCGAGGTCGACGTCCCGCTTGCCCTGGAAGGCGACCGACTCGGGCTCCTTGTAGGCGCCCTTGCACAGGCGCACCCGGGAGCCCTCGTGGGCGAGGTCGCGGCAGTCGGCCTCGGTGCGGCGCAGGTAGGCCTGGAGGACGACGCCCAGCCACGGGAAGTCGGCGCGCAGCTCGCGGGCGATGGCCAGGGTGGAGTCGGTGGTGGTGTGGTCCTCCATGTCGAGGGTCACGGTGGTGCCCGCGTCGGCGGCGGCCTCGCAGATCCGGCGGGCGTTCTCCAGGGCGATCTTCTCGCCGTCCACGGGGAGGAACTGGCCGACGGCGGAGAGCTTGACCGAGACCTCGGCGTCCGCGGCGAGGCCGGTCTCCTTGAGCGCGGTCAGCAGGTGCTCGTAGGCGAGGGCGGTACCGGCGGCCTGGTCGGCGTCCTTGGTGTCCTCGCCGAGGTGGTCGAGGGTGACCTTGCGGCCGTCGGCCACCAGCTTCTCGGTGGCGGCCACGCCCTGGTCGAGCAGGTCACCGGCGACGAAGCGCTCGACGATCGCGTGGGTGGGCGGGAACTTCTCGACCATGGTGCGCACCTGCGGGGAGCGCGAGGCGGCGAGGAGGACGGAACGGAGCATCGTGGACTCCCGGCGAAGCGGATCAGCTGGAAAGAAGAGGGGGACGGCCGGCCGGGGGTGGTGGCCGGCCGTCGAGGGGGCTCGGTCAGCCCATGTGCGGGTAGCGGTAGTCCGTCGGCGGGACGAACGTCTCCTTGATGGAGCGGGTGGACGTCCAGCGCATCAGGTTCTGCTTCGCGCCGGCCTTGTCGTTGGTGCCGGAGGCCCGGCCGCCGCCGAAGGGCTGCTGGCCGACCACGGCGCCGGTCGGCTTGTCGTTGATGTAGAAGTTGCCGGCGGCGTTGCGCAGCACCCGCATCGCGTGCTGCACGGCCTCGCGGTCCTGGGCGATGATCGAGCCGGTCAGGCCGTACGAGGAGACCGACTCCATCTGCGCGAGCATCTCGTCGTACTGCTCGTCCTGGTAGACGTGCACCGAGAGGATCGGGCCGAAGTACTCGTCCCGGAAGTACTCGGCGGCCGGGTCCTGGCAGACCAGCACGGTCGGGCGGACGAACCAGCCGACCGAGTCGTCGTACGTGCCGCCGGCCAGCACCTCGACCTGCGGGTCGGCCTTGGCCCGGTCGATGGCGGCCTTGTTCTTGGCGAAGGAGCGCTCGTCGATGACGGCGCCCATGAAGTTGGCGAGGTCGGTGACGTCGCCCATGGTGAGCCACTCGACCTCGTCGCGGAAGTCGTCCTTGATCTCGGCCCAGAGCGAGGCCGGGACGTACGCGCGGGACAGCGCCGAGCATTTCTGGCCCTGGTACTCGAAGGCGCCGCGGGTCATCGCGGTCTTCAGCACGGCCGGGTCGGCGGACGGGTGGGCGACCAGGAAGTCCTTGCCGCCGGTCTCGCCGACGATCCGCGGGTAGGTGCGGTAGCCGGAGATGTTCTCGCCGACGGTGCGCCACAGGTGCTGGAAGGTCGGGGTGGAGCCGGTGAAGTGGATGCCGGCCAGCGCGGGGTGCTTCAGGGCGACCTCGGAGACGGCCAGGCCGTCGCCGGTGACCATGTTGATGACGCCCTTGGGCAGGCCCGCGGCCTCCAGCAGCCGCATCAGGTAGTGCGCGGCGAACTGCTGGGTGGGGGACGGCTTCCAGATCACCACGTTGCCCATCAGCGCGGGCGCGGTCGGCAGGTTGCCGGCGATCGCGGTGAAGTTGAACGGGGTGATCGCGTAGACGAAGCCCTCCAGCGGGCGGTGGTCGGTGCGGTTCCACACGCCGTCCGAGGAGATCGGCTGCTCGGCGAGGATCTGCCGGGCGAAGTGCACGTTGAAGCGCAGGAAGTCGACCAGCTCGCAGGGGGTGTCGATCTCCGCCTGCTGGGCGGTCTTCGACTGGCCGAGCATGGTGGCCGCGGCGAGGGTCTCCCGCCACGGGCCGGCCAGCAGGTCCGCGGCGCGCAGGAAGATCGCGGCGCGGGAGTCGAAGGAGAGCGCCTGCCAGGCCGGCGCGGCGGCCAGCGCGGTGTCGATGGCCTCGCGCGCGTCGTCCTGGGTGGCGTTGCGCAGGGTGCCGAGCTTCGCCGCGTGGTGGTGCGGCTGCACGACGTCGATCTCGGAGCCGCCGCCGAGGCGCTGCTCACCGTTGATCGTCATGGTCAGCTGGATCGGCCCCTGGCCGCCCAGCTCCTTCAGCTTGGCCTCCAGCCGGGCCCGTTCGGGGCTGCCGGGGGCGTAGCTGTGGACCGGCTCGTTCACCGGCGCGGGGACCTGGGTCACAGCATCCATGGCGCGCACGCTCTCCTTCTCGTCATGGGAAGCCGGCGAGGGTCGCACACCGGCCAGGAGGTAACGCTATTCCCCGTTCCGGCCCGCTCCTGTTGGCCGGACCGCCAAATTCCCCCGCACGCCGTTGTCCGCCCGGACGAACACCGTCACGCCCCGGTCACGGCCGTCTTCCCCTGTCCGGCTCGCTAAACTCGGCCCCCGGGTCTTGTCCGACCCGACGAACCCGACCCGACGAACCCGACCCGACGAACCCGACCCGACCTGCACGGCTCGCCCCGACGGAGGACCCCGCCGATGACCGGCCTCCCGCTCCGCCAGCTGCTGATGTCGCTCGGCGAGCCCCTGGTGGAGCTGCAGGCCGCGCCCGCCGGGCTGGACGTCCCGGTCCGGCACGTGTCGATCCTGGACCCGGAGGACCCGCCCACCGCGGCCCCCGGCGAACTCGTGCTGGCCATCGGCGCCCGCGGCCGGGCCGCGCTGCCCGCGCTGCGCGCCGCCGGACGGGCCCGGGCCGCCGCCGTCGCCGTGAAGCTGGACGGGCCGGGGCAGGCCGACGCGCTGCGCGAGGCCGCCACCGAGGCGGGCGTGGCGCTGCTGTCGGTGCGCCGGGAGACCCGCTGGGAGCACCTCGACTCGCTGGCCCGCACCCTGCTGTCCGGCGCGGAGGACCCCGGGGGCGCCGACGGCCCGGGCCCGGGCGGGCCCGCCACCGGCGACCTGTTCTCGCTGGCCCAGACCGTCGCCGTGCTCACCGGCGGCATCGTCTCGATCGAGGACACCTCCAGCCGGGTGCTGGCGTACTCGCGCACCTCGGAGACCGACGAGGTGGACGACCTGCGCCGGCTGTCCATCCTGGGCCGGCAGGGCCCGGAGCCGTACCTCGCCAAGCTCCGCGAGTGGGGCGTCTTCTCGCACCTGCGCGGCTCCGAGGGCGCGATCGAGATCGCCGCCCACCCGGAGCTGGGCATCCGCCGCCGGCTGGCGATCGCGATCCGCTCCGGCGCGCAGCCGCTCGGCACCATCTGGGTGCAGGAGGGCTCCCGCCCGCTGACCGACACCGCCGAGCAGGCCCTGGTCGGCGCCGCCCGGGTCGCGGCCGGCCAACTGGTGCGCCGCCGACGGGAGTTGTCGGCGGACACCCGGCTCACCCAGACCCTGCTGACCGGCCTGCTGGAGGGCTCCACCGGCCCGCAGTCGCTGGCCACCCACCTCGGCCTGGACCTGCGCCGCCCGGCCACCGTCCTCGCCTACGCCCCCGCCGCCACCGACGGCCGGGACGCCGAACTCTCCCGGGACGAGGTCACCGGCCTGATCTCGGTGCACACCGCCGCCCGGCACCGCGGCGCCCTGCTGGCCCCGGTCGACTCCCGGGTCTACGTCCTGCTGCCCGAACTCCCGCCCGGCCTGCCGGCCGCCACCCTGCGCGACTGGACGCAGGAGACCGTCGACGCCGCCCGCGACCACCTCTCCATCCCGCTGCGGGCCGCGATCGGCCCCACCGTGCCCGGCCTCGCCGACGTCCCCGCCTCCCGCGCCCAGGCCGACCGGATCCTCGACGCGATGGGCCGCGGCGGCGTCGTCCCGGACGTCGCTGCGCTCCAGGACGTCCAGGCCGAGGTGCTGGTCTCCGAGGTCCTCGCCCTGCTCCAGGACCGGCCGGAACTGCGCGACCCCCGGCTGACCGCGCTCACCGCCTACGACGCCCGCCACCACACCCGCCTGGCCGAGTCCGTGCTCGCCTACCTCGACGCCCTCGGCGAGGTCCGCACCGCCGCGGACGCCCTGCACATCCACCCCAACACCCTGCGCTACCGGGTGCGCAGGGCCGAGCAGCTCACCGGCCTCGACCTGGCCCAGCCCCAGCAGCGCCTGCTCGCCATGCTCCAACTGCGGCTGTCCGAGCACTGACCCCGCCGACAGCGGGGCCCGCCCGGGCGGCCACCGGCTCCCGGGCGGACCTCAACGGTGCGTCACATCCGGTGCCACGGACCGGTGATCGCCAGCATGATGCCCGGCTCCTGGATGTTCGCGAACAGCGTCCGCCCGTCGGGCGAGAAGGTCACGCCGGTGAACTCGCTGAACTCCGGCTCCTGCGCGGTGCCGTTGTTGAGCTCGTTGCGCGCCAGCGCGTACGTCCGCCCGTCCGAGGTGGTGCCGAACAGGTGCTGGAGGCCGTTGCCGTCCTCGGCGATGATCAGGCCGCCGTGGGGCGAGACGGTGATGTTGTCGGGGCCGTCGAAGTTGCCCTGGTCGGTCCAGATCTCGTCGTTGACGCCGAGGATGACCTTCAGGGTCAGGGTGCGCCGGGCCGGGTCGTAGAACCAGACCTGCCCGTCGTGCGGGAGCGGCGACTCCTCACGGGCGAAGGAGGAGACGAAGTAGATGCCGTTGTCGCCCCACCACATGCCCTCCAGCTTGCGGGCCCGGGTGATCTCGCCGTCCTTGAACTGCTTGCGGATCGAGGTGGTGCGGGCGTCGCGGTCCTGCACCTTGACCCAGTCGGCGCCGTACGTGGTGCCGGGCTTGGTGGCCCGGGACAGGTCGTCGACCAGCTTGCCCCGGGAGTCGAACGCCTTCAGCGCCTCCAGCACGCCGGCGTCGGCGGCCAGGGTGCGCAGCCGGCCCCTGCCGTGCCGGAAGCCGGCCGGCGGGGTCCAGCGGTAGAACAGGCCGTTGGGCTTGGCGGCGTCCTCGGTCAGGTAGGCGTGGCCGCGCCTCTCGTCGATGACGACGGCCTCGTGGGCGAACCGGCCGAGCGCCTTGATCGGCTGCGGGTTCCGGTTGGCGTCCTGGTCGTGCGGGTCGACCTCGAAGACGTAGCCGTGGTCCTTGGTGAAGCCGTTGGTCCCGGCCTTGTCCTCGGTCTCCTCGCAGGTCAGCCAGGTGCCCCACGGGGTGGCGCCACCGGCGCAGTTGGTGGCGGTGCCGGCGATGCCGACCCACTCGCGGACCTGGCGGCGGCCGTGGCCGTGGCCCCGGTCGTGGTCGTCGCCCCGGCCGTGGTCGTGGCCGTCACCGTGGCCGTGGCCGTCACCGTGGCCGGAGACCTCGACGACGGTGCAGCCGCCGGCCGCCGCCGGGTCGTAGACGTGGCCCTCCAGCAGCGGCACCGGGTGCGGCCAGTTGGCCCGCGGGCCGGCCAGCTCGTGGTTGTTGACCAGCAGGGTCGCCCCGTGGCGGCCCTCGAACGCGGCGGTGCCGTCGTGGTTGCTGGGGGTGGTCTCGCCGGTGACCAGGGTGGTCCGGCCGGAGTGCGTGACGACCTCGTACGAGAAGCCCTTCGGCAGCGCCAGCAGGCCCTTCGGGTCGGAGACCAGCTCGCCGTAGCCGACCGCGGTGTGCCCGCCCTTGGCGACGGCGGCGTCCCCGCCCGCCGGGGCGGCGATCGCGCCGGGGGCGGTGGCCAGCACCTCGGCGCTGCCGGCGATCAGGACACCTGCCCCGAGGACGGTCGAACGGTTCACGAAGTCCCGACGGGACAGCGACATGGCGGTCACTCCTGGAGGAGGGGGTGAGCTTCGGTGACCGAAAGATTCCGGGCCGCACGTGAACCGCGCGTGAATCGGACACGGCGTCAGCGTGCCGATTTACCGACCATAGAACACCCGATGACCTTCCCTTTACCGAAGGGCCGACCTGCCGCCCGTCGGGCCCGCCTACCGCCGCGCCCCGTGCTGGGTGCGCTCGACCCGCCACTGCTCCCAGGCGGTCAGCCAGGCGTCCTCGGTGCCCGACGGCAGCTCCGGCGTGCCGCCCGCCCACAGCCGCTCCCAGGCCCGCTGCGCGGGCAGGCTCGGCACCTCGCTGGCGAACGCCGTGTACCGGACGACCTCCTCCACGGCGGCCGCGCCCTCCGCGGTGCCGCTCACCCACTCCGCGTGGTGGGCCAGCCGGCTCAGGTGGTTGACCATCGAGGTGACCGCCTCGTCGGCCTCCTCCCGGGTCTCCGACGCCAGCCGCATCTGCTGGCGCACCGCCGTCTCCCACTGGTTCTGCCGCTGCTCGCCCCGCAGGTGCCGGGGCAGCCGGGCCGAGTGCCCGGCCCGCAGCTGCGCGACCACGGCCGCCGCCCGGGCGATCGCCTGCTCGACCAGCTCGCGGTGGGCCCGCAGGCCCAGCTCGGCGGGCTCCGGCTCCGGCGCGGCGGGCCGGCGGCCCGCCTGCAGCGCGGCGACCTGCCGCAGCATCGCCGTCCGGCCGACGATGTACCGCTCGAAGTCGGAGATCCGGCGCAGCTCCACCGACCCGGGCGGGACGCCGCGCCCGGTCACCGTCACCGTCGCCCCGTCCACCCGCAGCCGCCCGGCCCACACCGTGCCGTGTCCGGCGCCGGTCCGCGAGTCCTCGTGGACCTGCACCGCGTGCGGCTCGCCGTCCACGGTGATCCACTCGCGCAGCGCCCGGACCCTTCCGGCGGTGTCGCCCTCGTCGACGCCCAGGTGCTCGTAGACCCGGTCGCGCTCGTCCTCGACCGCGTCCTCCAGGTCGGGCGGCAGCACGGCCGACCCGGCCCCGGGCCGGTACGTCCGCACCGTCACGTACGGGCCCTGCGACGAGCTCCAGTCACCCGACCTGGTCTCCACCGACTCCAGTTCCCCGTCGCGGACCTCGTACGAGGCCAGCACGTCCCACCCGGGGACCCCGCCGGCCGGATGCACCCACCCGAACACCGGGAAGCCGGCCCCGGCCAGCAACCGCCGGCCGTACGCCTCCTGATCCGAGTACACCGCTTCGAGGTCCCAAGCCCCGCCCGTGCGCTGCCACTTCATCCCTCGCCGCACCCCCGGCCGCTCGCCACTCCAACGCCGCCTTACCTTACGGCCCAACGAACCTGTCGAGCCATCAGGTCGGCGCGGCCGGGGCCGCCGCCCTACCCTTGCGCCCGCAGCGAGCGGGCCTTGACCGCCGCCCGCCTGGCCTCCTTGGCGACCTTGCGGTCCAGGTGCAGTTCGCCGACCGCCTCCAGCACCTCCACCGTCATGGGGTGCGGCACCCGCCAGACCTCGCCGAAGTAGCTGGCCGGGTTGTCGGTGACCGGCAGGTCGGCGACCAGCGACTGCAGCCGGCCGCCCTCCCCGGCGGTGATCAGCATGACGGCGGCCATCGAGTCGACCACCCGCCAGAGCGCGACCTCGCGCTCCGCCGCGGCGACGTCCGCGCCCCGGGCCCGCAGCCACTCGCGGGCCAGCCCGCCCAGCTCCGGGTCGTCGACGGCCTCCAGCACCGCGGGCGAGGCGTCCGCGCCGATCTCGTTGAGGCCCAGCGCGCAGTAGTACCGGCGGACCGGCGACTGCGCGTCGTGGCCGCGGGCCCCGGCCAGCAGCTCGCGGGCGGCGTCCTGCGGGGCCCGGGCGGCGGCCCAGGCCTTCAGCTCGGGCTCGGCGAACAGCTGGCCGTTCTCGGCCAGGGAGCGCAGCAGCGCGGGCCCGTCCTGGTCGGCGAGGTCGCCGATGAGCGGGGCGTCGTAGCCGTCGGCGAGCAGCCACTCGCGCACCGCGTACTGGCCGAGCGGGGTGAGCCGGACGGTGCCGAAGCGGGCGGCGTCCTCGTCGGTGAGCGGCCGGTCGGTGTCCACCGGCTCGGCCGCCTCCGCGCCCTCCCCCTCCTCGAACAGGTCGGGGTCGATCGGGCGGTGTTCGAGCAGGCCGAGTTCGGCGAGGTCGCCGAGCATCGGGTCGAGGACGACCATCAGGTCGGTGATCTCGCCGAGCATCTCCTCGTCCGGCTCCTGCCCGTCGGGCACGACCAGCAGCGCGGCCAGCACGCCCAGCGGGACGGTCTCGGCGCCGGGCTCGGCGAACGCGGTGGCCTCGTACAGGACGTGCAGCGCCTCGTCGAGGATCTCGGCGGCCTGCTCGCGGGCGTCCTCGACCTCGGCCAGGCCCTCGGAGTCGTCGTCCGCGCTGCCCTCGACCACCTCGGGGTCGACCGACTCGGCCTCGGCGGCCAGCTCGCGCACCAACTCCGCGGCCTCGAACCACAGGCCCAGCACGGCGGCGGGCTCGCCGGCCTCGACGGCGTCCAGGTCGGGGCCCGGGATGGCGACGTGCGCGCCCTCGTCGGTGGTGCCGGTCTCCACCAGGTCGAGGTCGCAGGCCAGCGCCCAGGCCCGCATCGCCTCGACCACGTCGTCCTCGTCCGGGTCCTGCGCGCCGAGCATCCGGGCCGCCCGGACCCGGTCCTCCTCGCCGAGGTCCCCGTGCTCGTCGACCTCGCGGTGCGGGGCGATCCAGCGGGCCAGCGCGACGACCTGGGAGATCAGCGGGACGGCGAGCGCGGCGGCGGCCAGCTCGGCGTCCTCGGGGAGGGCGATCGGCGGGATCAGGACGGCCGTGTCGTCGGGGTCCTCGTCGCCGCTCTGCGCGCCGTACAGGTCGGCGAGGTCGTAGTCGGCGGGCAGCAGTCCCTCGGTCTCCGACGGCTGCTGATCAGGGGTGTTACGGCTGCGTCCGGCCATCGCGCGCGTTCTCCCGGGTGCGTCGCAGGGCACCGCCGTCCGGTGGGCGGCCCGCCCGGGGCGGCGGACGCGGGGAGCGGCGGTGCGGGCCGTGCGTGTCGGCCCGTCAACCCAGCGTATCGGCCGCCGGGGACGAACGCCTGAGCTGCGGGGTCGTCCGCCCGAACGAGTGGGGCGGTGCGTCCGAACGAGTGCCCGGCGGCACGTATCCTTCGGTGGGCGACGCGCACCACCCCCGCGCGCACGCCCCGGGACCCGGAGCGACGGCGCTCCGCGCTCCACGTACCACGTGCACACCCGCACCGTCCGGCCCGCGCCGCCACACCCCTGGCCCGGCCGTGCCCGACGGCGCCCGGCCACACCAGGAGACCCCTGCCATGGCGGACCTCTCCCCCGCCGGCCCCGGCCTGAGCACCGCTCAGTACGCCGGCCGCCGACTGTCGGAGGCCCTGCTCCCCCTGGAGCTCGCTCCCCGCAAGCAGCTCCAGCTCGCCGCGATCAGCCGCTGGAACGCGCTGCGCGGCATCCGCGTCGGCCTGGTGGCCGCCGCCCTGCTGCTGATGCTGATCGGCGCGAACCTCGCCACCCCGCTCTACCCGGTGCTGCAACAGCGCCTCGGGCTGAACCCGCTGGACACCACCGTCCTGTTCACGGTCTACGTGTTCGCGCTGGTCCCGGTGCTGGCCGCGGTCGGCCACTGGTCGGACCACTTGGGGCGGCGCGCCCTGATCCTGCCCGCGGTGGCGCTGGCCGCCGCCGGGGACGCGGTGTTCGCCACCGCCGGGTCGTTCTGGCAGCTGGCCGCCGGCCGGGCCGTGCAGGGCGTCGCGGTCGGCCTGTCCACCGGCGCGGCGGGCGCCGCCCTCGGCGACCTGCTGCCGGACCGCCCCACGCTGGCCGCCAAGCTCACCCTGGCCTGTTCGGCGGGCGGCGTCGCGCTCGGCCCGCTGGTCGGCGCCGCGCTCACCGACGACGCGAAGCCGCTGCTCGGCCCGTTCCTGCCGCACGCCGTCGCGCTGCTGGCGCTGTGCGTGCCGCTGGCCCTGGTGCACCCGCGGATGCCCGGCTCGGTCCGCCCCCCGGCCTCCCCGCCGCGCGTCACCACCCCCGCCCACCTGCGGCCGCAGCGGCTGCAGCTGCCGCGCGCCGGGCGCCGCGAGTTCCTGCTCGCCGCCGCCGCGGGCTTCGTCTCGTACGCGGTCTTCGGCGTCTACCTGGCGCTCGCCCCCGCGTTCTCCGCCTCCCTGCTGCACACCCGCTCCCCGATGGCGGGCGCGGCCGTCGCCGCCCTGCTGCTGGGCTCCTCGGCCGCCGCCCAGCTGCTCGTCCCGCCGACCTCCGACCGGGTGGTGGTCGCCGGCGGCCTGACCGGCCTGGCCGCGGGCCTGGGCCTGCTCACCACAGCCGCCGCCACCGGCACCCCCGCCCTGCTGTTCGTCGGCAGCGTGCTGGCCGGCGTCAGCCAGGGCATCGCCTTCCGCTCCCTGTTCACCGCCGCCGTCGCCGCCCTCGACCCGGCCCGCCGCGGCAGCGAGCTCTCCGCCCTCTGGGTGATCGTCTACCTGGGCTCCTCCGCCCCGATCATCGCCGTCGGCGCCCTGGTCCGCGCCTACGGCCTCCTCCCCGCCGTCACCGCCTTCGCCCTCACCGCCGCCACCGCCGCCCTCGCCCTGGCCACCACCGTCCTGCGCCGCCCCCACTGACCCGGGACCCTCCGGCCGTTCACCCGCCGGTGGCCGGATCCGCGTTGACGCCGGGGCGAAAACACCGGAGGCCGGGACGCCGGGGCGGAAACACCGGAGGCCGGGACGCCGGGGCGGAAACACCGGAGGCCGGGACGCCGGGGCGGAAACACCGGAGGCCAGGACGCCGGGGCGGAACGCCGGAGGCCAGGACGCCGGGGCGGAACGCCGGAGGCCAGGACGCCGGGGCGGAACGCCGGAGGCCAGGACGCCGGGGCGGAACGCCGGAGGCCAGGACGCCGGGGCGGAACGCCGGAGGCCAGGACGCCGGGGCGGAACGCCGGAGGCCAGGACGCCGGGGCGGAACGCCGGGGCGGAAACACCAGAGGCCAGGACGCCGGAGGCCAGGACGCCGGGGCGCTCGCCGCTACCGGTGTCCCGGCCCGCCCGGCCCCGGCCCGCCCGACCCCGGTGCGCCGGCCGCGGTGCGCCCGGGTGCGAGGAACAGGCCCACCGCGGAGTCGGCGATCTCCCACGCCCTGCCGCCGTCCACGTCCGGAACGCCGCCCGGCGGGGCCGCGCTCGCCGCCCCGGCGGGCGCGCGGGCGGGCGCGCGGGTGACCGTGCCGGTCGCGGCGGGGCGGGGCCGCTTCCGGGCCGGAGCGGAAGGGGACGGGGACCGGAGCCGNCACCGCGCTCCCGGGGGCGGGCGACGCCTCCGGCCCGGCAGCAGCGGGGGCTGAGGCGGCAGCGGAGGCGGCGACGGAGGCGGAAGCGGAGCCGGTGACCGCCGGAGCCCCGGTCGCGGTGACCGCCACCGCCGGGCCGACGTCCGCCCCGCCGTCCGCGAGGGCGGCCACCGTCGCGCCGCCCCCGCCGAAGAGGGCGACCGCCCCGGCCGCCGCCCGGCGATCCGCAGCCGTCCGCGCCGGCGCTGCGCGCGCTCGTGCCGCTCGGCCAGCGCGGCCCAGTCCGGCCGCCCGCCCGGCGGTCCGCCGTCCGACTCCGACCCGAAACCCATGGCCCCGCAGTGTAGTTCGGCCCGGGGCCGCGAGAATCCGCGCGGTTGCACGCGGAAGGGGCGGGAACCCGGAGGTTCCCGCCCCTGTCCGACCGTCGGCCACCGCTCAGACGTTGAAGCCCAGCGCGCGGAGCTGGTCGCGGCCCTCGTCGGTGATCTTGTCGGGGCCCCACGGCGGCATCCAGACCCAGTTGATCCGCAGGTCCTTGACCAGGCCGTCGGTGGCGGTGCGGGCCTGGTCCTCGATGACGTCGGTGAGGGGGCAGGCCGCGGAGGTCAGCGTCATGTCGACGGTGGCGGTGTCGTCCTCGTCGATGTGCAGGCCGTAGATCAGGCCGAGGTTGACGACGTCGATGCCCAGCTCGGGGTCGACGACGTCCATCAGGGCCTCCATGAGGTCCTCGGTGGAGACCGTCCCGGTGCTGGTGAACGCGCCGGGGCTGTCCGGCGCCTCGGCCGCGGCCGCGGGGGCCTCGGCCGTCGCAGCCTCCACGGCCTCCGCGGCCGTCTCGTTCTCGCTCATGAATCCATTGTCCTAACGGGCGTCAGTCGGTGAGGGGGGGCTGGCCGCCGAGCGCCTTGGCGGTGGCGTCCTTCCAGGCCATCCAGCTGAGCAAGGCGCACTTGACCCGGGCCGGGTACTTGGAGACCCCGGCGAAGGCGACGGCGTCCTCCAGCACCTCCTCGTCGCCCTCGGCCTGGCCCTTGCTCTGCATCAGCTCGAGGAAGGCCTCCTGGATCTGCTGGGCCTCGCCGACCGACTTGCCGACCACGAGGTCGTTGAGCACGGAGGCGGAGGCCTGGCTGATCGAGCAGCCCTGCGAGTCGTAGGAGACGTCGGCGACGACCGCGCCGTCGAGCCGCACCCGCAGGGTGATCTCGTCGCCGCAGGTCGGGTTGACGTGGTGGACCTCGGCGTCGCCGTCCCGCAGCCCCTTGCCGTGGGGGTTGCGGTAGTGGTCCAGGATGATCTCCTGGTACATCGAGTCGAGCTTCATGGCAGCCGTCCTCAGCCGAAGAAGTTGCGGACGTGGTGGAGACCGTCGATCAGCGCGTCCACCTCGCCGGGCGTGGAGTACAGGTAGAACGACGCCCTGGTGGTCGCCGGAATTCCGTACCGCAGGCAGACCGGCCGTGCGCAGTGGTGGCCGACCCGGACCGCGATGCCCTGCTCGTCGAGGACCTGGCCGACGTCGTGCGGGTGGATGTCGCCGAGCGTGAAGGAGATCGCCGCGCCGCGGTCGACGGCCGTGCGCGGGCCGATGATCCGCAGGTCGGGCACCTCGTTCAGGCGCTCGATGGCGTACGCGGTGATCGCGTGCTCGTGCGCGGCGATCCGGTCCATGCCGATGCCGGACAGGTAGTCGATGGCCGCGCCGAGCCCGACCGCCTGGGCGATCGGCGGGGTGCCGGCCTCGAACTTGTGCGGCGCGGGCGCGTAGGTGGACGAGCCCATCGTCACGGTCTCGATCATCTCGCCGCCGCCGAGGAACGGCGGGAGGTCCTCCAGCAGCTCCTGGCGGCCCCAGAGCACGCCGATGCCGGTCGGACCGACCATCTTGTGCCCGGTGAAGGCGACGAAGTCGGCCTCCAGCGCCTGCACGTCCAGCGCCATGTGCGGGGCGGCCTGCGAGGCGTCGATGGCGACCAGCGCGCCGACCGACTGCGCCTTGCGGACGATCGCGTCGACCGGGTTGACGGTGCCCAGCAGGTTGGAGACCAGCGTGAAGGAGACGATCTTCGTCTTCTCGGTGATCAGCTCGTCGATGTTCGACAGGTCGAGCCGGCCGTCGTCGGTCAGCCCGAACCACTTCAGCTTCGCGCCGGTGCGCTGCGCGAGCAGCTGCCACGGCACGATGTTGGAGTGGTGCTCCATCTCGGTGATCACGATCTCCGAGTCGGCGTCGACCTTGTACGGCTCGTCGGCCCAGCCGAGCATGTTGGCGACCAGGTTGAGCGACTCCGAGGCGTTCTTGGTGAAGATCACCTCGTTGCGGCTGGGCGCGTTGATGAACGACGCGACCTTGTCCCGGGCGCCCTCGTACAGCGCGGTGGCCTCCTCGGCGAGCACGTGCACGCCGCGGTGGACGTTGGCGTTGTGCTGCTCGTAGTAGGCGTTCAGCGCCTCCAGCACCTGGCGCGGCTTCTGCGAGGTCGCCGCGTTGTCCAGGTACACCAGGGGCTTGCCGTCGTGCAGCTGCCGCGACAGGACGGGGAAGTCCTTGCGGATGGCGTCGGTGTCGAGGAGTCCGGTCAGATGGGAATGGGTCACGCGGCAGCGCCGCCCTTCACGTAGCTCTCGTAGCCCTCTTCCTCCAGCTTGTCGGCGAGTTCGGCACCGCCGGACTCGACGATCTTGCCGGCCGCGAAGACGTGGACGTAGTCGGGCTTGATGTAGCGCAGGATGCGGGTGTAGTGGGTGACCAGCAGGGTGCCGACCTCGCCGGTCGAGCGGACCCGGTTGATGCCCTCGGAGACGATCCGCAGCGCGTCGACGTCGAGGCCGGAGTCGGTCTCGTCGAGGATCGCGATCTTCGGCTTGAGCAGCTCCAGCTGGAGGATCTCGTGGCGCTTCTTCTCGCCGCCGGAGAAGCCCTCGTTGACGTTGCGCTCGGCGAACGCCGGGTCCATGTGCAGGGCGGCCATCGCCTCCTTGACCTCCTTGACCCACAGCCGCAGCTTGGGGGCCTCGCCGCGGACGGCGGTGGCGGCGGTGCGCAGGAAGTTGGAGACCGAGACGCCGGGCACCTCGACCGGGTACTGCATGGCCAGGAAGACGCCGGCCCGGGCGCGCTCGTCGACGGACATCTCCAGCACGTCCTCGCCGTCCAGCAGCACCTGGCCGCCGGTGACGGTGTACTTCGGGTGCCCGGCCAGCGAGTAGGCCAGGGTCGACTTGCCGGAGCCGTTCGGGCCCATGATCGCGTGGGTCTCGCCCTGCTTGACGGTCAGGTCGACGCCCTTGAGGATCTCGCGCGGGCCGCCCTCGGCGTCGACGGAGACGTGCAGGTCGCGGATTTCAAGCGTTGCCATGGGGTACTCAGTTCTCCTGGTTGACGGAGACGAGCACATCGTCCCCTTCGATCTTTACGGGGTAGACGGCGACCGGCCTGGTCGCGGGCAGCCCGGACGGCTTGCCGGTGCGCAGGTCGAAGCTGGAGCCGTGCAGCCAGCACTCGATCATGCAGTCCTCGACCTCGCCCTCGGACAGCGAGACGTTGGCGTGCGAGCAGGTGTCGTTGATGGCGAACACGCCCTCGTCGGTCCGGACGATCGCCACCGGGACGCCGTTCAGCTCGACCTTCTTGGGCACGTCCTCCTGGAGGACGCTCAGCGCGCAGGCCCGGACGTAGCTCATGCCACGGTCTCTTCCAGTTCGGCCTCGATCTTCTCCAGCAGCCGGTCCTGGATCTCGGCGACGCCGATCTGCTGGACCAACTCGGCGAAGAAGCCGCGCACCACCAGGCGGCGGGCCTCGTCGGCCGGGATGCCGCGGGACTGCAGGTAGAACAGCTGCTCGTCGTCGAAGCGGCCGGTGGCGGAGGCGTGGCCGGCGCCGACGATCTCGCCGGTCTCGATCTCCAGGTTCGGCACCGAGTCGACCCGGGCGCCGTCGGTGAGCACCAGGTTGCGGTTGAGCTCGTAGGTGTCGGTGCCCAGCGCGGCGGCCCGGATCAGCACGTCGCCGATCCACACCGCGTGCGCGTCCTGGCCCTGGAGCGCGCCCTTGTAGGCGACGTTGGAGCGGCAGTGCGGGGTGTCGTGGTCGACGACCAGGCGGTGCTCCAGGTGCTGCCCGGCGTCCGCGAAGTACAGGCCGAACAGCTCGGCCTCGCCGCCGGGGGCCGCGTAGTTGACCCGCGGGTGCAGGCGCACCACGTCGCCGCCGAAGGTGACGACCACCGACTTGAAGGTGGCGTCCCGGCCGACCAGCGCGTTCTGCTGGGCGACGTGCACCGCGTCGCGCTCCCAGTCCTGGACCGAGACGAAGGTGAGCTTGGCGCCGTCGCCGACCAGCAGGTCGACGTTGGCGGCCCGGGTGCCGGAGCCGGTGTGGTTGAGCACCACGACGGCCTCGGCGAACGGCTTGACCTCGACCACCAGGTGGGCGAAGCGGACGCCGCCCTCGCCGTGCACGTCGATCCGGACCGGCTCGGTGAGCGCGGTCTCCTTCGGGACGGTCACCACCAGGGCCTGCTCGAAGGCGCTGAACGCCTGCGCGGCGACCCGGTCCACCGGGGTGCCGGCCTTGCCGACCCGGGCGTCGTCCCGGCCGACCAGCTCGGAGGTGACGCCCTCCGGCAGGCCCAGCTCGATCTTGTCCTCGCCGGCGGCCGCCTCGGCGGCCTTGCCGTCGTGCAGCCCGCCGAGGCGGTGCAGCGGGGTGAACCGCCAGTCCTCCTCGCGGCCGGTGGGCACCGGGAAGTCGTTGACGTCGAAGGACGGCTTGACGGCGACCCGGGCGTCGATCGGCTGCCGGACGGTGTCGCGCCCGGTGCCCGGGCCGGCGAGCTGCGCGCCGGCGCCGGCGGTGCCGACCTCGATCGAGCCGGCGGTGGTGGAGCCGGGGGTGTTCTGCTCAGCCATGGCTGTTCGTGTTGCTCTCTTTCGGGAATGGTCGACGGGCGGGGGCTGACGGCGCGTCAGCCGACCGAGCCCTCCATCTGCAGCTCGATCAGCCGGTTCAGCTCCAGCGCGTACTCCATCGGCAGCTCGCGGGCGATCGGCTCGACGAAGCCGCGGACGATCATCGCCATCGCCTCGAACTCGGTCATGCCCCGGCTCATCAGGTAGAACAGCTGGTCCTCGGAGACCTTGGAGACGGTCGCCTCGTGGCCCATCGACACGTCGTCCTCGCGGACGTCCACGTACGGGTAGGTGTCCGAGCGGGAGACGGTGTCCACCAGCAGCGCGTCGCACAGCACGTTGGACTTGGCGCCCTTGGAGCCCTCGCCGATCTCGATCAGGCCGCGGTAGGAGGTCCGGCCGCCGCCGCGCGCCACCGACTTGGAGACGATGTTGGAGGAGGTGTTCGGCGCCATGTGGACCATCTTCGCGCCGGCGTCCTGGTGCTGGCCCTCGCCCGCGAAGGCGATCGACAGCGTCTCGCCCTTGGCGTGCTCGCCCATCAGGTAGACGGCCGGGTACTTCATGGTGACCTTGGAGCCGATGTTGCCGTCGATCCACTCCATGGTCGCGCCCTCGTACGCCACGGCGCGCTTGGTGACCAGGTTGTAGACGTTGTTCGACCAGTTCTGGATGGTCGTGTAGCGGCAGCGGCCGCCCTTCTTGACGATGATCTCGACCACCGCGGAGTGCAGCGAGTCCGAGGAGTAGATCGGCGCGGTGCAGCCCTCGACGTAGTGGACGTAGGCGTCCTCGTCGACGATGATCAGCGTCCGCTCGAACTGGCCCATGTTCTCGGTGTTGATCCGGAAGTAGGCCTGCAGCGGGATGTCCACGTGCACGCCCTTCGGCACGTAGATGAACGAGCCGCCGGACCACACCGCGGTGTTCAGCGCGGCGAACTTGTTGTCGCCGGCCGGGATGACGGTGCCGAAGTACTCCTTGAAGAGCTCCGGGTGCTGCTTGAGCGCGGTGTCGGTGTCCAGGAAGATGACGCCCTGCTCCTCCAGGTCCTCGCGGATCTGGTGGTAGACGACCTCGGACTCGTACTGGGCGGCGACGCCGGCCACCAGGCGCTGCTTCTCCGCCTCCGGGATGCCGAGCTTGTCGTACGTCGCCTTGATGTCGGCGGGCAGGTCCTCCCAGGACTCCGCCTGCTTCTCGGTCGAGCGCACGAAGTACTTGATGTTGTCGAAGTCGATGCCCGACAGGTCGGAGCCCCAGGTCGGCATGGGCTTCTTGCCGAACAGCTTGAGGCCCTTGAGGCGGAGGTCGAGCATCCACTCGGTCTCGTTCTTCTTCGCCGAGATGTCGCGGACCACGTCCTCGCTCAGGCCGCGCTTGGCGGCGGCGCCGGCGGTGTCCGAGTCGGCCCAGCCGTACTCGTACGTGCCGAGGCCTTCGAGCTCGGGGTGTGCGATGTCAGTCATGCGAGGTTCCTCCGCGCGGACGAGCCGTTCTCGATGGGGGACGTACCGGCAGTCGGCACTGCACCGGGCGCCCGGGCGGGCGACGGTGCGGCACCGGGTGCCGGCACATACGTGGTGCAGACCCCGTCGCCGTGGGCGATGGTGGCCAGCCGTTGCACATGGGTGCCCAGGAGCTGCGAGAAGACCTCGGTCTCGGCCTCGCAGAGCTGCGGGAACTGCTCGGCGATGTGCGCGACCGGGCAGTGGTGCTGGCAGAGCTGTGCGCCGGCCGGCGCGGCGGGCGCCGCGGCGGCGGACGGGACGCGCCGCACCGTGGCAGCGTACCCGTCGGCACTGAGCGCCTCGGCCAGTGCCTCGGCGCGCTGCTCGGCGCCGGCCTGGTCGAGGGCGTCCTGGTAGCGCTCGCCCTGCTTGGCGAGCCGGGCCCGGGCGAAGGCGGCGACCGCCTCCTCGCCCGCGCTGCCGCCGCCGGCCGCGTCCGAGATCCAGCGCAGCGCGTCGGCGGCGAGCTGGTCGTACGCCTGGTAGAAGGCGCTGCGGCCGCTGTCGGTGAGGGCGAACACCTTGGCCGGGCGGCCGCGGCCGCGACTGCCGTGGACCCGCTGCTCGCGGGCGTCGACCAGCCCGGCGGCGGCCAGGCCGTCCAGGTGGCGGCGGACCGCGGCGGGGGTCAGGCCGAGGCGGCTGGCCAGGTCGGCGGCCGAGGACGGCCCGTGGTCCAGGATCGAACGGGCGACCCGGTCCCGGGTCGCCGGGTGGCCCTCGGCGAGGGCCTCCGCCGCCGGTGCGGGCACGGCACAGCCGGGAGCGTCGGGCTCCCGGTGCTGGGCGGTGTGCTCGCGGATGTTTTTCACAACACGATTGTTGCGTAATTCGTCCGGCGGAAACAAGCCGTGACCCACGCCTCACCGGTGTCGTCCATCACGAAAGGCAAGCCTTACCTGAAAGGGGGCGTGAGCTGCTCCTAGACTCGCCGGTATGCATGCAGACCCCGCCGTCGAGGTGACCGCACTGGTCAAGCGGTACGGCGACAAGACCGCCGTGGACGGGCTGAGCCTGACCATCGCCCGGGGCACCGTCACGGCGGTGCTGGGCCCCAACGGCGCGGGCAAGACCACCACGATCGAGACCTGCGAGGGCTACCGCCGCCCCGACGCGGGCACCGTCCGGGTGCTCGGCCTGGACCCGGTGGCCCAGGCCGGGCGGCTCAGGCCGCGGATCGGCGTGATGCTCCAGTCCGGGGGCGTGTACGCCGGTGCGCGCGCCCTCGAAATGCTCCGGCACACCGCCCGGCTGTACGCCGACCCACTGCCGGTCGGCCCGCTCGCCGAGCGCCTCGGCCTGGACTCCTGCGGCCGCACCCCCTACCGCCGGCTCTCCGGCGGCCAGCAGCAGCGCCTGGCCCTGGCGATGGCCGTGGTCGGCCGCCCCGAGCTGGTCTTCCTGGACGAACCGACCGCCGGCCTCGACCCGCAGGCCCGCCGCGCCACCTGGGACCTGGTCACCGAGCTGCGCGCCGCCGGCGTCACCGTCGTCCTCACCACCCACCAGATGGACGAGGCCGAGCAGCTCGCCGACGACGTCGCGGTCGTCGACCGGGGCCAGGTGATCGCCCAGGGCTCGCCGGACGCGCTGCGCGGCGCCGAGGCGCAGCTGCGCTTCGACGGCCCGCCCGGGCTCGACCTGGCCGGCCTGCGCAAGGTGCTGCCCGACCGGGCCGCCGTCACCGAGCCCTCCCCCGGCTCCTACCGGGTCGAGGCCGAGCTGGACGCCGCCCTGCTGGCCGCCGTCACCGGCTGGTGCGCCGAGTCCGGCGTGATGCCCGACAAGCTCGCCGTGCAGCGGCGCAGCCTCGAAGACGTCTTCCTCGACCTGACCGGACGGGACCTGCGATGACCGCCACCGACCTCACCCCCCGCCCGGGCGCCGCCCCGGTCGGCCGGATGCTGCTCGCGCAGACCGCCCTGGAGACCAGGATGCTGCTGCGCAACGGCGAGCAGCTGCTGCTCACCGTGGTCATCCCGACCGTGCTGCTGGTGCTGTTCTCCGCGGTCGACGTGGTCGCGGTGGACGGGCCCGGCAAGCGGGTCGACTTCCTGGCGCCGGGCCTGCTGGCGCTGGCCGTGATGTCCACCGCGTTCACCGGCCAGGCCATCGCCACCGGCTTCGAGCGCCGCTACGGCGTGCTCAAGCGGCTCGGCGCCACGCCGCTGCCGCGCTGGGCGCTGCTGTCCGCGAAGACCGGCTGCGTGCTGGTCACCGAGCTGCTCCAGGTGCTGCTGCTGTCCGGCATCGCGCTGGCGCTGGGCTGGTCGCCGCACGGGAACCCGCTCGCCGTCCTGCTGCTGCTGGTGCTGGGCACCGCCGCGTTCTCCGGCCTGGGCCTGCTGATGGCGGGCACCCTGCGGGCGGAGGCCACGCTGGCCGGCGCCAACCTGGTGTTCGTCCTGCTGCTGCTGGCCGGCGGCGTGGTCGTCCCGCTGTCGAAGTTCCCGGACGCGGTGCGCCCGGTGCTGGAGCTGCTGCCGATCTCGGCGCTCTCCGACGGCCTGCGCTCGGTGCTCCAGCTCGGCGGCGGCACCCCCTGGGCGGACCTCGGCCTCCTCGCCCTCTGGTCGGTGCTGGGCCTGGCCGCCGCGGCCCGGTTCTTCCGCTGGGAGTGAGCCTCCCCGGCACGGGAACGGCCCCGGGAGCGGCTGCTCCCGGGGCCGTCGCCGTCCGCCTCCCGGATCAGGAGGCGTTGCCGGCCTTCTTGCGGCGCGCCGCGTAGACGATGCCGCCGCCCGCGGCGAGCACCACGACGCCGCCGATGGTCAGCGGCAGGATGCCGTCCGCACCGGTGAACGCCAGGCCGCCACCGCCGCCGCTGCTCGACCCGCCGCCGCCGGTGGAGCCGGTCGGGCTCGCGGACGGGGACGGGGTCGCGCCGGTGGAGCCGCTCGGCTTCGGGCTCCCGGAGCCGCCGGGGGTCGGCGAGCCGGTGCCGCCCGGGGTGGTGGCGCTCTCCGAGGGCTTCGGGCTCCCGGACGGCGTGGTGCTCGCGCTCTCCGAGGGCTTCGGGCTCCCGGACGGCGTGGTGGTGGTGCCGCCGGGCAGGCAGCCGGCGAACGGGTAGTGGTGGGTCTCGGCGCCGCCGCTGCCGGTCAGCGACTTCGCCCACACCGAGCCGTTGACCGGGCCGCCGGTGCCCAGGTTGAACGCCGCGTTCGGGGCGAGGACGCTGCCCGGCCAGGCGTTGCCGCTGTGCTTGGTGACCGAGGTCGCGGTCGGGAGGTTCCACAGCAGCTCGGCGCGCTCGGCGCCGCCGTCCGCGGACTGCAGCTTGTCGTCCTGGACGTACGCGCCCTTGGCGTTGTCCCAGATCCAGAACCCGGAGGTCGGGCCCTTGGTCTGGTCGTAGGAGCCGCCGGTGACGTTGATGACCGTGGTGGAGCCGGCCGGGACCTTGAGGTAGACGTCGCCGGCCTTCTGCAGCACGTCGGCCGCGACGGTGAAGACGTTGGCGGTCGCGTCGGTGCCGGTGAAGGTGATGCTCCGGCCGTCGACGGTCGGCGCGCCGCCGGTGGTCTTCGCCAGCTCGGTGGAGACGTGCCGCAGGTTGGCGAACTCCTTGGCGAAGTCGATCGGGGAGGTGCCCTTGGAGACGCCCTCCAGCTGGCCCTTGCCGATCCGGTTCCCGGCGTAGACGCCCTTGCCCTTCATGACCTGGACGTGGGCGTTCTGCTGGATCAGGTCGCCGCCGACCACCAGCGAGTAGCCGCCCGGCAGGGCGTCGACCTCGGCCCGGGTGAGCTCGTTGCCGACGGTGAAGCCGGACTTGCTGAAGTCGGCGTTGCCGCCGACCGCGACCGCGCCCTCCGCGTCCGGGCTGTGGGTGTCGTTGCCCTCGATGAACTCGCCGTACTTGCCGGCGGTGCCGAGGTCGAAGCAGGTGCCGCCCTGCGGGGGAGAGGCGGTCGCCGTGGTCGGGACGACCAGGGCCGCGAGGGCGAGCGAGCCGCCGAGCGCCACGGCGGCGGCGGATATGGACTTGCGCATGTGCAGGACTCCGCGGGTGGGTGCGGGCAGGAGTGGGAGAGGAGCCCAACCGGGAAAGGTATGGACCAAACCGCACTCTTTCGGCCATTCGTGCGACTGGTCAAGACCATGGGCCGACACGCTCGAAATGATCCTTTTTGTCCTCCGGCGCGTCTTCCGGCACGGTCCGGCCCCCGCTCCCGCCGCGGGCCCGGCGGGCCGCCGCGCCCGCCCTCCGCCCGGGGCCGGAGCACGGTGTAAGCCCGCCTACGATGGTCCGGTGACCAACCCGCTCTCCCTCCTCGCCGAACGCTGGCACCCGACCCCGCAGCACGTCCGCCGGGCGGCGCTGGCCGCGCTGGTGATGAGCGTGGTGATCGTGGTGACCGGCGGCGCCGTCCGGCTGACCGCCTCCGGGCTCGGCTGCACCACCTGGCCGCGCTGCACCGCCGACAGCCTGACGCCGACGCCGGCGATGGGCATCAACGGCGTCATCGAGTTCACCAACCGGATGCTCACCTACGTGCTGTGCGCGGCGGTCGGCTGGTTCATCCTGGCCGCGCGCTGCGCGAAGCCGTGGCGGCACGCGCTGACCAGGCTCGGCTGGGCCCAGTTCTGGATGGTGATGAGCAACTCGGTGCTGGGCGGCATCACCGTGCTGACCGGCCTGAACCCGTACATCGTGGCCGCCCACATGGTCGCCGCGATGGGCCTGGTCTGGGTCGCGGTGCTGTCCTGGGAGCGCGCCGCGGAGGGCGACGGCGAGCCGCGCGCCCTGGTCGCGGAGCCGATCCGGCTGCTGGCCCGGGTGCTGGTCGGGGTGATCGGCCTGCTGGTGCTGGCGGGCACCCTGGTGACCGGCGCGGGCCACCACCCGGGCGCCTCCAGCAAGGACGGCAAGCCGGTGTACCGCATCCCGGTCGACTACGACCGCCTGGTCCAGGCCCACGCCGACCTGGTGTTCCTCTCGGTGGGCCTGACGCTGGCCGCGCTGCTGGTGTTCGCCGCGGTCAAGGCCCCGCCGGCCGCCCGGGCCCGGGTGCGGGAGCTGTTCGTCCTGCTGCTGCTGCAGGGCGTGCTCGGCTTCGTGCAGTACTTCACCGACGCCCCCGAGGTCATGGTCGGCCTGCACATGCTGGGCGCCGCGCTGATCTGGGGCGCCGCGCTGCGGGTGCCGCTGGCCCTGCGCGGCCGGGCCGGCATCCCGGCCCAGGCCGCCGCCCCCGCCGCCGAACTGGTCGCCTGAACCGCCCGCCCCCGCCACCCGCCGGACCGGCGGGGGACCGGGGCCGCGGGCCCACTGAACGCAGCGGAGCGCGGACGATCGTCCGCGCTCCTGTTGTTGCCCCGGATCGGCCCGGCGGGCCGGTCAGATCTGGATGCCCGCCATCCGCTTCCACTCGTACGGGCCGGTCCGCACCTTCAGGCCCAGCTCGCCGTCGAACTCGTCCCGCAGGGTGAGCCCGGCCAGCTCGGCCGCCCGGCGGCCGATCGCGTAGCTCGGCGCGACCTGGTCGCCCCAGGTGCCGTCGGCGCCGACCAGGACGATCCGGGTGCCGATGGTGCCGACGTACTCCACGACGCCCTCGGCGCTGCCGCCGTGCTGCGCGGCGAAGCTGCTCAGGTGCTTGGCAATGCGCTTGGCGCGGCGCTCGGCGCGGGCGTCCGGCGCGGCGGTGGTGGCGGTCTCCGCGTTGGTCATGCCCGAATGCTACCGAGCGGTAGTGCGGCTGGCGACGGCGGAGCGCTGTGCCGGGGGCCACACCCCGGGCCCGGCCAGCTCGCCCGCCCCGGCGTAGTCCCGGGCGAAGGCGGCGCCCTCCGGGCCGGGGGCGGCGATCCGGCGGATCCGCTCCAGCCGCAGCCGCAGCGCGAACTCGCGCTGTTCGGGCGGCAGTCCGGCAGGGAGGTGGAGCAGGTCGAGCAGGCGGTCGGAGAACTCCTGGGTGCGCCAGGCGGCCTCCAGCCGGCGCCGCTGGTAGCCGTCCAACGCGCCGTCGTCGCCGTCCAGCGCCGCCGGCAGCGCGCCGGCCAGGTCGGCGGCGTCGGCGACGGCCGAGTTGAGGCCCTTGGCGCCGGACGGGGTGACGGTGTGCGCCGCGTCCCCGGCCAGCAGCAGCCGCCCGTGCCGCATCCGGCGGGCGACCCGGCCGCGCATCCGCAGCACGCCGGTCTCCAGCAGCTCGCCGGGCACCGGGGCCGCGCCGCCGAGCCCCAGCCGGTGCACCAGCGCGGCCCGGATCCGGTCCGCGTCCCAACCCTCCAGCCGCTCCCCCGCGGGCACCTCCAGGTAGAACCGGCCGACGTCCGCGGTGCGCGGCATCATCCCGGCGAACCCGTCGGCGTGCACCGCGTAGCGCACCGCAGCCACCGGCCGGTCGATCCGGGCCAGCACGGTCAGCCAGTCGTACGGGTAGCGGCGGCCCGGCCCCTCGGCGCCGTCGGGAAAGGCGGCGGCGACCACGCCGTGCGCGCCGTCGCAGCCGACCGCGTACGCGGCCCGCAGCTCGCCGTCCGGGGTGCGCAGCACCGGCCGGCCCGCCGCGTCCGGTACCACCGCCTCGACGGGCGAGCCGAAGGCGATGGTGCCGCCGTCCGCCAGGTACCGGTCGACCAGGTCGCGCACCAGCAGCTGCTGCGGGTACACCCAGTGCCGGGCGCCGCCGGAGAGCGCGCCGTAGTCGACGGTGACCTCCTCGCCGAGGCAGCTGATCTCGCAGCGGCCGTGCCGCTCGCCCTCGGCGGTCAGCCGGTCGGCCAGGCCCAGCCGGCGCAGGTACTCCACCACCCGGTGCTCCAGGACGCCGGCCCGGGCGGCGCCCTCCAGGGCGCTGCGGGTGAGCCGCTCGTGGACGGTGACGTCGAGCCCCGCCCGGCGCAGCAGGTGGGCCAGCACCAGCCCGGCGGGCCCGGCCCCGACCACGGCGACCGTGGTGCTGCGGATGGTCATCGCGCTCTCCCCGTGCTCTCGGCGGACGTCCGCAACCTAGCAGCGGGCCGGGCCGCGGGTCCTCCCGGGACCGGCCTCCCCCGGCGGGGCGTCACTCCGACGGCCGCAGCCCGGGCCGCGCGGCGTGAATACTGTCCGGGTGAACGATTTCCGTGGCTGGCCGGCCGAGGCGCTGGAGTTCTACGAGCACCTGGAGGCCGACAACTCGAAGACCTTCTGGGCCGCGCACCGCGCGGTGTACGACGAGGCCGTGCGGGCGCCGATGGAGGCGCTGCTGGCCCGGCTGGAGCCGGAGTTCGGGCCGGGGAAGGTCTTCCGGCCGAACCGGGACGTCCGGTTCTCCGCCGACAAGTCCCCGTACAAGACGCACGTCGGCGGGTACCTGGAGTCCGGCGGCTACGTGCAGCTGTCCGCCGACGGGCTGGCCTGCGGGCTGGGCTACTACCACCTGGCGAGCGACCAACTGGCCCGCTACCGCGCCGCGGTGGCCGAGGACGTGCCGGGCGCCGAGCTGGAGCGGGTGGTGGCGGCCGTCCGGGCGGCCGGGCCGCAGGTGGTCGGGCGGGACAGCCTGAAGACCGCGCCGCGCGGCACCGCCAGGGACCACCCGCGGATCGAACTGCTGCGCCACAAGGGCCTGATCGCCTGGCAGGAGTGGGAGCCCGCGGCCTGGTTGGGCACCGCGAAGGCGTACGGCCGGATCACCGGCTTCCTGCACGCGGCGGCGCCGCTGCACGAGTGGCTGGAGAACCACGTCGGCCCCAGCGAGCTTCCGCCGCGCTGAGGCCGAGAGAGGGATCGGGGCGGGCGTCAGCCCACGAAGGGGTCGATCGCGACAACCAGGAACAGCAGGGTCAGGTACGTGATCGACCAGTGGAACAGCCGCATCTCCTTGAGCTTGGCGCCCACGATGCCGGCCTTGGCGCGGGCCTGGAGGGCGTACGCCTCCTTCATCCACAGCGCGCCGAGGACGGCGGCCGCGGTCGGGTACAGCCAGCTGGTGTGCGCGGCGGGCCACAGCAGCAGCGAGGTCGCGACCATCACCCAGGAGTAGGCGACGACCTGCTTGGCGACGCCGATGTTGCCGCGGATCACCGGCAGCATCGGCACGCCCGCCTTGGCGTAGTCGTCGCGGACCTTCATCATCAGCACCCAGGTGTGCGGCGGCGTCCAGAAGAACACCACCAGGAACAGCACCACGGCCGCCCAGGACACCGAGTTCGTCACCGAGGACCAGCCGACCAGCACCGGCATGCAGCCGGCGATGCCGCCCCAGACCACGTTCTGCGAGGTGCGGCGCTTGAGGCCCAGGGTGTAGACGAAGACGTAGAACAGCAGCGCGCCCAGCGCGAGCGCCGAGGAGAGCCAGTTGACCAGGACGCCGAGCCACAGGGTGGAGACCACGGCCAGCACGACGCCGAAGACCAGCGCCTCGCGCGGGGAGACCATGCCGGTGACGATCGGGCGCCGCTCGGTGCGCGACATCACGGCGTCGATGTCGCGGTCGATGTACATGTTGAGCGCGTTGGCGCCGCCCGCCGACAGGTAGCCGCCGACCACCACCGCGAGCACCCGCCACAGGTTGGGCACGCCGCCCTGGGCCAGGAACATCACCGGCACCGTGGAGATCAGCAGCAGTTCGATGATCCGGGGTTTGGTGAGGGCCACGAAGGCCCCGACGCGGGCCCCGAACGGCCGGGGCGCGGTCCTCGTCCCTACCACCACCCCTGCGGGGCGGGATTCGACGGCGGTCACGGACACCTCAACAGTCGATGAACTTCCACAGGCGTCCCGGAGACCCGCAGGGTGCCCGCCGTCCGCTCTGCGCGTACCACGCCACCATAGACGTTCCATATCTCCCGATCCGCCCCGGGGTCCCCGGCGAGCCGCGCCCGCCCGCGTCTCGCCCTTCGGACCGGGCAAACCCTCCCCGTCCGGGCGAAGGTGGGACAGAGCAGTTGACGTCGCGGTGGCGGAATGCGGCGCCGCGGTCTCACGTTGCCCCGGCACAGAGGGTGAGGTGCGCCGCAAACGGTAGGCTCGCACAGAGAAGCGGGATCAACCCTCCGTGATCGGCACCAGCCACAGCGGCGTGGCCGACCGGTCCCCTTCACGGGGTCACACTTCACAGAATCCGGAAGGAGCCCTGAGTAAGGGTGAGCACCACGCCGAACGTCTTTGAGTGGAGCGAGGCGGACCAGCGGGCCGTCGACACGGCCCGGGTCCTGGCCATGGACGCCGTGCAGAAGGTGGGTAACGGGCACCCCGGCACCGCCATGTCGTTGGCTCCCGCCGCGTACCTCATCTTCCAGCGCTTCCTGCGCCACGACCCGACCGATCCGGCCTGGGTGGGCCGCGACCGCTTCGTGCTCTCCCCCGGGCACACCTCCCTGACGCTGTACACGCAGCTGTTCCTGTCCGGCTACGGGCTGTCCCTGGACGACCTGAAGGCCTTCCGGGTCGCGGGCAGCCGCACCCCCGGCCACCCCGAGCACGGCCACACCGCGGGCGTGGAGACCACCACCGGCCCGCTCGGCCAGGGCATCGGCAACGCGGTCGGCATGGCGATGGCCGCCCGCTACGAGCGCGGCCTGTTCGACCCGGACGCGGCGCCCGGCACCTCGCCGTTCGACCACACCGTCTGGGCCATCGTCTCCGACGGCGACCTGGAGGAGGGCATCTCCGCGGAAGCGTCCTCGCTGGCCGGCCACCAGAAGCTGGGCAACCTGGTCGCGCTGTACGACGACAACCACATCTCGATCGAGGGCGACACCGCCACCGCCTTCTCCGAGGACGTGCTGGCCCGCTACGAGGCGTACGGCTGGCACGTCCAGCGGGTCGCCCCGAAGGCCGACGGCGACATCGACGTGGCCGCGCTGGCCGCCGCGCTGGAGGCCGGCCGGGCCGAGACCGGCCGGCCGTCGATCATCGCGATGCGCACCGTCATCGCCTGGCCCGCGCCGAACGCCCAGGACACCGCCAAGGCGCACGGCTCGGCCCTCGGCGACGCCGAGATCGCCGCCACCAAGAAGGTGCTGGGCTTCGACCCGGAGAAGACCTTCGAGGTCTCCGACGAGGTCGTCGCGCACGCCCGCGGCGTCGTCCAGCGCGGCCAGGCCGCCCGCGCCGCCTGGGACGCCGAGCTCGCCGACTGGCGCGCCGCCAACCCGCAGCGCGCCGCCGAGTTCGACCGGATCCAGATCGGCGAGCTGCCCGACGGCTGGGAGAAGGCGATCCCGGTCTTCCCGGCCGGCAAGGACGTCGCCACCCGCAAGGCCTCCGGCGACACCCTCAAGGCGGTCGGCAAGCTCGTCCCCGAACTCTGGGGCGGTTCCGCGGACCTCGCCGAGTCCAACCTGACCACCATCGACGAGGAGTCCTCCTTCCTCCCGGAGGGCAACCCGCTCAAGAGCGCCTCGCCGTACGGCCGCACCGTCCACTTCGGCATCCGCGAGCACGCCATGGGCTCGGTGATGAACGGCATCGCGCTGCACGGCCGCACCCGCATCTTCGGCGGCACCTTCCTGGTGTTCTCCGACTACATGCGCCCCGCGGTCCGGCTCGCCGCGCTGATGAAGCTGCCGGTGGTCTACGTCTGGACGCACGACTCGATCGGCCTCGGCGAGGACGGCCCGACCCACCAGCCGGTCGAGCACCTGGCCGCGCTGCGCGCCATCCCCGGCCTCGCGGTGGTCCGCCCGGCGGACGCCAACGAGACCGCCGTGGTGTGGCGCACCGTGCTGGAGCGGCAGACCAGCCACCCCGGCCCGGTCGGCCTGGCGCTGACCCGGCAGGGCGTGCCGACCTTCGACCGCGAGGTGTTCGGCTCCGCCGAGGGCGCGGCCAGGGGCGGCTACGTGCTGGCCGAGGCCGAGGGCGGCGAGCCCAAGGTCATCCTGATCGGCACCGGCTCCGAGGTGCAGCTCGCCGTGCAGGCCCGCGAGGCGCTGCAGGCCGAGGGCGTCCCGACCCGGGTGGTCTCGCTGCCGTCGGTGGAGTGGTTCAACGAGCAGGACCAGGCGTACCGCGACAGCGTGCTGCCGCCGAACGTCCGGGCCCGGGTCTCGGTCGAGGCGGGCATCGCCCAGGGCTGGCGCGAGCTGGTCGGCGACGCCGGCCGGATCATCAGCCTGGACCACTTCGGCGCCTCCGCCGACTACCAGGTGCTGTACCAGGAGTTCGGCATCACCGCCGACGCGGTGGCCAACGCCGCCCGCGCCTCGCTGCGCACGGTCGAGGCCGTCTCCCGCTGACGCGCTGACCCGCCCGGTCCGGGGTATCCGCACTACCCCGGGCCGGCTTCCCGGACTCCACCAGACGTACGAAAAGAAGAAGAGGGACTGAGCACCATGACCGACGCTTTGAACCGCCTCAGCGAAGAAGGCGTGGCGATCTGGCTCGACGACCTGAGCCGCGAGCGCCTGAACTCCGGCAACCTGGCCGAGCTGGTGCAGGAGAAGCACGTCGTCGGCGTCACCACCAACCCGACCATCTTCCAGAAGGCCATCGGCAGCGGCAGCGCCGCCTACGACGGCCAGCTGACCGACCTCGCGGTCCGCAAGGTCACCACCGAGGAGGCGATCCGCATGATCACCACCTCCGACGTGCGCGACGCCGCCGACGTGCTGCGCCCGGTCTACGACGCCACCAACGGCCGCGACGGCCGGGTCTCCATCGAGGTCGACCCGCGCCTGGCCCACGAGACCGACGCCACCGTCGCCGAGGCCAAGCAGCTGTGGTGGCTGGTCGACCGCCCCAACGTGCTGATCAAGATCCCCGCCACCCTGGGCGGCCTGCCCGCGATCAGCCGGGTGCTCGCCAAGGGCATCAGCGTCAACGTCACGCTGATCTTCTCGCTGGAGCGCTACAAGGCCGTCATCGACGCCCACCTGAGCGGCCTGGAGCAGGCCAAGGCCGCCGGCCTCGACCTCTCCCAGATCGAGTCCGTCGCCTCGTTCTTCGTCTCCCGCGTGGACACCGAGATCGACAAGCGCCTGGACGCCGTCGGCACCCCCGAGGCCAAGGAGCTGCGCTCCAAGGCCGCCCTGGCCAACGCCCGCCTCGCCTACCAGGCGTACGAGGAGGTCTACGGCTCGGTCGACGGCAGCAAGCCCGCCTCCGCCCGCTGGGCCGCCCTGGAGGCCGCCGGCGCCAAGCCGCAGCGCCCGCTGTGGGCCTCCACCGGCGTCAAGGACCCGAACCTGCCGGACACTCTCTACGTGACCGAGCTGGTCGCCCCGGGCACCGTGAACACCATGCCCGAGGCCACCCTGGACGCCACCGACGACCACGGACAGGTCACCGGCGACACCATCACCCCGAACTACGCCGACGCCAAGGCCGTCCTCGACGCGGTCGCCGCCGCGGGCGTGGACTACGACGACGTGGTCCAGGTGCTGGAGGACGAGGGCGTGCAGAAGTTCGAGGCCTCCTGGACCGAGCTGCTCGACACCGTCACCGCGGCGCTCGAAGCGCACGGCAAGAACTGACTCCTGCTCACGACCTGACGCAACGAAAGCGGAGCACACCACAGTGAGCAACACCCAGCCGTACCCGGATGTGGAGGGCACGGAGCCGGCCGCGGGAGACACCCCGGACCGGCCCGTCAACCCGCTGCGCGACCCCGCCGACCGGCGGCTGCCGAGGATCGCCGGGCCGTCCGGCCTGGTGATCTTCGGCGTCACCGGCGACCTGTCGCGCAAGAAGCTGATGCCGGCGGTCTACGACCTCGCCAACCGCGGCCTGCTGCCGCCGGGCTTCTCGCTGGTCGGCTTCGCCCGCCGCGAGTGGGAGGACGAGGACTTCGCCAACGAGGTGCACGACGCCGTCAAGGAGCACGCCCGCACGCCCTTCCGCGAGGAGGTCTGGGAGCAGCTGGCGAAGGGCATGCGCTTCGTCCAGGGCGACTTCGGCGACGACGAGGCATTCGACACCCTGCGCCGCACCATCGAGGACCTCGACCGGGCGCAGGGCACCAGCGGCAACTTCGCGTTCTACCTGTCGGTGCCGCCGAAGTTCTTCCCGACCGTGGTCCAGCAGCTCAAGAAGCACGGCCTGACCGACCCGCCGGCGGGTTCCTGGCGCCGGGCGGTGATCGAGAAGCCGTTCGGCCACGACCTGGCCAGCGCCCAGGAGCTGAACCGGATCGTCCACGAGGTCTTCCCCCGGGACGAGGTCTTCCGGATCGACCACTACCTGGGCAAGGAGACCGTCCAGAACATCCTGGCGCTGCGCTTCGCCAACCAGATGTTCGAGCCGATCTGGAACCGGTCGTACGTCGACCACGTGCAGATCACCATGGCCGAGGACATCGGCATCGGCGGCCGGGCCGGCTACTACGACGGCATCGGCTCCGCCCGTGACGTCATCCAGAACCACCTGCTCCAGCTGATGGCGCTGACCGCCATCGAGGAGCCGGCGTCCTTCCACCCGAAGGCGCTGGTCGCCGAGAAGCTGAAGGTGCTCAGCGCCGTCAAGCTGCCCGCCGACCTGGGCGCGCACACCGTGCGCGGCCAGTACGCGGCGGGCTGGCAGGGCGGCGAGGAGGTGCTCGGGTACCTCGACGAGGACGGCATCAACCCCGAGTCGGGCACCGACACCTACGCGGCCATCAAGCTGGAGATCAACAACCGCCGCTGGGCGGGCGTGCCGTTCTACCTGCGCACCGGCAAGCGGCTGGGCCGCCGGGTCACCGAGATCGCGGTGGTCTTCCAGCGCGCCCCGTACCTGCCGTTCGACTCCTACGCCACCGAGGAGCTCGGCCAGAACGCCCTGGTGATCCGCGTCCAGCCGGACGAGGGCGTCACCGTGCGGTTCGGCTCGAAGGTCCCCGGCACCGCGCTGGAGGTCCGCGACGTCACGATGGACTTCGCCTACGGCGAGTCCTTCACCGAGTCCAGCCCGGAGGCGTACGAGCGCCTCATCCTGGACGTCCTGCTCGGCGACGCGAACCTCTTCCCGCGGCACCAGGAGGTCGAGCTGTCCTGGCAGATCCTCGACCCGATCGAGCAGTACTGGGAAGCCAACGGCAAGCCCGCGCAGTACCCGGCCGGCACCTGGGGTCCGGTCGAGGCGGACGAGATGCTCGCACGAGACGGCAGGAGCTGGCGCCGGCCATGAAGATCGACCTGACGGACACCACGTCCAGCAAGATCAACGCAGCGCTGATGAACGCCCGGCGGGAGAGCGGCTCGACCGCCGCCGGCATGGTGCTGACCCTGGTCATCGTGACGGACGAGGGCAGCGCGTACGACGCGCTCAAGGCCGCCAACGACGCCTCCCGCGAGCACCCCTCGCGCATCCTGGCCGTCATCAAGCGGGCCGGGCGCTCGCCCCGCGCCCGGGCCGAGACCCGGCTCGACGCGGAGATCCTGGTCGGCACCGACGCGGGCAGCGGCGAGACGGTCATCCTGCGGATGCACGGCGAACTCGCCGCGCACGCCCAGTCGGTGGTGCTGCCGCTGCTGCTGCCGGACGCCCCCGTGGTGGTCTGGTGGCCGGACAACGCCCCGCTCAACCCGGCCCAGGACCCGCTGGGCGCGCTCGCCCAGCGCCGGATCACCGACGCGGTGACCGCCGAGTCGCCGGTCGGCCAGCTCGCCCAGCGGGCGGCCGGCTACACCCCCGGCGACACCGACCTCGCCTGGACCAGGATCACCGGCTGGCGCTCCATGCTGGCCGCCGCCCTGGACCAGCGCGACGTCACCATCACCGGCGCCGTGGTCGAGGGCGAGTCGTACAACCCCAGCGTCGAACTGCTCGGCCTGTGGCTGCACAACCGCCTGCGCGTCCCGGTCGAGCGGGTCGTCACCGGCGGCCCCGGCATCACCGCGGTGCGGCTGCGCACCGCGGACGGCGACATCACGCTCGACCGCCCCGACGGCCTGCTCGGCACGCTCTGCATGCCCGGCGCGCCCGACCGGATGGTCGCGCTCAAGCGCCGCGACACCGCCGAGCTGATCGCCGAGGAGCTGCGCCGCCTCGACCCCGACGACATCTACGCCACCGCCGTCCGCACCCCGGTCGACCGGCTGCGCGAGCGGATCGCCGGAGTCGAGCACGCGGGCCCCGGCGGCACCGTGGAGGCGCACGCCGCCGCCGGGGCCCCGACGGACGCCCCGGCGGAGGACAAGGTCGTCGAGGCCGCGGTCGCCGGCCCCGCCCGGGTGACGGCCAAGCTGCCGAAGAAGGCCGCCCCCGCCGCCAAGAAGGCCGCGGCCGGGAAGACCGCCACCAGGGCGGCCGCCCCGCGCAAGCGGAGCGGCCAGTGAGCGGCGACCTGGTCCTGGTCCACCGGGACGCCGCGCTGCTCGCCCAGGCGGCGGCGGCCCGGCTGCTGACCGCCCTGGTCGACGCCCAGTCCGCCCGCGGCACCGCGCACCTGGTGCTCACCGGCGGCCGCAACGGCAACGCCCTGCTGGCCGCGCTCGCCGCCCACCCGGCGCGCGACGCGGTCGACTGGGCACACGTCGAACTGTGGTGGGGCGACGAGCGCTACCTGCCGGCCGGCGACCCGGAGCGCAACGCCGTCCAGGCCGCCGCGTTCCTGGACGCCGTCCGGCCGCTGGGCGCCCGGGTGCACGAGATGCCCCCGGCCGACGGCACCCCGGCCGAGGCCGCCGCCGAGCGGTACGCCGCCGACCTGGCCGCGGCCGCCGCGCCCGGCGAAGCGCTGCCGGTCTTCGACGTCCTGCTGCTCGGCGTCGGCCCCGACGCGCACGTCGCCTCGCTCTTCCCCGGCCACCCCGGCACCGAGCGGGCCGACGGCACCGTCATCGCCGTCCACGACTCGCCCAAGCCCCCGCCCACCCGCCTCTCCCTGACCCTCCCCGCCCTCCGGCGGGCCCGTCAGGTCTGGCTGCTGGCCGCGGGCGAGGACAAGGCCGGGGCGGTCGCCCTGGCCCGCACCGCCCCCGGAGCCGCCACGGCCCCGGCCGGTGCGGTCCACGGCACCGAGCGGACGCTGTGGCTGCTGGACGAGGCGGCCGCGGCGAAGCTCGCCTGACGCCGCACCGCCCGAAGGCCGCGGAAGGCCCGGCCCCCACCCGGGGGCCGGGCCTTCCGCGTTCCCGGCGCCGCCGGGAGCGGACACCCGGCGGACGGGCAGACGCGAAGGGCGCCACCGGTGACCGGTGGCGCCCTTCGCGCTGTCGTGCCGTGGCTCAGATCTCGCCGCGCAGCTTGGCCAGCGCCTCGGCGAGGATCGCCTCGCCGTCCGCGTCGGTGCGGCGCTCGCGCACGTAGGCGAGGTGGGTCTTGTAGGGCTCGTTGCGGGCCGGGGCGGGCGGGTTGTGCTCGTCCTGGCCGGCCGGGAAGCCGCAGCGCGGGCAGTCCCAGGTGTCGGGGATGGCCGCCTCGGCGGCGAAGCTGGGGCGTGTTTCGTGCTTGTTGGCGCACCAGAAGGAGATGCGGTTGCGCGGGGCGGACTCGCCGCGCTCCGCTTCGCCCATCGGGCCGGCGCCGACTCTGCTGCCTCGGATCGCGTTGCCACTTGCCACGGTCTGACTCCCTGCGTGCTGGTGCCGTCCGGCCGCGGCTGGGCGGACGGTGGCGAAGTCGTCCTAGTGTAAGCGGGAGTTAAGGCATCGCCACCATCGCCCGCCGACTTCGTCTCAGTTGTTCTTGAGCAGCAGCCCGAGGACCACGATGCACGCGAACCAGGCGATGCCCAGGGTCACGGTGATCCGGTCGAGGTTGCGCTCGGCCACCGCGGAGCCGCCACCGGTGGAGGCCGCGCCGCCGCCGAACATGTCGGACAGGCCGCCGCCCTTGCCCTTGTGCAGCAGCACCAGCAGGATCAGCAGCGCGCTGAGGACGATCAGAGCAATCTCGAACCCGAGAACCACGACGGACCAACTCTCTCGAATCTTCGGCGAAGGGGCCGGGCCCGCTCCTCGCGGTCCGGCCCCAAAGCCTACGTTGCCGCAGGGGCGTTAGCCTACTGCCTGCTCACGGTAGCGCACGATCTTGACGAACTCGTCGGCGTCCAGGGAGGCACCGCCGATCAGGCCGCCGTCGACGTCGGGCTTGGCCATCAGACCGGCCGCCGACGAGGACTTCACCGAACCGCCGTACAGCACGCGGACCTTGCCGGCCAGCTCGGCCCCGTACAGCTCGCCGAGGCGGGCCCGGATCGCGCCGCAGACCTCCTGCGCGTCCTCGGGGGTGGCGACCTCGCCGGTGCCGATCGCCCAGACCGGCTCGTACGCGACGACGATGCTCTCGGCGTCCGAGGCCGGGACGCCGTCGAGGGCGCCGTCGAGCTGGGCGAGGGTGTACGCGACGTGGGTGCCGGCCTTGCGGATCTCCAGCGGCTCGCCGATGCACAGGATCGGGGTGATCCCGTTGCGGTAGGCGGCCTTCACCTTGGCGTTGACGATCTCCTCGTTCTCGCCGTGGTACTGGCGGCGCTCGGAGTGGCCGATCACCGCGTAGGCGACCTTCAGCTTCGCCAGCATCGGGCCGGAGACCTCGCCGGTGTAGGCCCCGCCGTCGTGCTGCGAGATGTCCTGCGAGCCGTACTTCAGCTTCAGCTTGTCGCCGTCGACCAGGGTCTGCACCGAGCGCAGGTCGGTGAACGGGACCAGGACGGCGACCTCGACGGCCTCGTAGTCCTTGTCGGCCAGCGAGAACGCCAGCTTCTGGGTGTGCTGGATGGCCTCGAGGTGGTCGAGGTTCATCTTCCAGTTGCCCGCCATCAGCGGGAGACGCTCAGTCATGTCTTTCTCAGTCCTCCAGGGCGGCGAGACCGGGGAGGGTCTTGCCCTCCAGGTACTCGAGGCTCGCGCCACCGCCGGTCGAGATGTGTCCGAACTTCGCCTCGTCGAACCCCAGGGTGCGGACCGCCGCCGCCGAGTCGCCGCCGCCGACCACGGTGAACGCGTCGGAGTCGAGCAGCGCCTGGGCGACCGCCCGGGTGCCGTCGGCGAACGCCGGGTGCTCGAAGACGCCCATCGGGCCGTTCCAGAAGACCGTCTTCGCGTCGGCGATCTTCTCCGCGAACAGCTGCGCGGTCTTCGGGCCGATGTCCAGGCCGAGCGCGCCGTCCGGGATCGCGTCCACGTCGACGACCGCGTAGTCCTCGACCGGGGCGCCGGTCTTGACGTCCGGGAAGCTGCCGGAGACCGCGGTGTCCAGCGGGATCACGAACTCCACGCCCTGCTCGGCGCCGCGCTTCAGGTAGTCCTGGACGACCGGGATCTGGTCCTCCTGGAGCAGCGAGGCACCCACGCCGTGGCCCTGGGCCGCGATGAAGGTGTACATCATGCCGCCGCCGATCAGGATCCGGTCGGCCTTGCCGAGCAGGTTCTCGATCACGCCGACCTTGTCGGAGACCTTCGAGCCGCCGAGCACCACCACGTACGGGCGGGCCACGTCCTCGGTGAGACGCTTGAGGACGCCCACCTCGGTGGCGATCAGGTCGCCGACCGCGTGCGGCAGCCGGGCCGGGAGGTCGTAGACGGAGGCGTGCTTGCGGTGCACCGCGCCGAAGCCGTCGCCCACGTACAGGTCCGCGAGGGCGGCCAGTTCGTCGGCGAACGCGCCGCGCTCGGCGTCGTCCTTGGCGGTCTCGCCCGCGTTGAAGCGCAGGTTCTCCAGCAGCGTGACCTCGCCGTCGCCGAGGGCGGCGACGGTGGCCTTCGCGCTGTCCCCGACGGTGTCGGTGGCGAACGCCACCGGACGGCCGAGGATCTCGCCGAGGCGGACGGCCACCGGCGCGAGGGAGAACTTCGGGTCCGGCTCGCCCTTGGGACGTCCCAGGTGGGAGGCGACGACCACGCGCGCACCGCGCTCGACGAGCTTGGCGATGGTCGGCGCGACGGCGCGGATCCGGCCGTCGTCGGTGATGGTGTCACCGGACAGCGGCACGTTGAGGTCGGCGCGGACGAACACCCGCTTGCCGGAGACCTCCAGGTCTTCGATCGTCTTCACGGTCTTGCTCCTCAGGGGGTGGAACGGTGCGCAGACGGCGACACGACGGCGGGCCACCGGTATCGAGGGGTAGGACGGACGGGGGTGGGCGCAGCGGGCAGGGCCCGGTCGGCGAACACAGCCGTCCGGGCCCTGCCCCTTACGTCACGTCGACTACCGCCGGGGTCAGAGCTGGTCGCCGACGAGGGAGACCAGGTTGACGAGGCGGTTGGAGTAGCCGAACTCGTTGTCGTACCAGCCGAGCACCTTGACCTGGTTGCCCTGGACCATCGTCAGCTGCGAGTCGAAGATGCAGGAGTGCGGGTCGTTGACGATGTCCGAGGAGACGATCGGGTCCTCGGTGTACGCCAGGTAGCCCTTGAGCGGGCCCTCCTGCGCGGCCTTCTGGAACGCGGCGTTGACCTCGTCCTTGGTGACCTCGCGCTCGAGGGTGACCACCAGGTCGGTGATGGAGCCGGTCGGGACCGGGACGCGCAGCGAGGTGCCGTCCAGCTTGCCCTTGAGCTCCGGCAGGACCAGGGCGGTGGCCTTGGCGGCACCGGTCGAGGTCGGGATGATGTTCTGCGAGGCGGCGCGGGCGCGACGCAGGTCCTTGTGCGGGAAGTCCAGGGTGACCTGGTCGTTGGTGAAGGCGTGCACGGTGGTCATCAGGCCCTTGACGATGCCGAAGTTCTCGTGCAGGACCTTCGCCATCGGCGCCACGCAGTTGGTGGTGCAGGAGGCGTTGGAGATGATGTCGTGCGCCGCCGCGTCGTACTTGTCCTCGTTGACGCCCAGGACGATGGTGATGTCCTCGTCGCTGGCGGGCGCCGAGATGATGACCTTCTTCGCACCGGCGGTGATGTGCTTCTTCGCAGCATCGGCCTTGGTGAAGATGCCGGTGGACTCGACGACGATGTCGGCGCCCAGGGCGGCCCAGGGAAGGTTGGCGGGGTCGCGCTCGGCGGTGACCTTGAAGGTGTGACCGTCGACGGTGATGCTGTCCTCGGTGTGCGAGACCTCGCCGGGGAAGGTACCGAGAGTGGTGTCGTACTTGAGCAGGTGAGCCAGCGTCTTGGTGTCGGTCAGGTCGTTGACACCGACGATCTCGATGTCAGCGCCCTGGGACTTGACCGCACGGAAGAAGTTGCGGCCGATGCGGCCGAACCCGTTGATGCCTACCCGGATCGTCACGAACCGATCTCCTCTTAGGTACGCCGGGCCGGAGCCCGACGGGGGTGAAATTTGGGTTGTCCCCGACCACTGCTGACCCTACCTCGCTCAAGTGTCGCAAGGCACATCGCCTCACCGGTTGGGACGGGGCGGGCCGGGTGCGCCGGAGGGGCGCGCGGGGCGGGCGCGGCGACTGCCGCGACCTGCTCCGCGCGCCCCTCCGGTGTGCTGCGGGACGGTTGACCGACCGTCAGTTCAGGGCCATCTCCTCGGTGAGGTTGGCCTCGGTGTTCGGCAGGCCGAGTTCGGCGGCCCGCTTGTCCGCCATCGCCAGCAGCCGGCGGATCCGCCCGGCCACCGCGTCCTTGGTCAGCGGCGGGTCGGCGAGCGCGCCCAGCTCCTCCAGCGAGGCCTGCTTGTGCTGCATGCGCAGCGCGCCGGCCGCGGCCAGGTGCTCGGGCACCTCCTCGCCGAGGATCTCCAGGGCGCGCTGCACCCGGGCGCCGGCGGCGACCGCGGCGCGGGCCGAGCGGCGCAGGTTGGCGTCGTCGAAGTTGGCCAGCCGGTTGGCGGTGGCCCGCACCTCGCGGCGCATCCGGCGCTCCTCCCAGGCCAGCACCGACTCGTGCGCACCGAGCCGGGTGAGCAGCGCGCCGATCGCGTCGCCGTCCCGGATCACCACCCGGTCGACGCCGCGCACCTCGCGGGCCTTGGCCGGGATGCCGAGCCGGCGGGCCGCGCCGACCAGGGCGAGCGCCGCCTCGGAACCCGGGCAGGTGATCTCCAGGGAGGAGGAGCGCCCGGGCTCGGTCAGCGAGCCGTGCGCGAGGAAGGCGCCGCGCCAGGCCGCCTCCGCGTCGCAGGTCGCCCCGGACACCACCGCCGGGGGCAGGCCCCGGATCGGCCGTCCGCGTCCGTCCACCAGCCCGGTCTGCCGGGCCAGCAGCTCGCCGTCCTTCACCACCCGCACCACGTACCGGCTGCCGCGTCGCAGCCCGCCGGGGGCCATCACCACCAGATCCGAGGAGTGTCCGAAGATCTCCAGGAGGTCCTTGCGCAGCCGCCGTGCCGCAATGCCGGTGTCCAGCTCCGCCTCGATCACGATGCGGCCGCTCACAATGTGCAGTCCGCCCGCAAAACGCAGGATCGCCGAGACCTCCGCCTTGCGGCAGCAGGCACGGGTGACGGGAAGCCGGGAGATCTCGTCTTTCACCGCTGCCGTCATCGCCATGGGCCGATCCTTCCATGAGTCCGGAAAATCCGGTCGTACGCGGCGGCCAAGAGCTCCGCGTCGTGTCGCGGCGTCCCGTCCGCGCGGGCCACCGAGTCGAGCACCAGGGCGGCGCCCATCCGCTCGGCGGCCTGTTCCAGGCCGGCCAGGTCGGCGACCCCGAAGGCGCCGCCGCTGACCGCCCGCTCGTCCACCAGGATCGCATCCACCGCCAGCTTGGGGGCGTGGTCGGCGATCACCTCCAGGTGGCGCTGCGGGGTGAAGCCCTCGGTCTCGCCGGGCTGCGGGGCCAGGTTGAGGGTGAGCAGGCGGCGGGCCCGGGTCTCGGTGAGCGCCCGGGCGAGGTCGGGGACCAGCAGGTGCGGCAGCACGCTGGTGAACCAGGAGCCGGGGCCGAGCACCACCCAGTCCGCCTCCAGGACGGCCTGCACGGCCTCGGGGACGGCGGGCGGCCCGTCCGGGAGCAGCCGGATCGACTGCACGGTGCCGGGGGTGACCGCCACCGCCGCCTGGCCGCGCACCGCGGACACCTCGCCGGGGCGCAGCGGGTCGTGGCCGCGCACCAGGGCCTCGATGTCCAGCGGGACGGCCGACATCGGCAGCACCCGGCCCTGCACGTTCAGCAGCCGGCCGACCCAGTTCAGCGCCTCCACCGGGTCGCCGAGCTTCTCCCAGAGCGCCACGATCAGCAGGTTGCCCACCGCGTGGCCGCCGAGCTCGCCGGTGCCGGCGAAGCGCTGCTGGATCACCTCGGACCAGGTCCGGCCCCACTCGTCGTCGCCGCACAGCGCGGCCAGCGCCTTGCGCAGGTCGCCGGGCGGCAGCACGCCGAGCTCGGTGCGCAGCCGCCCGCTGGAGCCGCCGTCGTCGGCGACGGTGACCACCGCGGTCAGCTCGGTGGTCAGCCGGCGCAGCGCGGACAGCGAGGCGGACAGGCCCTGGCCGCCGCCGAGTGCGGCGATCCTCGGCGCCCCGGGCCGCGGGGCCCGCTCGGCCGGTCTGGTCCGGAGCTGCTGCCGCGCTGGCACGTATCCCGTCACGCCGACACCGTGTTCCTGTCTCGTGCTCGGCCGGGGCGGCGGTGCGGGTGGTTCCCGGCCGCTACTCCCGGCCCATGTCCCGGTGGACCAGCACCGTCTCGACCCCGTCCGCGATCAGACGCTTCGTCAGCTGTTCGGACATCGCCACGCTGCGGTGCTTGCCTCCGGTGCAGCCTACGGCAAGCGTCATGTAGCGCTTCCCCTCCCGCCGGTAGCCCTCGGTGATGATCCGCAGCAGCTCGGTGTAGCCGTCGACGAACTGCTGGGCGCCGGGCTGCTGGAAGACGTACTCGGCGACGTCCGGGTCGGTGCCGGTGCGGGCGCGCAGCTCGGGCACCCAGTGCGGGTTGGGCAGGAAGCGGCAGTCGACCACCAGGTCGGCGTCGACCGGCAGGCCGTACTTGAAGCCGAAGGACATCACGGTGGCGCGCAGCTCGGGCTCGTCCTGGCCGGCGAACTGGGCGTCCATCTTGGCGCGCAGCTGGTGCACGTTGAGGTTGGAGGTGTCGACCACCAGGTCGGCCTCGCCGCGCAGCTCGCGCAGCAGCTCGCGCTCCTGGGCGATGCCGTCGACGATCCGGCCGTCGCCCTGCAGCGGGTGCGGGCGGCGGACGTTCTCGAAGCGGCGCACCAGGGCGTCGTCGGAGGAGTCGAGGAAGACCACCCGGAGCCGGACGCCGCGCTTCTCCAGCTCCTCCAGGGAGGTCAGCAGGTCGTCGAAGAAGGTGCGGCCGCGGACGTCGACCACGGCGCCGATCCGCGGCACCGCGCCCTGCGAGCGGGCCCCCAGGTCGACCATGGTGGGGATCAGGGCGGGCGGCAGGTTGTCGACCACGAACCAGCCGAGGTCCTCCAGGCACTTGGCGGCGGTGGAACGGCCCGCCCCGGACATGCCGGAGATGATCACCAGCTCGGGGGTGGTCTCTCCCCCGTTGGACACTGTCACGTCTCTTCCCCGCTTCTCGGTACTGCTGTGGCCGTGCTGTCTTCGATGATCTCGCCGGTCGCGGTGTTGACCGCGAATGCGGCAGGTGTACGGGAGGCCAAGGCCGCGACAACAGTCTCGGCCGTCCGGCGCCCGACCCCGGGGACCTCGCAGATGTCGTCGACGGTCGCCGCCCGCAGCCGCTTCAGGGAACCGAAGTGCTTGAGCAGCGCCCGGCGGCGAGTCTCGCCCAGGCCGGGGACGGAGTCCAGTTCCCCCGCCGTGAGCCGTTTGGCCCGCTTGGCGCGCTGGTAGGTGATGGCGAAGCGGTGCGCCTCGTCGCGCACCCGCTGCAGCAGGTAGAGGCCCTCGCTGGAGCGCGGCAGCACCACCGGGTCGTCCTGGCCGGGCAGCCAGACCTCCTCCAGCCGCTTGGCCAGGCCGCACACCGCGACGTCGTCGATGCCCAGGGCGTCCAGCGCCCGCACGGCGGCGGCGACCTGGGGCTGCCCGCCGTCGACCACCAGCAGCTGCGGCGGGTAGGCGAAGCGCTTGGGGCGGCCGTTCTCGTCGAGCGGCGAGCCGTCGTCCTCCGGCGCCTCCTCGGGGACCGCCCACTCGCCGGTGCGCTCGCGCTCCTGGAGGTAGCGGCGGAAGCGGCGGGTGATCACCTCGTGCATCGAGCGGACGTCGTCCTGGCCCTCGAAGCCCTTGATCTGGAAGCGGCGGTACTCGCTCTTGCGGGCCAGGCCGTCCTCGAAGACCACCATGGAGGCGACCACGTCCTCGCCCTGGAGGTGCGAGATGTCGAAGCACTCGATGCGCAGCGGCACCGAGTCCAGCTCCAGGGCGTCGGCGATCTCCTGGAGGGCGCGGCTGCGGGTGGTCAGGTCGGAGGCGCGCTTGGTCTTGTGCAGCGCCAGCGCCTGCTGGGCGTTGCGGTGGACCGTCTCCATCAGGTCCTTCTTGTCGCCGCGCTGCGGGACGCGCAGGTCGACCTGGGCGCCGCGCAGGCCGGACAGCCACTCGTGCACGGCCTCGCCGGGCAGCGCGGGGACGAGCACCTCGCGCGGGACCTGCTCGTTGCCCTCGCCGTAGAGCTGCTGCAGGGCGTGCTCGACCAGGCCGGCGGTGTCCACGTCCTCGACCTTGTCGGTGACCCAGCCGCGCTGGCCGCGCACCCGGCCGCCGCGGACGTGGAAGATCTGCACGGCGGCCTCCAGCTCGTCCTCGGCCAGGGCCAGCAGGTCGGCGTCGGTGCCGTCGCCGAGGACGACCGCGTTCTTCTCCATCGCGCGCTTCAGGGCGCCCAGGTCGTCGCGCAGCCGGGCCGCCTTCTCGTACTCCATCTCGGCGGCGGCCTGCTGCATCTCCTGCTCCACCCGGCGCAGGTGGCCGCCCGTCCGGCCGGCCATGAAGTCGCAGAACTCCTCGGCGAGTTCGCGGTGCTCGGCGGCGCTCACCCGGCCCACGCAGGGCGCCGCGCACTTGCCGATGTACCCGAGCAGGCAGGGGCGGCCGACCTGCTGGGCTCGCTTGAAGACGCCGTTGGAGCACGTCCGCACCGGGAAGACCCGCAGCAGCAGGTCGACCGTCTCGCGGATCGCCCAGGCGTGGCCGTACGGGCCGAAGTAGCGCACGCCCTTCTTGTGCGCCCCGCGCGTCACCTGGACCCGGGGGTACTCCTCGTCGAGGGTGACCGCCAGCTCCGGGTAGCTCTTGTCGTCCCGGTACTTGACGTTGAACCGCGGGTCGAACTCCTTGATCCAGGAGTACTCCAGCTGCAGCGCCTCGACCTCGGTGGAGACCACCGTCCACTCCACGGAGGCCGCGGTGGTGACCATCGTCGCGGTGCGCGGGTGCAGGTTCGCCACGTCCTGGAAGTACGAGGACAGGCGCTGGCGCAGGCTCTTGGCCTTGCCCACGTAGATGACCCGGCCGTGTGCGTCGCGGAACTTGTACACCCCGGGCGAGAGCGGGATCGCCCCCGGCGCCGGTCGGTAGGTGGACGGGTCTGCCATGCCCCTACCGTACCGACTGCCGGTGACACTCCGGTGCGGACGCCGTCAGTCGGACGCCCGCGGCCGCGCCCCGGGCCGGACGCCGGTCCGGACGCCGGTCCGGCGCGGGGGGCGCCGGGTGCCGGTCAGCCCTTGGTGACCTGGAGGTTCCCGTTCTGCACCGCGACCCGGTAGGCGGGCAGCGGCGAGGGCGCCGGGCCGTCCTGCACCGCGCCGTCGGCGATCCCGAACCGGCTGCCGTGGCACAGGCACTGGATCTGCTCCTTGACCACCCCGTTGACCAGGCACCCGGCGTGCGTGCACTTCGCGCTGAACGCCTTGTACTCCCCCGCGGCCGGCTGCGTGACCACGACGGCCTGCTCCTTGTACACCTTGCCGCCGCCGACCGGCACGTCCGCGGCGGGGCCGAGGTCGACCGGGCCGGCGGACTTCGGCTCCTCCTTGCCGCCGCCGGAGGAGGAGGAGCAGCCCGCGGCGGTGGCCCCCGCGAGCGCGACGGCCGCGCAGCACAGGACGGTACGGCGGGAGGCGGTGGGCTCGGTCATCGGGGCTCCTCGGTGCGGGTTTTGGCGCCAGCAACCTAGCACGCGCGGACGGGCCCGCCCGGGGAGCCGCGGAGGCTCTCGGGGCGGGCCCGGCCGCGCGCGGCGGCTACTTCTTGCGGCGCTTGGCGGGCGCCGCGTCGGAGACACCCGGCAGGATGTCCCGCAGGAACTTGCCGGTGTGGCTGGCGGTGGAGGCCGCGACCTCCTCCGGGGTGCCCTCGACGACCACGCCGCCGCCGCCGGAGCCGCCCTCGGGGCCCATGTCGACCAGCCAGTCGGCGGTCTTGATGACGTCGAGGTTGTGCTCGATGACGATGACGGTGTTGCCCTTCTCGACCAGCCCCTCCAGGACCTTGATCAGCTTGCTGATGTCCTCGAAGTGCAGGCCGGTGGTGGGCTCGTCCAGGACGTAGACCGTCCGCCCGGTGGAGCGCTTCTGGAGCTCGGCGGAGAGCTTGACGCGCTGGGCCTCGCCGCCGGAGAGCGTGGTGGCGGGCTGGCCGAGCCGGACGTACCCGAGGCCGACCTCCTTGAGCGTCTTGAGGTGCCGGGCGATCGCGGGGACGGCCTCGAAGAAGTCGAGCGCCTCCTCGATCGGCATGTTCAGCACCTCGGCGATGGACTTGCCCTTGTAGTGGACCTCCAGCGTCTCCCGGTTGTAGCGGTCGCCGTGGCAGACCTCGCAGGGGACGTAGACGTCCGGCAGGAAGTTCATCTCGATCTTGATGGTGCCGTCGCCGGAGCAGTTCTCGCAGCGGCCGCCCTTGACGTTGAACGAGAACCGGCCGGGCAGGTAGCCGCGGACCTTGGCCTCCTGGGTCTCCGCGAACAGCTTGCGCACGTGGTCGAAGACGCCGGTGTAGGTGGCCGGGTTGGAGCGCGGGGTGCGGCCGATCGGCGACTGGTCGACGTGCACCACCTTGTCGACCAGGTCGGTGCCGGTGATCCGGGTGTGCCGGCCGGGGACGCTGCGGGCGCCGTTCAGCTCGCGGGCCAGGTGCGCGTACAGGATGTCGTTGACCAGCGTGGACTTGCCGGAGCCGGAGACGCCGGTGACGGCGGTGAAGGTGCCGAGCGGGAAGGCGACCGTGACGTCCTTCAGGTTGTGCTCGCGGGCGCCGTGCACCACCAGCTGGCGCTTCTTGTCGCGCGGGCGGCGGGCCGCCGGGATCGGGATGGCCCGCTTGCCGGAGAGGTACTGGCCGGTCAGCGACTCCTCGTTGGCCAGCAGCTCCTTCAGCGAGCCGGAGTGCACCACCTTGCCGCCGTGCTCGCCGGCGCCGGGGCCGATGTCGACGATCCAGTCGGCGGTCTTGATGGTGTCCTCGTCGTGCTCGACGACGATCAGGGTGTTGCCGATGTCCCGCAGCCGGACCAGGGTCTCGATCAGGCGGTGGTTGTCGCGCTGGTGCAGGCCGATGGACGGCTCGTCCAGCACGTACAGCACGCCGACCAGGCCGGAGCCGATCTGGGTGGCGAGCCGGATGCGCTGGGCCTCGCCGCCGGAGAGCGTGCCCGCGGCGCGGTTGAGCGAGAGGTAGTCGAGGCCGACGTCCACCAGGAAGCGCAGCCGCTCCAGCACCTCCTTGAGCACCCGCTCGGCGATCTGCTTGTCCCGGCGGTCCAGCCGCAGCGCGCCGAGGAAGTCCGCGCAGTCGCTGATCGACATCGCCGAGACCTCGGCGATCGAGCGGTCCATCACCGTGACGGCGAGGACCACCGGCTTGAGCCGGGTGCCCTTGCAGGTCGGGCAGGGCACCTCGCGCATGTAGCCCTCGAAGCGCTCGCGCCCGGCGTCGCTCTCCGACTCGGAGTGCCGGCGGGTGACGAACGGGACGACGCCCTCGAAGGCGGTGGTGTACGAGCGCTCGCGGCCGTACCGGTTGCGGTAGCGGACCTCGACCTGGGTCTTGTGCCCGTACAGCAGCGCCTTCTTCGCCCGCACCGGCAGCCCGGCCCACGGGATGTCGGTGCGGAAGCCGAGCTCGGCGGCCAGCGCGTTGACCAGGCGCTGGAAGTACTCCTTGGTGGCGCCCTGCGACCAGGGGTGGATGGCGCCCTCGTCGAGCGACTTCTCCTCGTCGGGGACGAGCAGCTCCGGGTCGACCTCCATCCGGTTGCCCAGGCCCGAGCAGTCCGGGCAGGCGCCGAACGGCGAGTTGAAGGAGAAGGAGCGCGGCTCCAGCTCCTCGAAGGAGACGTCGTCGTACGGGCAGTAGAGGTGCTCCGAGAACATCCGCTCGCGCTCGGGGTCGTCCTCCGGCAGGTCGACGAAGTCGAGCACCACCATGCCGCCGGCCAGCTTGAGCGCGGTCTCCACCGAGTCGGTGAGCCGGCGCTTGGCGCCCGCCTTGACGGTGAGGCGGTCGATGACCACCTCGACGGTGTGCTTCTCCTGCTTCTTCAGCACCGGCGGCTCGGTCAGCTGGACGGTCTGCCCGTCCACCCGGGCCCGGGCGTAGCCCTTGGACTGCAGGTCGGCGAAGAGGTCGACGAACTCGCCCTTGCGCTCCCGGACGACCGGGCTGAGCACCTGGAAGCGGGTGCCCTCGGGCAGCTCCAGCACCTTGTCGACGATGGCCTGCGGCGACTGCCGGGCGATCGGGCGGCCGCAGTGCGGGCAGTGCGGCTTGCCGATCCGGGCGAACAGCAGGCGCAGGTAGTCGTACACCTCGGTGATGGTGCCGACGGTGGAGCGGGGGTTGCGGCTGGTGGACTTCTGGTCGATCGAGACGGCCGGGGAGAGGCCCTCGATGAAGTCGACGTCCGGCTTGTCCATCTGCCCGAGGAACTGGCGGGCGTACGAGGACAGCGACTCGACGTAGCGCCGCTGGCCCTCGGCGAAGATCGTGTCGAAGGCGAGGGAGGACTTGCCGGACCCGGAGAGGCCCGTGAAGACGATGAGGGAGTCCCGGGGCAGGTCGAGCGAGACGTTCTTGAGGTTGTGCTCGCGTGCACCACGGACGACGAGGCGGTCTGCCACTGCTACTGGCGCCTTTCTCCGGGTCGAAGGGAGGGTCGAAGGGAGGAGAGGGGGTGTGCTTCTTCGTGCTTCTTCCAGGATGCGCCTGCCAGCGTACTAGCTCATTCGTTCGAATCTGAGCCTGTCCAGCCGAAGCCACCCGGACGGGTGAACGGCACCCGCGCTCGACGGTAGCGTCAACGACTGACAACCGGCCCGGGCAACGCCCGGACCGCCCGCCGCACCACCGCCCGCACCACCCGCCGCACCGTCTCTGCACCGCCTCGACCCGCACCACCGACCGTCGAAAGGCACCGCCCGATGAGCGACCCCACCACCGGCCCCGCGGCCGTCACCGACCCCGCGACCGCCGCCGCCACCGCCGCCGAACAGCTGCGGGCCACCGCCGAGAGCACCGAGCTGCTGCTGCACACCCTCGCCGAGCTGGCGCCCGCCGGGGTGTCCGAGCCCTCCGGCCTGCCCGGCTGGACCCGCGGGCACGTGCTGGCCCACCTCGCCCGCAACGCGGACTCCCTGGTCAACCTGCTGACCGGCGCCCGCACCGGACAGGACGTGCCGCAGTACGCCTCCCCGCAGAGCCGGGACGCCGGCATCGAGGCCGGCGCCGGGCGCCCGCTGGACGAGCAGGTCGCCGACATCAGGGCCAGCCAGCAGCGCTTCCTGGAGGCCGCCGCGCTGCTCGACCCCGAGCACTGGACCGTCCCGATCACCCACCGCTCCGGCTACGTCTTCCCGGCCTGGCAGATCCCCTCGCGGCGGCTGGCCGAGCTGGAGTACCACCACGTCGACCTGAACGCCGGCTACACCCCGGCGCACTGGCCGGAGCCGTTCGCCGTCGCCGAGTTCCGGCGCCTGGGCGAGCACCTCGGCGCCGATCCGGAGCTGCCCGGCGTGCTGCTGGTCGCCGAGGACGCCGGCCTGGAGGTCCGGATCGGCGGCGCCGGCGGCAGCGCGCCCGGGCTGACCGCGGAGGGCCCGGTGCGGGCGCTCACCGGCTGGCTGTCCGGCCGCGCGGACGGGGACGGCCTCCGGGTCCACCGCGGCGGCGAGGGCCTGGTCGACCCCCGAACCGCCCTGCCCGAGCTCCCCCCGATGGGATGATGGGGGACGGTTGACGGGGGCCGGGCAACGAGCGAGGAGCTGTGTGATGACGTACCACGGAGCGGTGAAGGTCGGCGGGGCACCGGACGTCCGGGAGCTGGCCCACCTGATCATCACCAAGGTCGCGGTCGGTCCGCACGACAACAACGCCTACCTGCTGCGCTGCCGGGCCACCGACGAGCAGCTGCTGATCGACGCGGCGGCCGACGCGCCGGTGCTGCTGGAGACGGTCGGCCCCCGGCTGGCCGCGGTGGTCACCACCCACCGGCACCGCGACCACTGGGGCGCGCTGGCCGAGGTGGTGGCCGTCACCGGCGCCCGCACCATGGCCGGGCGGATCGACGCGGAGGGCATCGAGGTGCCCACCGACCTGCCGCTGGAGGACGGCTCGGTGCTGCGCTTCGGGCAGGTCGAGCTGACGGTGCGCCACCTGGTAGGCCACACCCCCGGCGCGATCGTGCTGCTCTACGACGACCCGCAGGGCCACCCGCACCTGTTCACCGGCGACTGCCTCTTCCCGGGCGGGGTCGGCAACACCTGGGGCGACCCGGCCGCGTTCGACTCGCTGTTCCGGGACGTCAACGAGAAGGTCTTCGACGTCCTCCCGGACGAGACCTGGGTCTACCCCGGCCACGGCGACGACACCACGCTGGGCGCCGAGCGCCCGCACCTGCCCGAGTGGCGCGAGCGCGGCTGGTGAACGCCGCGGGGCCCCGCCGGACGAGTCCGGCGGGGCCCCGCGGGCGGGTCAGGCGTCGACCTTCTCCGGCTCGGCGGCCTCCGCGGCCGCCTGCTTCCTCGCGGCGACCAGGCTGGTGACGGTGGTGACCGCCAGGGTCAGCACGATGACGGCCAGCGAGACCGGGATGCTGATCTCGGGCACGTGCACGCCGCTCTCGTGCAGCGCGTGCAGGACCAGCTTGACGCCGATGAAGCCGAGGATCACCGACAGGCCGTAGGACAGGTGGACCAGCTTCTTCAGCAGGCCGCCGATCAGGAAGTACAGCTGGCGCAGGCCCATCAGCGCGAAGGCGTTGGCGGTGAAGACGATGTACGGGTCCTGGGTGAGGCCGAAGATCGCCGGGATCGAGTCGAGCGCGAACAGCACGTCGGTGGTGCCGATCGCCAGCATCACGATCAGCATCGGCGTCATCAGCCGGCGGCCGCCCTCCCGGACCAGCAGCTTGGTGCCGTGGTACCGGTCGGTGGACGGGAAGCGCCGCTCGATCGACTTGAGCAGGCGGTTCTCCTCGAACTCCTCCTCTTCCTCCTCCGCCCTGGCCTCCTTGATCAGCTTCCAGGCCGTCCAGACCAGGAACGCGCCGAAGCCGTAGAAGACCCAGGAGAACTGGGAGACCAGCGCCGCGCCGCCGGCGATGAAGACCGCCCGCAGCACCAGGGCGATGATCACGCCGAACATCAGCACCCGCTGCTGGTAGATCCTGGGCACCGCGAACTTGCCCATGATCAGGATGAACACGAACAGGTTGTCGACGCTGAGCGACTTCTCGGTGACGTACCCGGCGAAGAACTCGCCGGCCGGCCTCCCGCCGCCGTACCACCAGAGGAAGCCGCCGAACAGCACGGCCAGGGCCACCCAGACCGCCGTCCAGATGCCGGCCTCCTTGACGGAGACCTCGTGCGGCTTGCGGCCGCCGATGAAGAAGTCGGCCACCACCAGGGCGATCAGCACCGCGATGGTGCCGGCCCACAGGCCCGCGGATACGTCCATGTCTGCTCCTCCGGCAGATAGGCGAACAATCGTCACTGCCGGAGGTCTCTTCCGCCGCGCGGCCCGCCACCCGGCGGGCACCGCACGGCCAGCGCCCCGGGGCACCGCGATGGGCGCCCGTGATGACGGGGTCGCTGAACGGGGAATACTCCCCTCCGCTCCCAGAAGGTTAACAGGAAGACCAAGGGAAGGTAAAGAAGGTAAAGAAGTCCCTTGCGCGGGAGGGGCCGACGGGCGCCGGAACGGTCAGAGGAACGGCTCGATGAAGGGCAGCATGTCCCGGAAGGTGCGGCCGCTGGCGGGGGCGCCGATCGCGGTCATCTTCCAGCCGCCCTCGCCGTCCCGCTCGACCTTGGCCATGATCTGCCCGGTGTGCGGGCCGCCGCCGGCCAGCTCGTAGCGGGCCAGCTCCCGGCCGGTGGTCTCGTCGACCAGCCGGCAGTGCGCGTTCTGCACCTCCGTGAAGTTCTGGCCGGTGTACGAGCTGACGGTGAAGACGATCTGGGTGACCCGGCGCGGCACCTTGGCCAGGTCGACCAGGATGCTCTCGTCGTCGCCGCCCGCCCCCGCCCCGCCGACCAGGTTGTCGCCGGTGTGCTGCACCGAGCCCTCGTTGCTCACCAGGTGCGAGAAGAACACCACGTCGCTCATCACCTTGCCGTCGTACAGCAGGGCGGACGCGTCGAGGTCGATCTCGCGGGGACGGCGGCTGAAGAAGCCGCGCTTGCGCGGGGCGGACTTCCACCCGAGGCCCATCCGGACCACGGTCAGAGTCTCGCCGGTGGACTTCAACAGGCTGACGCTCTGGCCCTTGGCCAGGTTCACGGACACGCTGCCGACCTCTGCTTCCCCCGGGCCCCGCCCGGACTCCTCGTCGCACACCCGGCCGCACCCGGAACGTTCGCGCTCCGGGCGGACCGCGCCCCACCCTACGCCGACGCTCGACCGCCGCACCTCGGGTGGGAGTGGACTGTGGCCAAACTACGACACACCGGTGCCCGCCGGGCGGGGATTTATCCGCCCGCCCGGCGGAACTGACACCGGATCAGGCCATTCCGGCCTCCCGCATCTGCCGCAGTTCGCGCTTGAGCTCCTTGACCTCGTCGCGCAGCCGGGCCGCCACCTCGAACTGCAGCTCGGCCGCGGCGGTGTGCATCCGGTCGGTCATGTCCTGGATCAGCTCGGCGAGTTCGGCCGCGGGCAGGCTCTTGGCCGGCTTGCGGTCGATGCCCAGCGCCGGGACCGGCGCCTTCCCCTTGCCCTGCTGCCGGTAGCCGGTGGCGAGCAGCTCCTCGGTGTCGACGTCCTCCCCCGCCATGGTGGAGAGCAGGTCGCCGATCTTCTTCCGCAGCGGCTGCGGGTCGATCCCGTGCTCCTCGTTGTACGCCTGCTGGACGGCGCGCCGGCGGTTGGTCTCGCCGATCGCCAGGTCCATCGCCGGGGTGATCTTGTCCGCGTACATGTGCACCTGGCCGGAGACGTTGCGCGCGGCGCGGCCGATGGTCTGGATCAGCGAGGTGCCGGAGCGCAGGAAGCCCTCCTTGTCCGCGTCCAGGATCGCGACCAGCGAGACCTCGGGCAGGTCGAGGCCCTCGCGGAGCAGGTTGATGCCGACCAGCACGTCGTACTCGCCGGCCCGCAGCTCGCGCAGCAGCTCGATCCGGCGCAGCGTGTCGACGTCGCTGTGCAGGTAGCGGACCCGGATGTCGAGGCCGAGGAAGTAGTCGGTGAGGTCCTCGGCCATCTTCTTGGTGAGCGTGGTGACCAGGACCCGCTCGTCCTTCTCCACCCGCTGCCGGATCTCGTGCACCAGGTCGTCGATCTGGCCCTCGGTGGGCTTGACGATCACCTCGGGGTCGATCAGGCCGGTCGGCCGGATGATCTGCTCGACCTGGCCGTCGCCGCGGGCCAGCTCGTACTTGCCGGGGGTGGCCGACAGGTAGACGGTCTGGCCGATCCGCTCCTGGAACTCCTCCCACTTCAGCGGCCGGTTGTCCATCGCCGAGGGCAGCCGGAAGCCGTGCTCGACCAGCGTGCGCTTGCGCGAGGCGTCGCCCTCGTACATCGCGCCGATCTGCGGGACGGTGACGTGCGACTCGTCGATGACCAGGAGGAAGTCCTCCGGGAAGTAGTCGAGCAGGGTGTTCGGCGGGGAGCCGGGCTCGCGGCCGTCGAAGTGCATCGAGTAGTTCTCCACGCCCGAGCAGGTGCCGATCTGGCGGAGCATCTCGATGTCGTACGTGGTGCGCATCCGCAGCCGCTGGGCCTCCAGCAGTTTGCCCTGCTTCTCCATCCGGGCCAGGCTCTGCTCCAGCTCGGCCTCGATGCCGGTGATCGCCCGCTCCATCCGCTCCGGGCCCGCCACGTAGTGCGAGGCCGGGAAGACGTAGACCGAGTCGTCCTGGCTGATCACCTCGCCGGTCAGCGGGTGCAGCGTGTACAGCGCCTCGATCTCGTCGCCGAACATCTCGATCCGGACGGCGAGCTCCTCGTACACCGGGAAGATCTCCACGGTGTCGCCGCGGACCCGGAAGGTGCCGCGGGTGAACGCCAGGTCGTTGCGGGTGTACTGGATGTCGACGAAGCGGCGCAGCAGGGCGTCCCGGTCGACCTCCTCGCCGACCTTGAGGCGGACCATCCGGTCCACGTACTCCTGCGGGGTGCCGAGGCCGTAGATGCAGGAGACCGAGGCCACCACGATCACGTCCCGCCGGGTGAGCAGGCTGTTGGTGGCGGAGTGGCGCAGCCGCTCGACCTCCTCGTTGATCGAGGAGTCCTTCTCGATGTAGGTGTCCGTCTGCGGGACGTACGCCTCGGGCTGGTAGTAGTCGTAGTACGAGACGAAGTACTCGACCGCGTTGTTCGGCAGCAGCTCGCGGAACTCGTTGGCCAGCTGGGCGGCCAGCGTCTTGTTCGGCGCCATCACCAGGGTGGGGCGCTGCAGCTTCTCGATCATCCAGGCCGTGGTGGCCGACTTGCCGGTGCCGGTCGCGCCGAGCAGGACGACGTCCTTCTCGCCGGCGCGGACGCGGCGCTCCAGCTCGGCGATGGCCGCCGGCTGGTCACCGTTGGGCTGGTAGGGGCTGACGACCTCGAAGGGCGCCACGGACCGCTCGATACTCGTGATGGGACGCACGCCCCCCACCGTACGACCGGCCACCGACAAGCGGGGGCGGTCCGCGCGCCCGGGCCCCGCCGGAGCGCGCCGGGCGGGGCTACTTCGCGGAGTCGCGGGCCAGCGCGACCAGCCGGGAGACCGCCCGCAGGTACTTCTTGCGGTAGCCGCCGCGCAGCATCTCCTCGGTGAACACCCGGTCGAACGGCACGCCCGAGGCGGTGATCGGCAGCTCCCGGTCGTACATCCGGTCGGCCAGCACCACCAGCCGCAGCGCGGTCGCCTGGTCGTCCACCTGGCGCACCCCGCGCAGGAACACCGCGCCGACCTCGTCCAGCAGTGCGCCGTACCGGCTGGGGTGCACCTCCTTCAGGTGCTCCAGCAGGGTGTCGAAGTCGTCCAGCGAGGCGCCCGGGGCGCGGGCCGCGCGGGCGGTGACCTCGGCGTCGTCGTAGGGCGGCGGGGCGGCGGGCAGGCCGCGGTGGCGGTAGTCCTGGCCGTCGATCCGGACCGGGCGGAAGTGCGCGGACAGGCCCTGGATCTCCCGCATGAAGTCGGCGGCGGCGAACCGGCCCTCGCCGAGCTTCTCCGGCAGCGTGTTCGAGGTCGCGCACAGCTTGACGCCGTTCTCCACCAGCTTGCCGAGCAGGGTGGAGACCAGCACGGTGTCGCCCGGGTCGTCCAGCTCGAACTCGTCGATGCACAGCAGCCGGTGCGAGCTGAGCGTGCGCACCGCGCCCTGGAAGGTCAGCGCGCCGACCAGGTTGGTCAGCTCGACGAAGGTGCCGAACGCCTTCGGGCCGGGGACGGCGTGCCAGAGCGAGGCCAGCAGGTGCGTCTTGCCGACGCCGTACCCGCCGTCCAGGTAGATCCCGGCCGGCCCCGCGGGCGCGGGCGCCGAGCGCCGGAACCAGCCGCGCTTGGGCGGCTCGGCGGCGCCGTTCAGCCCGGCGGCGAAGGACTCCAGGATCTGGACGGCCTCGTACTGGCTGGGCTGGGAGGAGTCCGGCAGGTAGCTGCCGAAGCTCACTCCGGCGAAGCGCGGCGGCGGCACCATCTCCGCCACCAGCCGCTCGGCCGGTACCACCGGACGCCGGTCGGCCAGGGCTATCGCGGTGCGGATATCGGACTCCGAGGCAGCAGACACGAAACAACAGGGTACTCGCGCGGGCCGGGCCGCCGGGCGCGGGGCGTGCCGCACCGGGGCGCCTGCCAGACTCGGACCCATGAGGCAACTGATCGGCGACACCCCGCACGGCCCCGACGCCCCCGGCAGCGCGCAGTGGCTGGCCCGGGCGTACGCGTACCCCGCCGAGGGGCCGTGGCTGCGGGCGAACATGGTCGCCTCGCTGGACGGCGCGGCCCGGCTGGACGGCCTCTCGGAGGGGCTGTCCAGCACGGCGGACAAGCGGATCTTCGGGGTGCTGCGGGCGCTGTGCGACGTGGTGCTGGTGGGCGCCGAGACGGTGCGGGCCGAGGGGTACCGGCCGGGGCGGGCCCGGCCGGAGTTCGCGGCCCGGCGGGCGGCCGCCGGCCAGCTGCCCGCGCCGGTGATCGCGGTGGTGTCGCGGAGCCTGGAGCTGGACCTTTCGGCGCCGCTGTTCACCGAGCCGCTGGTGCCGACCGTGGTGGTCACCACGGTCGACGCGCCGGCCGACCGGCTGGCCCGGGTGGCCGCCGCAGCCGATGTGATCACCGCAGGAACGGGCTCGGTGGACCTCCCCCGGGCGGTGGCCGCGCTCACGGAGCGTGGTTGGCGCCGACAGCTCTCGGAGGGCGGTCCCCGCCTGCTCGGGCAGCTCGCGGCGGACGGCCTGCTGGACGAGTTGTGCCTGTCGGTGGCGCCCCTGGTGACGGCGGGTGATTCACCGAGGATCGTGAACGGCCCCGGAATCCCGGACGTCCGGCCGATGCGGCTGGTGTCATTGATCGAGGAGAAAGGTTTCCTCTTCACCCGCTACCTGCGACCGACCGATCCGGACCGCTCCCCGAGCGAGCCCGCCCTCACCTGAGACAGATGAGACACATCCTGATCGATGTGGATCATGTGATCCGTGTGGCGCGTGTGCAGCGTGAGGAATCCTTCCTCCGGGCACTATGAAGGAGGGGAGCCGGAGCCGGACCCGGGGGCCCGCACCAGCGAAGGGACTCACGTGTTCAAAACCGTACTGATGATCGAGAAGGCACTCTCCGACGCCGACGTGGAGCTGGTCACCACGCTCCACGGCGAGGAGCGGGTCTCCTTCGTCGTCCTGATGCAACCCCGCGGCAAGCAGGACGAGTTGCTGCGCGCCCTGGACGACGTGGCCCTCGGCCATCTGGACAAGGCGGTGCACGAGCACGAGGACGGCGAGGACGCCGCGCCCACCCTTGCGGGCGAATCCCTCGAACACAGCCTGCGCCACCTGCAGCGGGCCGGGGCGGAGGCGGTCGGCGAGGTGGTCGGGGCGCACCCGCTGGTGCGGCTGCGCGAGGTGGTGGAGGAGAACCGGGCCGACGAGGTGCTGGTGCTGACCTCGCCGCACTTCGTCGAGGAGTTCTTCCACCGGGACTGGGCCTCCCGCGCCCGGCACGAGGTCGGCGTCCCGGTGCTCAAGCTGTTCGCCAGCGAATCCTGACCGGGCTCCCGGTTAGGGCAGAATCGTCCCGTGCGTCCTTGTAGCTACACGGCGCACGGGACGATCCCCCTCCTCACGCCCGTACGGAGCCAGCCTTGAACGACGCCGCCCACGACCTGCACGCCCCGCACTTCATCGGCATCGGCGGCGCCGGCATGTCCGGCCTGGCGAAGATCCTCGCGGTGCGTGGCGCGACCGTCTCGGGCTCCGACGCGAAGGAGTCGGAGACCGTGCGGGCGCTGCGCGAGCTGGGCGCCACGGTGTTCGTCGGGCACGCCGCGGAGCACCTGCCCGCCGGGACGAGCAGCGTGGTGGTCTCCAGCGCGATCCGCGCCGACAACCCGGAGCTGGTGGCCGCGCGGGAGCGCGGCGTCCCGGTGGTGCACCGGTCGGACGCGCTGGCGGCGCTGATGGGCGGGCGCCGGGCGCTGGCCGTGGCCGGCACGCACGGCAAGACCACCACCACCTCGATGCTGGCGGTCAGCCTGGGCGAGCTGGGCCTGGAGCCCTCGTACGCGATCGGCGGCGACCTGGACGCGCCGGGGTCGAACGCGCACCACGGGGCGGGCGAGATCTTCGTCGCGGAGGCGGACGAGAGCGACCGCAGCTTCCACAAGTACGCGCCCGAGGTGGCGATCGTGCTGAACGTGGAGCTGGACCACCACGCGAACTACGCGTCGATCGAGGAGATCTACGAGTCCTTCGAGACCTTCGTCGGCCGCATCCAGCCCGGCGGCACCCTGGTGGTCTCGGCCGACCACGAGGGCGCCCGCGAGCTGACCCGCCGGGTGGCGGGCCGGGAGGGGCTGAACGTGGTGACGGTCGGCGCCGCCGAGGACGCGGACGTGCGGGTGCTGGAGGTCGCGGCGCGCGGCATGACCAGCGAGGTGACGGTCGAGCTGGGCGGCGAGCGGCTGGTCTTCACCGTCTCGGTGCCCGGTCGGCACTACGCCCACAACGCGGTCGCCGCGCTGGCCGCGGGCGTCGCGCTGGGCGTCCCGGCGGAGGGGCTGGCGAAGGCGCTGGGCGCGTACACCGGGGTGCGGCGGCGGCTCCAGCTCAAGGGCGAGGCGCGCGGCGTGCAGGTGATCGACTCGTACGCGCACCACCCGACCGAGATGGCCGCCGACCTGGAGGCGATCCGGGAGGCCGCGGGCGCGGGCCGGGTGCTGGTGGTCTTCCAGCCGCACCTGTTCTCGCGCACCCAGCAGCTGGCCGAGGAGATGGGGCGGGCGCTGGCGCTGGCGGACGGCTCGGTGGTGCTGGACATCTACCCGGCCCGCGAGGACCCGATTCCCGGCGTCACCGCCGAGCTGATCATCGACGCGGCCCGCCGGGCGGGGGCGGACGTCCGGGCCGAGCACGACTTCGCAGCCGCCCCGGCGCTGCTGGCCGCGCTGGCCGCCCCCGGCGACCTGGTGCTGACCATGGGTGCGGGCGACGTCACCAACCTGGGCCCGGAAATTCTGGCCGCCCTGGCGGACGTTGCACCTGCTGTCTGACGTTCCCGTCCGAGCTGGAGAGTCGCCGTGAGCTACGAGGTCCAGAAGTCCGACGCCGAGTGGCGCGCCGAGCTGACCCCGGAGGAGTACCACGTGCTCCGCGAGGCCGGCACCGAGCGCCCGTTCGTCGGCGAGTACACCGACACCAAGACGGTCGGCGTCTACGCCTGCCGGGCGTGCGGCGCCGAGCTGTTCAGCAGCGAGACGAAGTTCGACTCGCACTGCGGCTGGCCGTCGTACTACTCGCCGCTGGCCGGCGACTCGGTGGAGTACCTGGAGGACAGCAGTCTCGGCATGCGCCGGGTCGAGGTGCGCTGCAAGAAGTGCGGCAGCCACCTCGGGCACGTCTTCGAGGGCGAGGGGTACGACACCCCGACCGACCAGCGGTACTGCATCAACTCGATCTCGCTGACGCTGAAGCCCGCCGAGTAGCGGCCGCGACCGCACGAGGGCCCTCCCCGCCTGCCGGGGAGGGCCCTCGCGGGTTGTCGGGAGGGGCCGGCGGTCAGGAGAGCCGGGTGCGCAGGAAGTCCAGCAGGGCGGCGTTGAAGCGTTCGGGCTGTTCGGCGCCGGGGAGGTGTCCGGCGTCGGGGACGACGGTCAGGTCGGCGTGCGGGACGAGGGCCCGGATCGCCTCGGAGTCGGCGACGGGGGTGTAGACGTCGTCGGCGCCGACCAGCAGCAGGGTGGGGACGGTGACGGTGCGCAGGGTCTCGCGGTAGTCGGGGCGCTCGGCCCGGCCGCGCAGGGCGGCGGCGGCGCCGCGCGGGTCGGTGGCGCGCATCATGGCCAGGACCCGGGCGGCCGTGTCGGGGAGGGCGGTGACGTTGTAGGGGGCGAGCATCTTGTCGATCACCTCGTCCGCGTAGCCCGCCATGCCCTCGGCGAGCAGCCGGTCGGCCATCCGGTTGCGGACCTCCTTGCCCTCCTCGGTCTCGGCGGGCGCCGAGCTGTCGGACAGGACGAGCGCCAGCAGCCGCCCGGGGTGGCGGAGGTGGAACTCCATGGCGATCTGGCCGCCCATCGAGACGCCGCCGACCACCGCGCGCTCGACGCCCAGCCGGTCGAGCAGGGCCGCGGTGTCGTCCGCGAAGTCGGCGAGCAGCACCTTGCCCGGCGTCACCTCGCTCCGCCCGTAGCCGCGCAGGTCGGGGGTGATCACCCGGTACCCGGCCGCGGCGAGCGCGCGGACCTGCGGTTCCCACAGCGTCCGGTCGAACGGGTGGCCGTGGAGCAGGACGACGGGGGTGCCGTCCGCCGGGCCGGACTCGTCGTGGTGCAGGGTGGCGCCGTTCACCGTCGTGTGGCTCATCGAGGGCCTTCCGTCTCGCGTCCCGGAACCGGGCGCGTCCGGGGTTTCCGGCCAGGGTACGGCCGCGGTTGATCCGGGTACCGGTCGGCGTGGAAGACTGATCGTCTTCCGAACGGTCTTGGACGTGGGTGGGGCGGGCGTGGCGCGGCGGCGGTCTTCCGGGGTGTGGTCGGTACTGGCTCAGGCGCAGCGCGAGCAGCACCGCCGCGCGGAGGCGCAGCGCAGGGCGGCGGACGCCCGGCAGCGCGAGAACGAGCGCGCCCGGCGGGAGGCGCAGCGGACGGCGGCGCGCGGCGAGCGCGAGGCGCTGAAGGCGTACCAGCAGGGGCGGGAGTCGGACGCCGCCCGGCGCAGCGCCGAACTGGACGCGCGGGTGGCCGAGTTGCGCGGGGTGCTGGCGGCGGGGCTGGCCGGCCCCGGGTTCTCGCTGGCCGCCGGGGGCCGCCCGGCGGTGCCGCCGTTCGATCCCGGTCCGCTGGGCGTGCCGGTGCCGATGCCGGACCAGGCCTGGTACCTGGTGCCGCCCCCGGCGGGCCACCTGGCGTACGACCCGGGGGCGCGCCGGCAGTGGGAGGAGCACTCCGCGCGGGCCCGGGCCGCCTTCGAGCACGACTGGCAGGCCGCCTGGGCGGCCGAGCAGCAGCGGCAGCGCCAACTCGCCGACTACCGCGCCCAGTACGACGCGTGGGCGGCCGAGCGGCACCGGCTGCTGGCCGGGCAGTCCGCGCAGGCCGGGCAGTTGGCCGCGCGGCTGCGGGCGGGCGAGGCGGCGGCGGTCGCCGAGTACTTCGAGGCGGTGGTCGACTGGCGCGAGGACTGGCCGGACGGCTTCCCCGCCGACGGCGACACCGCCTGGGACGCCCCGGCCCGCCGCCTGGTGGTGCGCTGGGAGCTGCCGCCGTACGAGGTGGTGCCGGCGGTGGGCCGGTACCGCTACGTCCGCTCGGACGACCGCGAGGACGAGGTGGCCCGGCCCGCCACCCAGCGCAGGGAGCTGTACCGCGAGATGCTGGCGCAGTGCGCGCTGCGGGTGCTGGCGGAGGTGTTCCGGGCGGATACCGGGGGGCTGCTGGCCTCGGTGGGCCTGAACGGCGTGGTGGTCGCCACCGACCCGGCGACCGGGCGGGAGGGCGAGCGCTGCCTGCTCGCCGTCGAGGCCGACCGCGCCGTCTTCGAGGCGCTCGCGCTGGACCGGGTGGCCCCGCTGGACTGCTTCGTCGAGGCCCTCGGCGGGCGGATCGCCGCCCGGCCGGAGCGGGCCGACACCGTCGCCGAAGTCCCGGCCGCCGCCCCGGCCCCCGGCGTGCAGGACCCGGACGGCGCAGAAGGCGCGAACGGCCCGGACGGCGCGGACGGCCCGGACGGCCCGGACGGCGCGGACCCCGACCTGTTCGAGATGGACCCGCTGGAGTTCGAGGAGCTGATCGCCGAGTTGTTCCGCCGCCGGGGCCTGCGCACCAGCACCACCGCGCGCAGCGGCGACGAGGGCGTGGACGTGCTGGCCGAGGACCCGGACCCGATCACCGGCGGGAAGATCGTCATCCAGGCCAAGCGCTACCGGAAGACCGTCCCGCCGAGCGCCGTCCGCGACCTGGAGTCGACCATGCGCCACCAGGGCGCCAACCGCGGCATCCTGGTGACCACGGCGGGCTTCGGCCCCAGCTCCCGGCGGCACGTCGAGAACAAGCCGCTCACCCTGGTGGACGGCCCGATGCTGCTGGAGCTGCTCCGCGAGCAGGGCCTGCCGGGACGGCTCGGCCCGGCGGCCCCGGCGGCCCCGGCGGTGGTCCCGGCCCAGCGGAGCGCCCCGGCCGCTCCGACCACCCCCGCCACCCCGACCCTCCCCGCCGTCCCCGCCGCCCCCGCCGTCCCCGCGACGGAGTTGGCGCCGGGTCAGAACCTGGTGCTGCCCGACGGCGAGGTGCGCGTCCGGTTCCGGGCCGGCGGGGCGGCGGCCGACCTGACGCTGCTGCTGCTCGACGCGGACGGGAAGGTCCGGCGGGACGAGGACTTCGTCTTCTACCACCAGCCCGTCGCGGAGGGCGGCGCCGTGGCGCTGCGGCCCGACGACCGCAGCGCGACCGTGCTGACCGGCCGGCTCCCGGACGCGGTGCGGCGGGTGGCGATCTCGGTGAACCTGGACGCGGACGGCGACGGCACCTGCGCGGACCTGGTCGACCCGGCGGTCGAACTCGCCTCCGGCACCGGTCGCTGGGTGTTCCGCCCGCCGGCCGACCCGGCGGTCTCCGCGATGCTGGTCGCCGAGGTGTACCGCCACCCGGCCGACGGCTGGAAGCTCCGCGCGGTCGGCCAGGGCTGGGCCGACGGCCTGGCCGGCCTGGCCCGCGACCACGGCGTGGACGTCGCGTGAGCGCGGGCCGCGGAGCGCGCGCCGGGGCCCGCCCCGCCGCGCGGCTACTCGCAGATCGCCCGGGTGTGCTTCCACTCCGCCGCGCACTCGCGGTAGCCCAGCCGGGCGTTGATGGCGAGCATCGGGGCGTTGCCCGCGTCGTTCTGGGTATACGCGGCGGTGAAGCCGCGTTCCTTGGCCCGGTGCAGCGAGTGGGCCTTGGCGAGCCCGGCCAGGCCGCGGCCGCGGTGGCTGGAGCGGGTGGCGGTGAAGGCGGACCAGTAGGTGCGGTGGCCGTCGGTCTGGGCGGCGGAGAAGGCGACCGGTTCACCGTCCGCCAGGACGACCGCGGTGAGGGTGTGGTCCTGGTCGGGGCGCTGCCAGATCTCGGCGAGCCAGCCCTCGTACGGCTGGTCGTCGAGGACCAGGTCGCCGGGTTCGGCGCGGGTGCCGTCGATGTCGACCAGGTAGATCGGGTACGGGTCGTCCAGGAAGTCGGCGGCGGTGCGCAGTTCGACGCCCGGCGGGGTGGGCGGCAGCGGGGGCAGCGGGGCGGTGAGGTCGATGCCGCTGAAGCGGCCGGCCCGGCCGCTGCGCCGGTAGCCGCGGGCGGCGGCGAAGCCGAGGGCCTCGGGGGTGTCGTCGACCCAGCTGTGCGCGTCCCGGACGCCGAGGGCGGCGAGGTCCCGTTCGGCGGCGGCGAGCAGGGCGGTGCCGGCGCCGGTGCCGCGGTGCTCGGGGAGCACGCTGATGTTGAGGAAGCCCTGGTGGGAGGTGGTGCTCTCGGGCACCGGCCCGAACCGGGCGGTGCCGACCACCCGGTCGGCCCGTTCGGCCACCAGCAGGTGGTAGTGCGGCAGTTCGGCCTGCCAGGCGACCACCTCGGGCGTGGTGACCAGGTGCGGGCGGCCGGCCCGGTAGGCCGCGGCGGCGTCGGCGGCGTCGGCGGGGGCGAACGGGCGGATGCGGTACGGCGTGGAAGTCATAGGCATGTCACGTTAGCCAGTCGTTCGTCCGTGCGCCGCTGAATTTCCCCCCACCCGGGCGGAAGTTCGTCCGGCCGCGGTGAAACCTCAAGTTCAGCTCTGAGTTTCCGGTGTCCCGCTTGGCATCGGTGCGGCATGGATACACCCTCGGCAACGGGGGTCGGCGCGGCCGGAAAAGCCCGTGAAGAGGGGGTGGAATATGTCTTCGTCCGATATTCCGCGATTGGGCACCGGCATCGGCTGGCGCCCGGAGATCGACACCGTGGTGGAACGGCTGCCGGGTCTGGACTGGGTGGAGGTGGTCGCCGAGAACGTCTGCCCCGGCCACCTGCCGCCCTCGCTGGCCGAGTTGCGCGCCCGCGGGGTCACGGTCGTCCCGCACGGCGTCTCGCTCGGTCTGGGGGACGCCACCGCGCCCGACCCGGCCCGGCTGGCCCGGCTGGCCGCCGTCGCCGAGTCGCTCGGGGCGCCGCTGGTCAGCGAGCACCTGGCGTTCGTCCGGGCGGGCGGCCTGGAGGCCGGCCACCTGCTGCCGGTGCCGCGCACCCGGGAGGCGCTGCGGGTGGTGGCCGCGAACGTGCGGATCGCCCAGCGGGAGCTGCCGGTGCCGCTCGCCCTGGAGAACATCGCCGCCCAACTCGCCTGGCCGGGAGACGAGTTGACGGAGGCGCAGTTCCTGGCCGAGCTGGTCGAGCGCACCGGCGTCCGCCTGCTGGTGGACGTCGCCAACCTGCACACCAACCGGGTCAACCTCGGCGTCGACCCGGCCGCCGAGCTGGACCGGCTGCCGCTGGAGGCCCTCGCCTACGTGCACGTCGCCGGGGGCGTCGAGCGCGACGGCGTCTGGCACGACACCCACACCCACCCCGTCACCGCGCCCGTGCTGGAGGTGCTGGCCGGGCTCTGCGCCCGCACCGACCCGCCCGGGGTGCTGCTGGAGCGGGACGGCGCGTACCCGCCGCCCGCCGAACTGTCCGCCGAACTCGACGCCATCCGCCGCGTCCAGCACCTCCACCGCAGGGAGACCGCCCGTGTCTGAGCAGCACGAGTACCTGATCCGCGACCGCGAGGACGCCGAACTCGCCCTCGCCCGCGTCCACCTGGCGCACCGCCAGGAGAAGCTGCTGGCCGCCCTGGTGGCCGGCGCCCCCGCCCCCGGCGGCTTCGACCCGGAGCAGCTGCGGGTGCAGGCCGAGGGCCTGCTCGCCAAGCGCCGGGAGACCGTCGGCCACCTGGCCCCGGAGCTCCCCGAGCTGCTCGGCCCGGACTTCGCCCCGCTGTTCGCCCGCTACTGCGCCGGCCGGCCGCTCACCGGCGGCTACCGCGCCGACGCCCGGGCCTTCGCCGAATGGGCCCTGGACACCGCCCCGGACGCCCACTGGCACCCCGCGCTGCGCCGCCTGCTGCACCCCGCCGCCTCCCGGTGGAGCCGCCTGCTGCCGCGCCGCGCCCGCGCCGCCCGCGCCCACCCGTAACCACCCCGCAGCACCGAGAGAAAGGAATCACGGGGGATGTGGAACTTCCGGTTCGTCCTGGCGTTCGCGCTCGTCGCGTTCACCCTCGCCCTGGCCGCCGTCCGCAACCGGCGCAGCCGCCGGGTCACCGATCCGCAGGGCCTGCCCGGTCGCGGCCAGCCGCTGCTGGACGTCGCCTTCCTGGCCGGCGGCCCGGCCCGGGCGGTCGACACCGCGCTGGTCCGGATGGAGCGCGAGGGCCGGGTGGCGATCTCCCGGGCCGGCCGGGTCACCGTCACCGACGACCGGACGTCCGACCCGGTCGAGCGGACGCTGATCACCGCCGTCGGCGGCCGGGCCGGGCGCGACCTGTCGGTGCTGCGCGCCTCCGTGACGGGCAGCCCGGAGGTGCAGCGGATCGGCGACGGGCTGGCCGCCCGCGGGCTGATGCGCCACCCCGGCGCGCTGCGCAGCGCCCGGCGGGCCCGCCTGCTGGTGGTGCTGGCGCTGCTGGTCGCGATCGTCCTCGGCACGGTCTCCACCGTCCAGTGGGCGGGCTCGGCCGGCTGGGACACCACCGCGCCCCCGTTCATCCCGTTCATCCCGCTCGTCCTGCTCACGGTCGTCGTCCTGGTCGCCTCCCGCGTCCCGAGGCGCCGGATCACCCCGGCCGGCCTGCGCCAGCTGCAACTGGTCCGCGGCAAGGGCCCCTGGCGGCCGCACGAGGTGGACCGGGCGCACGCGGCGGTGGTCGGCGCGTTCGCCCTGGACGGCGCCGGGTCGCTGCGCAAGCCGGAACTCCGGGCGCTGCGCGCGGCGTTGGAGGGCCCGGCCGCCGCCACCCGCTCCGGGCGCTCCTCCCGCGGCTCGGGCGCGGACGGCACGCCGGAGTTCGCGGCCGGCGCGGGCGCGGGCTCGGCGGCGTGGTGCGGGTCGACGCCCGCCTCGTCCTGCGGCTCCTCCGGCCACCACTCGGGCGGGCATTCGGGCGGCCATTCCTGCGGGTCGTCCTCGCACTCCTGCGGCTCCTCCTCCTCGCACTCGTGCGGCTCCTCCTCGCACTCCTGCGGGTCGTCGAGCTCCTGCGGGTCCAGTTGCGGGGGCGGCGGGTGCGGCAGTTCCTGAGCCGCCCGACGAGTCACAGTTCGGTATCGCGGCCCGGGTACGTGTTCCGTTCCCGGCGCGCACAGGACTAGAACAAAAAGCATGTGGGTGTTGCTGCTGATCCCGTCCTGTGCCGCCGCGGTGCTCTCCTGCCTCCGGCTGGTACGGGTCGCCTCGATCGCGGACGCCCTCGCCGGGGGCACCCCGCACCCGGTCCACCGCCCCGCGGGCGTCGGCCTGTACGAGACCGCGTACCTGGCCGGCGGCCCGGCCCGGGTGGTCGACCTGGCCCTGGTCCGGATGGCCGGGGTCGGCCGCCTGCACCTGGCCCACACCGGCTGGACCACCGTCGTCGACCCGCGGGGCCGCGGCCGCCTGGAGCGGGCGCTGATCGGCGCGATCGGCCCCGAGGGCCAGTGCCGCACCGCCCAGTTGAAGACCGTGCTGGCCGCGCACCCCACCGTCCGCGACATCGGCGACCGGCTGACCTCGGCGGGGCTGGCCACCCCGGCCGTCGTCCGGGACCACGCCCTGCGGGCGGTCCGGCAGGTCCGCTACGCGCTCGTCGGGGCGGCGGCGATGCTGCTGCTGACCGTCCTGCTCACCGCCCCCGACGGCACCGCCGCCCGTACCGCGGCCGCCTGGTACGCGCTCCCGCTGGTCCTCACCGGCGGCACCCTGCTGATGGCCCGGATCGACGTCCACGCCTACACCGCGTGGGCCGCCCCCGCCGGCCAGACCCTGCTGCGCGCCCTCCCCTGCCGGCACGCCCCCGCCACCGACGACGAACTGCTCACCGCCGTCGCCATCTCCGGCCCCGCCGCCGTCCGGGACCCCCGGCTGCGCGCGGCCCTCGACTCCTAGGGGAGCGAAATCAGGGGCTCGGGGAACGGCGAGCCCGTGGCTGCTGGCGGTGCACTGCCGCCCAGCGCATCTGCTTCGGGTTCGGTCAAAGACACGCAGCAGCACGGACCTTCGATGGGCTCCGACCGTCAGCAGCATCGACCCGCCGTTCCCCGGGCCCCTGATGTCACGTCCCGCCGTTCATACCGGGCCCCTGATGTCACGTCCCGCCGTTCTTACCGCGGGCCCCTGATTCGGTGCTCGCTCAGTACAGACCGGCCAGCAGGTCGGCGATCGGCTTGCGGCGGCCGGTGAAGAAGGGGACCTCCTCGCGGACGTGCAGGCGGGCCCGGGAGGGGCGCAGGTCGCGCATCAGGTCGACGATGCGGTGCAGTTCGTCGGCCTCGAAGGCGAGCAGCCACTCGTAGTCGCCGAGCGCGAAGGAGGCGACGGTGTTGGCCCGGACGTCCGGGTAGCCGCGGGCCATCATGCCGTGCTCGGCGAGCATCGCCCGGCGCTCCTCGTCCGGGAGCAGGTACCACTCGTAGGAGCGGACGAAGGGGTAGACGCAGACGTACTCGCGGGGGTTCTCGTCGGCGAGGAACGCCGGGATGTGCGACTTGTTGAACTCGGCGGGGCGGTGCAGCGCCATGTTCGACCAGACCGGCTCCAGGTGGCGGCCGAGCCCGGTGCGGCGGAAGCGGTTGTACGCCTCCTGCAGGTCGTCGGAGCTCTCGGCGTGCCACCAGACCATGACGTCGGCGTCGGCGCGCAGGCCGGACACGTCGTAGGTGCCGCGGATGACGACGTCCTTGGCGGTGAGCTGCTCGAAGAGTGCGTCGACCTCGGCGGCGAGCGCGGTGCGGTCCTCGGGGAGGGCGTCCTTGAGCTTGAACACCGACCACATGGTGTAGCGGATGACCTGGTTGAGGTCGCGGGCCTTCTTCTTCACGGGCTGCTCAGTGCTTTCGGTCATGGGCCCATTGTCCCTTCCGTGCGGGTGGTTCCGGTGCCGGGGGTGGCGGGGGCGAGGTGCTCGGCGGCCCGCCGGGCACCGGCGACGACGGCGGGGATGCCGACGCCGTCGTACGCGGCGCCGCAGACCGCGATCGCGCCGAGGGCGTCGAGGCGGGTGCGGATCCGGGCGACCCGGTCGAGGTGCCCGACGGGGTACTGCGGGAGCCCGGCCCGCCAGCGGGTGACGGCGTGGTCGTACGGGGTGGCGCGCAGGCCGACGGCGGCGCGCAGGTCGGCGAGCGAGCGGGCGACGAGTTCGGCGTCGTCCAGGTCGAGCGCGGCGTCCTCGCGGTGGCGGCCGAGCGAGGTGCGCAGCAGGAAGGCGTCGGGGGCGGAACGCTCCAGCCAGCCCCACTTGTTGCTGGAGAAGGTGGAGGCCTTGATGCTGCGCCGGTCGACCGGAGGGACGAGGAAGCCGCTGCCGGTGAGCGGGCTGCCCGCGAGGTCGGCGCGGCGGAAGGCGAGGGTGACCAGGGCCATGGACGCGTACTCGACCTGCCGGAGTTCGGCGGCGGCGCCGGGGGCGTCGGCGGCGAGCAGGGCGGCGGCCTGCGGGGCGGGGACGGCCAGCACGACGGCGTCGGCGGCGAGTTCGCGTCCGGCGGCGGTGACCCGCCAGCCGTCGGGGGTGCGGCGCAGGGCGTCGACGGGGTGGTCGGTGAGCAGTTCGGCGCCGTGCGCGCGGTCGTGCGCGGCGACGGCCCCGGGCAGGGTGCCGAGCCCGCCGTCCAGGCCCTGGAAGACCGGGCCGGTGGCGGTGGCGCGGCGGCCGAGCTCACCGATGGCGGTGGTCAGGCTGCCGCCCTGCCCGGCGAGTTGGAGCAGTTGCGGGACGGCGGCGCGGATCGAGATCTCGTCGGCGTGCCCGGCGTACACGCCGCCGAGCAGCGGTTCGACCAGCCGGTCGACGACCTCGCGGCCGAGCCGGTCGGCGATGTAGCGGCCGATCGGGGCGTCCTCGCCGATCTCGGCGGGCTGCTCGCGCAAGGCCCGCTCCAGGCCCTCGGGGGTGAGCACGCCGGAGGCCCTGAGCGCGTCCAGGTCGCCCGGTACGCCCATGAGTTGGCCGCCGGGCAGCGGGCGCAGGCCCTCGCGGGTCCAGATCGCGGCCTTGGCGGTGGTGGGCGGTTCGAGCCGTTCGCCGAGGCCGACCCGGCGGGCCAGTTCGACCGCTTCGGGGCGGCGGGCGAGCATCGACTCGGCGCCGAGGTCGACCCGGACGCCGCCGACCTCGCCGCCACGCAGTTTCCCGCCGAAGCGTCCGGACGCCTCCAGCACGGTCACCCGCACCGCCGCGTCCCCGAGGAACGCGGCCGCGGCCAGGCCCGCGATCCCGCCACCGATCACCACGACGTGAGGTTTCGCCATGTCGATCAGTCTTCCAGTCCTTATCCGGATCCCCGGGATCGACCCCGCGGCGCCCGAGACCCGGGCGAGTCCGCGGCGTGATCGATCCGGTACCGGGGGTGCGGGTCCGTTCCGGGGGCCGCCGCGTCACAACCGCGTGGGGGCGGGCGGTCGGCCCGTCCCGGGACACGGGGAGGATGCGACATGGACCTTCGGGTACGCAGAGCGGGCGCGGCGGGGGCGGTGGCGGCGGTCCTGCTGCTGGCGGGGTGCAGCGCGGGCTCCGACGGCTCGTCGGCCTCGGCGGGCGCCCCGGCGGTGGCCCGGAACGACGCCCGGGCGGCGGACGGGGAGGCGGCCGACGCGGCGGGGCCGCCCGGGGCCGGGAGCGGGGACGCGGCGAAGGCGGGCCCGGCGGCGGGCCGGCGGCGGGCCCGACCACGGGGACGGGCACCGGCGCGGGGACGGGAACCGGCACAGGCACGGGAACGGCCGGGAGCACGGCCGGGAGCGCCGCGCCCGCGGCCGCCCGCCAGATCGCCTACCAGGCGAAGCTGACCGTGCAGGTCGGTTCGGTCGACGAGGCCCGCACCAAGGCGGTCGACCTGGCCACCGGGGCGGGCGGGTACGTCGCCGGGGAGAACCTGCGCGGCGGCACCGGCGACACCCTGCAGTCCACGCTGACCCTCAAGGTCCCGTCCGCGTCCTACCAGGACGTGCTGAACGGGCTCGGCGCGCTCGGCAAGCAGCTCAGCCTCACCAGCAAGGCGGACGACCTCACCCAGCAGATCGCCGACGTCGACAGCCGGCTCAAGTCCATGCAGGCCAGCGTGGACCGGGTGCGGGCGCTGATGGCCGACGCGAAGAGCCTGTCGGAGGTGGTGTCGCTGGAGAGCGAGCTGACCCGCCGCGAGTCCGACCTGGAGTCCCTGCAGCGCCAGCAGCAGGAGCTCTCCGCCCGCACCTCGCTGTCCACGGTGACCCTGGACCTGGTGACCCCCGCCCAGCGGTACGTCGAGCCCGCGAAGAAGGAGACCGGCTTCTTCGCCTCCGTCGCCCGCGCCCTGTCGGCCGGCTGGCACGCCCTGGTCGCCCTGCTCCGCGCCCTCCTGATGGGCCTGGCCGCCGTCGCGCCCTTCCTGCTGGTCCTCGCCCCGCTCGGCTGGCTGCTCCGCAGGCGCCTGCGCTCCCGCCGCCCCGCCGTCCCGGCGGCTCCCGCGTTCCTGCCCCGCCCGACGCACGCCCCGGACACCGACACCGGCACCGGCACCGAGGGCGACGCCGACGCGGACGCGGACGCCAAAGCCTGATCCGGGACGCGGCGCCGGTCAGGCGGCCCCGGCGTCCGGCCCGTCCCCGCCGGGGCGGGCCGGGGGCCGGGCGGGGGTCTCCCACTCCGCCGCCTCCCGGCGGCTGCGCTCCCGCGCCAGGGCGGCCGCCTGCTGCTTCCGGCGGGCCTCGCCCCGGCGCAGTTCGTTCGAGGCGAACAGCGCGAAGGTCGACAGCGGCATGACCAGGCCGGCGAGCGACCAGTCGTGGCCGAAGACACCCAGGACGAACATCCACACGACGCCAGCCCCGCCGAGCACCAGCAACAGACCGCTCATGACGCCCTCCCCGTCATCCACGGTAGCCAGCCGGACGCTCCGCGTAAACAGCGCGGGACGGAGAACAGGGGTCGGGCGGCGGCGAGCCGCCGGTCCCGTTTGCCTCAGCGGGCGCTGGCCTCGTGGACGAAGGCGACCAGCCGGGTGAGCGCGTCCGGGTCCATGGTGGGCATGACGCCGTGGCCGAGGTTGAAGATGTGGTGGCTGCCGCCCAGGGCCTGCGCGGCGTGCAGGACCTCGCGGGCCTTGGTCTCGACGACGTGGGTGGGCGCGTAGAGGACGGCGGGGTCGAGGTTGCCCTGCAGGCCCTTGCCGGGGCCGACCCGGTTGGCGGCCTCGTCGAGCGGGACGCGCCAGTCGACGCCGACGATGTCCGCGCCGGCCTGGCCCATCAGGCCGAGGAGCTCGCCGGTGTTGACGCCGAAGTGGATCCGCGGGACGCCGTAGGGCGCGACCGCGTCGAAGACCTTCGCGCTGGCGGGCATCACCGAGCGGCGGTACTCGTCGGGTGCGAGCGCGCCCGCCCAGGAGTCGAAGAGCTGGACGGCGGAGGCGCCGGCCTCGATCTGGATTTTCAGGAAGGCGGAGGTGATCTGCGCGAGCCGGTCGACGAGTTCGGCCCACAGCTCGGGCTCGCCGTACATCATCGCCTTGGTGTTCTCGTACGACTTCGAGGGCCCGCCCTCGATCAGGTAGCTGGCCAGCGTGAAGGGCGCGCCGGCGAAGCCGATCAGGGGGGTGGCGCCGAGTTCGGCGACCAGCAGGCCGACCGCCTCGGTGATGTAGGGCATGTCGTCCGGTTCGAGCGGGCGCAGCCGCTGGAGGTCGGCCCTGGTGCGGATCGGGTCGGCGATGACCGGGCCGACGCCGCCCTTGATCTCGACGTCGATGCCGACCGCCTTGAGCGGGACGACGATGTCGGAGAAGAAGATGGCCGCGTCCACCTTGTGCCGGCGCACCGGCTGCAGGGTGATCTCCTTGACCAGGTCCGGCTGCATGCAGGCGTCGAGCATCGGGACGCCCTCGCGCACCTTCAGGTACTCGGGCAGCGAGCGGCCGGCCTGCCGCATGAACCAGACGGGGGTGTGCGGCACCGGTTCGTTGCGGGCGGCGCGCAGGAAGACGGAGTCGTACGCGGCGCCGCGGGGCCGCTGACCGGACTGGGCTGCGGGGGTCTCACTCACGGGTCACATCCTCGCACGGGGGCGGTGCGCCCCCGCCCGAGCGGGGGCCGCGGGCAGGCAAAACGGACACCTCGGACGGCGGTCGGCCGGGCCGCGCTCACGACCTGCTCGATTTCCGGGTTTTCGGCACGCCGGAGGTACGAAAGTGCTCGGATTGCGGGTCCGCGCCGCCTAGGCTTCCGGTCATGGCAGCGGTCGGCGGGCAATCCGCGCAGGGTGGAGGAACGGGCAGGGAGTCGGCGCCGATCGAGTTCCGCGACGCGGTCGAGGCGCTGACCGGGGCGCGGCTGCGCCCCGAGGTACGGCTGTCCCCGCAGCCCGCCCCCCGCCGGCTGGCCCCGTACGCCTTCGCGCTCTCCGCCTCGGTCGAGGTGGACGGCGAGGAGCTGGCGGACGGCACCCTGGTGCTGCTGCACGACCCGTCGGCGCCGGAGGCGTGGAACGGGGACTTCCGGGTGGTCACCATGACCAGGGCCGAGCTGGAGCCGGAGATGGCGGGCGACCCGCTGCTGTCCGAAGTCGGCTGGAGCTGGCTGATGGACGCGCTGCAGGCGCACGCCGCCGGGCACGCCGAGCCGTCCGGCACGGTGACCAGGTGCCACTCGCAGTACTTCGGCGCGCTGGCCGAGCGCGGTGCGTCCACCGAGATCGAGCTGCGGGCGTCCTGGACGCCGGCCGACCGCCGCTTCGAGCGGCACCTGGCCGCCTGGGCCGACCTGCTGTGCGTGTGCGCGGGGCTGCCGCCGGCCGCGCCGGCGCCGCTGCCGGCCGACGGGCCGGGCGTGCTGGGCGGGGTGGTGCCGATGCCGGCCCGCCGCCGGCCGCGCAACTCGCACTGACCCCGCGGGCGCCGCTTCCCGGGGCCGGCCGCCGAGCGGCCGTCAGGCCTTCCAGACACCCCCGGGGGACAACCCGGCACGCCGGGGCCGGCGCCACCCGCAGGACTGACGGAGTGTGACTTCGCGCGCGCTCTGGGTCAATTACCTGCACGTTCGCGATCGTCGTGGCGTCGATATCGATCGAATCTGTGCGATTTCCAAGCATGTCGTACCGGTCATCTGCGCGATTTGTCCGTATTGTTACTCACCAGATCGTGATCACCCGCTAAAGCCGGGCACGGTTGATGCCGAAGGTGTCAGTGACCCTTTCCAGACGCGGAACGCTCCGACCGCCCCCTCGGGGTTCGTCCGCCACTCCCCCCGGAGGCCCCAGGTGTCGGTCCTTCTCGAGCACCCCGCAAGCGTGGTCGCCTACCGTCCGACGAAGCCCACCGCCATGGTGGTCATCGCAGATCCCCGGGTCCGGAACACGGTGACCCGCCACCTATGGGCGCTCGGTGTCCGCGACGTCATCGAGGTCTCCTCGATCGCCGAGGCCCGCCCGCGGGTCACCACCCCGCGCGACATCTGCATCGCCGACGTGCACCTGCCCGACGGTTCCGGCCTGACCATCCTGGCCGAGACCCGCGCCGCGGGCTGGCCCAACGGCCTGGCGCTGTCCGCCGCCGACGACATCGGCGCGGTCCGCTCGGCGCTGGCCGGCGGCGTCAAGGGCTACGTGGTGACCGGCACCCGCACCAACATGCCGATGCCCGGCCGCCCCGGCCTGCCGATCGGCGCCGGCCTGGCCGGGCGGATGCGCCGTCCCGGCATCCCCGGCCACCACCACCCCGGTGCGCCCGGCCACCACGGCGCCCCCGGCCAGCCCGGCGCCGCGCCCGGCGCCCCGGGTGCGCCCGGCGCGCAGCCGTCCGCCTACCGCGAGCTGTCCGGCCGCGAGGTGGAGGTGCTGCGGCTGGTGGCCGAGGGCCAGTCCAACAAGGCGATCGGCGTGGCGATGGGCCTGTCGGCGCTGACGGTGAAGAGCCACCTGGCCCGGATCGCCCGCAAGCTGGGCACCGGCGACCGGGCCGGCATGGTCGCCGTGGCGCTGCGCACCGGCATCATCCACTGACCCGCATCACCCCTGGTGGCGGCCCGGAGGAACGTTTCCTCCGGGCCGTCGCCGTGCCCGCCCGGCGGCCTCCTCGCCGCGCCCGCACCGGGCCCGCGCCGCGCCCTCCGGTGCCCGCGACCGCCCGTGACGGCCCGTCAGCCGGGCCGCTCCCCCGCCGGGCCGGTGCCCGAACCCGCGGCCAACCCGGGCTGGCATATGTCCGAACCTGGTCCGACCAGTCAGACAACACTCCCGGCGGCGACACACGACGTACCCTTGGGGGGTGACCGACGCCGTAGCCTCCATCCCCGAAGAGACCGCCCCGGTTCCGCTCCTCGAACCCCGGGACGGACTCCCACCGGTGGTGTCGGACGAAGCGGCCCTGGCCGCCGTCGTCGAGGCCTTCCGCGGCGGGGCCGGGCCGGTCGCCGTCGACGCCGAGCGGGCCTCCGGCTACCGCTACGGCCAGCGCGCCTACCTGATCCAACTGCGCCGCCAGGGCGCGGGCACCGCGCTGATCGACCCGATCGCCTGCCCCGACCTGACCGGCCTGAACACCGCGCTGGCCGACGCCGAGTGGGTCGTGCACGCCGCCACCCAGGACCTGCCCTGCCTGTTCGAGGTCGGCATGCACCCCGGCGTGCTCTTCGACACCGAGCTGGCCGGCCGGCTCGCCGGGTTCGCCCGGGTCGGCCTCGGCCCGATGACCGAGAACGTGCTGGGCCTGTCGCTGGCCAAGGAGCACTCCGCGGTCGACTGGTCCACCCGCCCGCTGCCCGAGCCCTGGCTGCGCTACGCGGCGCTGGACGTCGAGGTGCTGGTCGACCTGCGCGACGCCCTGGAGGCCGAGCTCGACCGGCAGGGCAAGCTCGACTGGGCGCACCAGGAGTTCGCCGCGCTGGCCGCCGCGCCGCGCCCCGCGCCCCGGGTCGACCCCTGGCGGCGCACCTCCCAGCTGCACAAGGTCCGCCGCCGCCGACAGCTGGCCGCGGTCCGCGAGATGTGGCTCACCCGGGACCGGATCGCCCGCGAGCGCGACGTCTCCCCCGGCCGGGTGCTGGCCGACGCCGCGATCGTGAACGCCGCGCTGGCCATGCCCGCCAACGCGCCCGCGCTGATCGCCGTCCAGGGCTTCGGGCCCCGGGTGAACCGGCGCCAGCTCGACCAGTGGCTGGCCGCGATCGAGCGGGCCCGGGAGATCCCCGAGTCGGCGCTGCCGCCCGCGACCGCCCCGCACGACGGGCCGCCGCCGCCGCGCGCCTGGGCCGAGAAGGACCCGGTCGCCGCGGCCCGCCTCAGCGGCGCCCGGGCCGCCGTCACCGCCCTCGCCGAGCAGTACCACCTCCCGGCGGAGAACCTGATCACCCCCGACCTGGTCCGCCGCGTCTCCTGGGAGCCCCCGGCCGAGCCGGACGCCGAGACCGTCGGCCTCGCCCTGCGCGCCCTGGGCGCCCGCGCCTGGCAGACCGAACTGGTGGGGCCGGCCCTGGCGAAGGCGTTCCGGGAGGCGTCCGCGTAAGGCGGTCAGGGGCTCGGGGAACGGCGAGCCCCCGGCAGGGCTCTCCCTCCGCCGTTCGCATCTCTTCTTGCCGGGCGTTGTTACTCGTGGGTAGATTGGTGGGCGTAGCGGCGCCGCTGGTGCGTGCGCTCATCGTCATGTCCCCCTGGGAGGAGAGCCCCCGTGCCTCGTACCGCGAGGGACGTCGTCTTCGTCGACGGCGTCCGCACCCCGTTCGGCAAGGCCGGCCCGAAGGGCATCTACCACGAGACGCGCGCCGACGACCTGGTCGTCAAGTGCATCCGTGAGCTCGTGCGCCGCAACCCGAGCCTGCCCGTCGAGCGGATCGACGAGGTCGCCGTCGCCGCGACCACCCAGATCGGCGACCAGGGCCTGACCATCGGCCGCACCGCCGCGCTGCTCTCCGGCCTGCCGAAGTCCGTCCCCGGCTACGCGATCGACCGGATGTGCGCCGGTGCGATGACCGCGGTCACCACCACCGCCGGCGGCATCGCCTTCGGCGCGTACGACGTCGTGGTGGCCGGCGGCGTCGAGCACATGGGGCGGCACCCGATGGGCGAGGGCGTGGACCCGAACCCGCGGTTCGTCTCGGAGAAGCTGGTCGACGAGTCCGCCCTGTTCATGGGCATGACCGCGGAGAACCTGCACGACCGCTTCCCGCACATCACCAAGGAGCGCTGCGACGCGTTCGCGGTGCGCTCGCAGGAGAAGGCCGCCAAGGCGTACGCCAACGGCGACATCCAGCCGGACCTGGTGCCGATCGCGATCCGCAACACCAACCCCGAGGTCGGCGAGACCGGCTGGGGCCTGGCCACGGTGGACGAGCCGCTGCGCCCGGGCACCACGATGGAGTCGCTGGCGGGTCTGAAGACCCCGTTCCGCCCGCACGGCAACGTGACCGCGGGCAACGCGGCCGGCCTGAACGACGGTGCGACCGCCTCGCTGCTGGCCGCCGAGGACGTGGCCCGCGAGCTGGGCCTGCCGGTCAAGATGCGCCTGGTCAGCTACGCGTTCGCGGGCGTCGAGCCCGAGGTGATGGGCATCGGCCCCGTCCCGGCGACCGAGAAGGCGCTGGCCAAGGCCGGTCTGACCATCGAGGACATCGGCGCGTTCGAGGTCAACGAGGCCTTCGCCGTCCAGGTGCTGGCGTTCCTGGACCACTACGGCATCGCGGACGACGACGAGCGGGTCAACCCGTACGGCGGCGCCATCGCGTTCGGCCACCCGCTGGCCTCCTCGGGCGTGCGCCTGATGACCCAGCTGGCCCGCCGCTTCGAGCAGCGTCCGGACGTCCGCTACGGCATCACCACCATGTGCATCGGCTTCGGCATGGGCGGCACCGTCATCTGGGAGAACCCCCACTTCGAGGGTGGTAAGTGACCATGAGCACCACTGAACTGCTGCAGCGCGCCGCCGAGCTGTTCCCCGGCGAGGTCGTCACCACCGCGCACGTGCGCCACCTGGACCTGCCGCTGCGGGCCGGCAAGCTGGCGCTGATCACCCTCGACAACGGCTTCGACCACACCAAGCCGACCACCTTCGGCCCCGGCTCGCTGGCCAAGCTGTCCGAGGCGCTGGACCAGGTCGAGGCGGAGGCCGCCGCGGGCTCGGTGGTCGCGGTCGCGATCACCGGCAAGCCGTTCATCTTCGCGGTCGGCGCCGACCTCAAGGGCGTCGAGGTGCTCAAGGAGCACTCGGACGCGCTGGCCATCGGCAAGGGCGGCCACGACGTCTTCAAGCGGATCGCCGCGCTGCCCGTCCCGTCCTTCGCGTTCTACAACGGCGCGGCGATGGGCGGCGGCGTCGAGGTCGGCCTGCACTGCACCTACCGCACCGTCAGCGCGGGCGTCCCGGCGTTCTCGCTGCCCGAGGTCTTCCTCGGCCTGGTGCCCGGCTGGGGCGGCTGCACCCTGCTGCCGAACCTGATCGGCCCCGCCAAGGCGGTCAAGGTCATCGTCGAGAACTCGATGGCGCAGAACAAGCAGCTCAAGGGCAAGGAGGTGTTCGAGCTCGGCATCGCGGACGCGATCTTCGAGCCGGCCGACTTCCTGGAGCAGTCGCTGCTGTGGGCGGCCGAGGTGCTCAAGGGCGACGTGGTCGTCGAGCGCGAGGAGTTCGACCGCGGCAAGGCCTGGGACGACGCCGTGCTGTGGGGCCGCTGGGTCGCCGACGCCAAGGTGCACGGGGCCGCCCCGGCCGCGTACAAGGCACTCGACATCATCCAGCAGGCCAAGGACGGCGACCTGCAGGCCGGTTTCGACGCGGAGGACGCCGCGCTCGCCGACCTGATCATGAGCGGTGAGCTGCGCGCCGGGCTGTACGCCTTCAACCTGGTGCAGCGCCGCGCCAAGCGGCCGTTCGGCGCGCCGGACAAGTCGCTGGCCCGTCCGGTCTCCAAGGTCGGCGTGGTCGGCGCCGGTCTGATGGCCTCCCAGCTGGCGCTGCTGTTCGCGCGCCGCCTGGAGGTGCCGGTGGTGCTCACCGACATCGACCAGCAGCGGATCGACAAGGGCGTCGGCTACGTCCACGCCGAGATCGACAAGCTGCTGGACAAGGGCCGGATCGGCAAGGACAAGGCCAACAAGCTCAAGGGCCTGGTCTCCGGGCACCTCGACAAGGCCGTCGCGTTCGGCGACGCCGACTTCGTGATCGAGGCCGTCTTCGAGGAGATGGGCGTCAAGCAGAAGGTGTTCGCCGAGCTGGAGGCGGTGGTCTCGCCGACCGCCGTCCTGGCCACCAACACCTCCTCGCTGTCGGTCACCGAGATGGCCTCCAAGCTCCAGCACCCGGAGCGCGTGGTCGGCTTCCACTTCTTCAACCCGGTCGCGATCCTCCCGCTGCTGGAGATCGTCCGGGCCGAGCAGACCGACGACGCCTCGCTGGCCACCGCGTTCGGCGTCGCCAAGAAGCTGAAGAAGACCGCGGTGCTCGCCAAGGACGCCCCCGCGTTCGTGGTCAACCGCATCCTGACCCGCTTCATGGGCGAGATCCAGGGCATCATCGACGAGGGCACCCCGTTCGAGACCGTCGAGGCCGCGGTGAAGCCGCTCGGCCTGCCGATGTCCCCGATCGCCCTGCTCGAACTGGTCGGCCCGGCCATCGCCCTGCACGTCTCCGAGACGCTGCACGGCGCCTTCCCGGAGCGGTTCGCCGTCTCCGCGAACCTCGGCAAGGTCGTCGAGGCCGGCAAGCGCGGCTTCTACACCTGGCAGGACGGCGCGCAGGTCCTCGACCCCGAGGTGCTGGCCCTGCTCACCTTCGGCGACAGCGTCCTGACCGAGGAGCAGGTGCGCGCCCGCGCCCTGGAGGCCGTCGCCCAGGAGATCGGCCTGATGCTGGACGAGGGCGTGGTCGGCGAGGCCCAGGACATCGACCTCTGCATGATCACCGGCGCCGGCTGGCCCTTCCACCTCGGCGGCATCACCCCCTACCTCGACCGCGAGGGCGTCTCCGAGCGCGTCAACGGCAAGAAGTTCCTGGCCCCCGGCCTGGCTTCGGTCCCCGCCTGACCCGCCCCCGCACCGCCGCCGGGCGGCACCCCTCTTTTGAAACGGGTGCCGCCCGGCGGTGTTTCCGTATGCTGTCGGTCTTTCCGTACGAGGGGGCCTGGGGCACGTGCTGGTGCTGGTGCACGGCGGACTGTGGGACGACCCGGTGGACGCGGCCGTGTTCTGGCACCGCCCGGGGGTGACGGCGGGCCTGCGGGCGGCCGGGCTCACCGTCACGGCGCCCGACCGGGCGATGCGGGCCGGCAGTTGGGACGCCGAGGCCCGGCACCTGGCGGCGGCCCTGCCCGACGGACCGCCGGTCGTCCTGGTGGCCGGCTCCAACGGCTGCTCGGCGGCCGTCCGGCTGGCCCTGACCGCACCGGAACGCGTCCGGGCCCTGGTCCTGGCCTGGCCGGCCACGGCGGGCGACGAGCGGCTGGACGGCCTGATCCGCGAGGCCGTCCCGGCAGCGGCCGGGCTGCTGGCCGGCGGGACGCTGCGCGGCGCCACCGACGCCGAACTCGCCGGGCTGCGGCTCCCGGTGGCGGTCCTCCCGGCCGTCCCGGAGAACCCCGTCCACCGGCGCCGCACGGCGGACGCGCTGCTGGCCCTGGTGCCCGGCGCGGTGGGACTGGCGGGGTGCCCGGAGCCGCCGCATCCGGCCTTCCGGCCCGGGCCCCTGGTCGCCGCGCTGGCCGGGTGGATCGCTTAGACGAGAGCCCCTGCCGGGGGCTCGATGGGGAGGGCGGGAGGCGAAACCAGGGGCTCGGGGAACGGCGAGGCCGGGGCTGGTGGCGGTTCAGTGCCGTTGCGCGCGTCAGCTTCGGGTTCTGTTCACCTGGCCCGAAGCAGCACGGACACTTCGATGGGCTCCGGCCACCAGCAGCACGGACCCGCCGTTCCCCGGGCCCCTGACGGGGCCACTGCGCAGCATCGACCCGCCGCGTGCTGTCGTTACTTGTCCTTGAGGCGGTAGATCACCGTGTCGCCGGTGACGCCGACGACCTCGTAGTGGGTGTCGAGGAGGCTGGCGATGCGGGGGACCTTGTCGGGTTGGTAGGGGGCGGTGCCGGAGTCGTCGACGAAGACCCGGGGGAGGCCGTTGGTGGAGATCTCGGTGTCGAAGGTCCGCCAGGCGTCGGAGACGGAGTACTCCTCGCCGACCTTCTCGCCGCCCTTGCCGCCGCTGAAGTTGGTGAGGAAGCCGGCGGTGAGGTAGCGGGTGGCGGGGCGGCGGTCGGCGAGCCAGTAGAGCTCGGGGTGCATGCCCCAGACCAGGACGGTGTCCTTGGGGGTGGTCTGGGCGGCGACGGCGGTGGCGACCTCGGTGGTCTGGGTGAGGCGCTGGCCGGGCCAGAAGACGGCGAGGACGAGGAAGAAGGTGCTGGCGAGGGCGGAGTACGCGGCGACCGGGCGCCAGGGGACGGCGGAGGTGGCGACGGCGCCGACGCCGAGCAGGACCAGCGGGGGCATCAGCTGGAGGTAGTAGTGGCCGAAGAAGTGGAAGCCGACGGAGACGGCGATGACCGAGGAGAGCAGCCACACCCACAGGTCGGCGGTGGAGCCGCGCTCGGGGCCGCGGGCGGGGACGGGTCTGCGGCGGCGGCGCAGCCACAGGCGGTGCGCGTGGGGCAGCAGGAAGGCCAGTCCGGCGCTCATCAGGATCGCGGAGTTGCCGAGCGCCCGGCCGAGCATCTGCGGCCAGTTGCTGCCGAGCACGGCGTAGTCGCCGGAGCCGGTGACGACCCAGAACAGGAAGCCCTTGGGCTTGGTGAGGATGGCGGCGACCAGCGCTATCGGCAGGGCGAAGCCGAAGCAGATCTTGGCGAGGGCCTGCGGCCAGCGGACGCCGCGGCGGCGGGTGTCCTGCAGCAGCATCCACAGCACGGGCAGCATCACGGCGCCGCCGGTCTGCTTGGTGAGCGAGCAGAGGGCCACGGCGATGCCGGCGGCCAGCCAGCGGCGGCGCTCCGCGTAGCGGAAGGCGAGCACCATGGCGGGCAGCATGAAGACTTCGAAGGTGGCGGCCTGGGTGTCCTCCGGGGAGAGCCCGATGGACACCAGGAGGTAGAAGGCGCCCGCGTAGCGGCCCGCCCGGTCGCCCCAGCGGCCGCGGGCGATGGAGGCGAGCAGGACGGCGGTGGCGAGGTGGGCGCCGATCGCCAGGGCGCGCAGCGGCCAGAGCGAGACGGAGCCGAAGACGGCGAAGCAGGCCTCGTACAGCCAGGGCAGCAGCGGGGGCTTGCGGTCGACGACGGTGTCGTAGAGGACGCCGCCGTCGGCGAGCATCCGGGCCTGGGTGGCGAGGTAGCCCTCGTCGGGGCTCCACACCGGGCGGAGGAAGGAGGGCAGGTGGGTGACGGTGGCCAGGACCGCGAGCAGCGGGACCAGTCTGGTCCAGTACCCGGTGCGGACGTGCCCCTGGAGGCGGTCGGCGAGGGCACGTGGTCGGCTCGTTGCGGTGATGGGCACGGATGACAACCTACCGGGCGCGAACGGGCGGAGGAGCACCAGTCCGGGAATGAGTACGACGGTCGGACAATGGGCGCACCGCCGGGCGGCCGTTGCGGCTGCCGGGCGGTGCGCCCACGGAGGTTCCGGCGGGTCAGCTCCGGGCGAGTGAACGGGTGCTGATCAGTGCTTCGATCTTCTCCGCGACGGCGGGGCCGGTCAGCCCGATCTCCGCCATGATCTCGGCCCGCGAGGCGTGGTCGAGGAACTCCTGCGGGATGCCGAAGTCGCGCAGCGGGACGTCCACGTCGGCGTCGCGCAGCGCCTGGGCGACGGCGGACCCGACGCCGCCGGCCCGGCCGTTGTCCTCGACGGTGACCACCAGGCGGTGCTGGGCGGCCAGGCCGGGCAGCGCGGCGTCCACCGGCTTGACCCAGCGCGGGTCGACGACGGTGCTGGTGATGCCGCGTTCGGCGAGCAGTTCGGCGGCCTCCAGGCAGAGCGGGGCCATCGCGCCGATCGAGACGATCAGCACGTCGGCGGCCTCGTCCGCGGTGCCGTCCTCGTGGCGGCGCAGCACGTCCATGCCGCCGACCTTGCCGACGGCGGGCACCGACGGGCCGACGTTGCCCTTGGAGTAGCGGACCACGGTGGGGGCGTCGGTCACCTCGACGGCCTCGCGCAGCTGCAGGCGGACCTGTTCGGCGTCGCGCGGGGCGGCCAGCCGCAGGCCGGGGACGACCTGGAGGATCGACATGTCCCACATGCCGTTGTGCGAGGCGCCGTCGGTGCCGGTGACGCCGGCCCGGTCGAGCACGAAGGTGACGCCGAGCCGGTGCAGCGCCACGTCCATCAGGACCTGGTCGAACGCCCGGTTCAGGAAGGTCGCGTAGACCGCGACGACCGGGTGCAGGCCGTTGGTGGCCAGGCCGGCGGCGCACACCGCGGCGTGCTGCTCGGCGATGCCGACGTCGAAGATCCGGTCGGGGTAGGCCTTGGCGAACGGGGCGAGGCCGACGGGGTGCAGCATCGCGGCGGTGATCGCGACGATGTCCCGGCGCTCGCGGCCGAGCGCGACCATCTCCTCGCCGAACACGGACGTCCAGTCCTTGCCGGCGGTCTTCACCGGCAGGCCGGTGTCGGGGTGGATCACGCCGACCGCGTGGAAGCGGTCCTCGTCGTTGTTCTCGGCGGCGTGGTAGCCGCGGCCCTTCTCGGTGATGCAGTGCACGATGACCGGGCCGCCGAAGCCGCGCGCCTTGGTGAAGGCGGACTCCAGGGCCTGCAGGTCGTGGCCGTCGATCGGGCCGATGTACTTCAGGCCGAGGTCCTCGAACATGCCCTGCGGGGCGATGAAGTCCTTCAGGCCCTTCTTGGCGCCGTGCAGGGTGTCGAACATCGCCTGGCCGACCACGGGGGTGCGCTGGAGCGCGTCCTTGCCCCAGGACAGGAAGCGCTCGTAGCCCTGGGTGGTGCGCAGCGTGGAGAGGTGGTTGGCGAGGCCGCCGATGGTCGGCGAGTAGGAGCGCTCGTTGTCGTTGACGACGATGACGATCGGCAGGTCGCGGCTGTCGGCGATGTTGTTGAGCGCCTCCCAGGCCATGCCGCCGGTGAGCGCGCCGTCGCCGATCACGGCGACCACGGGGCGGTCCTTGTGGCCCTGGATCTTGTTGGCCTTGGCCAGGCCGTCGGCGTAGCCGAGGACGGTCGAGGCGTGCGAGTTCTCGATCACGTCGTGCTCGGACTCGGTGCGCGAGGGGTAGCCGGACAGGCCGCCCTTCATCTTCAGCCGGGAGAAGTCCTGGCGGCCGGTGAGCAGCTTGTGGACGTAGCTCTGGTGGCCGGTGTCGAAGAGGATGCGGTCGCGCGGGGAGTCGAAGACCCGGTGCATCGCGAGCGTGAGTTCGACCACGCCGAGGTTGGGGCCGAGGTGGCCGCCGGTCTTGGAGACCTCCTCCACCAGGAAGCCCCGGATCTCCTCGGCGAGCGCCGCCAGCTGCGCGGGCGTGAGTCGATCGAGATCGCGCGGTCCCCGAATGCGGGTCAGCAGGGCCACCCGTTCCTCCTCGTCCAAGTTCTCGCGCCCGCATGGGCCCGGAGGGCGTACGCCCCGCTTGAGTCTAATGTCCATTACCGGCCCGTAGTGCGGCGGGCAACCCGACCAGCTCTTCGGGTGGCCGTGCGCGGAACGCGCCGAACCGCGCGACCGCCCCCTGGTATGGGGGAACCGGTCGCGCGGTTCGGGGTGGGGCCGGGGGGTCAGCCGCGGCCGTGGGACTTCTGGGTGCGGCGGGAGACCGAGTCCAGGACCACCGCGGCGAGCAGCACCGCGCCGGTGATCATGTACTGGATGGCCTGCTGGGCGTGCACCATGTCCAGGCCGGTGGTGATGGACTGGATGACCAGCGCGCCGAGCAGCGCCGACCAGGTCTTGCCGCGGCCGCCGAAGAGGCTGGTGCCACCGATGACGGCGGCGGCGATGGCGCTCATCAGGACGTTGCCGCTGCCCAGCGCCTTGTCCGCGGAGCCCTGCTGGGAGGCGATGAACAGGCCGCCGAAGCCGGCCAGGCCGGCCGAGATCATGTAGACCGAGATCCGGACCCAGGCGACGTTGATGCCCGCGCGGCGGGCCGCCTCGATGCCGCCGCCGACCGCGAAGATCTGCCGGCCGTAGCCGGTGCGGCGGAGCACGAAGTCACCGATCGCGACGACGCCCACGAAGATCACCAGCGGCAGCGGCAGGCCGCTGTCCTGGTTGAGCATGTAGGCGGCGACCAGCACCACGACGCCGATCACGCCGGTGCGCAGCGCGATCTCGCTGACCGGGCGGGCCGGCAGGCCGGCCGCGGAGCGGCGGCGGGAGTCGAGCAGCTGGCCGCCGGCGAACAGCACGATGGTGACGATCGCGAACAGCCAGGCCCAGATGATGTCGCCGTCGCCCAGGAAGTAGGTGTCCAGGTTGGCGACGACGCCGTCCATCGGGTTGTTGACGGTGCCGAGTTCGCCCAGGACGAGCATCTGCAGGCCGTTCCAGGCCAGCATGCCGGCCAGGGTGACGACGAACGCGGGGACGCCGATCTTGGCGAAGAAGTAGCCGTGCAGGGCGCCGATGGCGATCGCGGAGACGATCGCCAGCAGGATGGCGAGCCACTCGTTGAGGCCCTGGCGGACCGAGAGCACCGAGGTGATGGCGGCGGTGGCACCGGCCACCGAGCCGAGCGAGAGGTCGATCTCGCCGAGCAGCAGCACGAACACCACGCCGACCGCGATCAGGCCGGGGCCCGCGATCCACTTGGTGATGTTGGTGAGGTTGTTGGCGTTGAGGAAGGTGCCGGTCTTGAACTGGAAGATCGCGGCGATGATGATCAGGCCGACGACCACCGGCAGCGAGCCGAGCTCACCGCTGCGGATCTTGCGGGTGAACTCGTCGAAGTAGCCGGCCAGGCCCTCCTTGCGGACCAGCAGGCGCGGGTCGATGGCCGGCGGGGCCGTCTCGACCGGGGTCGTGGTGGTGGGTTCGGTGGTCACTTCGCTTCCTCCGCGATTCGGGCCTGGCGCCGGGTTACCGCGTTGTCGGTGGCGCCGGTGATGGCGGAGATGATCTCCTCGTGCGAGGTGCTCGCGACCTCGAAGCTGCCGTTGTTGCGGCCCAGGCGGAGCACCGCGACGGTGTCCGCGACGGCCTTGACGTCGGCCATGTTGTGGCTGATCAGGATCACGCCGAGGCCGCGCTGGCGGAGCCGCTCGACCAGGTCCAGGACCTGGGCGGTCTGCTCGACGCCGAGGGCGGCGGTGGGCTCGTCCAGGATGACGATCTTGGGGTCGCCGACCAGGGCGCGGGCGATCGCGACCACCTGGCGCTGGCCGCCGGACAGGCCGGCGATCGGGATGCGCACGCTGGGGATGCGGATGGAGAGGGTGTCGAGGAGCTCGCGCGCGCGCTTCTCCATCGCGACCTCGTCCAGGGTGCCGAAGCGCTTGATCTCGCGGCCGAGGAAGAGGTTGCCGACCACGTCCAGGTTGTCGCAGAGCGCGAGGTCCTGGTAGACGGTGGCGACGCCCAGCTGCTGGGCGTCCTGCGGGCGGTTGATGCCGACCGCCTTGCCCTCCCACTCGATGACGCCCTCGTCGATCGGGTGGACGCCCGCGATGGTCTTCACCAGGGTGGACTTACCGGCACCGTTGTCGCCGACCAGGGCGACGACCTCGCCCGCGTGGACCTCCAAGTGCACGTCGGTGAGCGCCTGGACGGCACCGAAGCGCTTGGAGACCCCGCGCAACGCCAGTACGGGTGCGCCTGTCACGTGAACCAACTCCTTGAGTCCCGTGCCGGACCTGACGTTTCCGGCACGGCCGTCCCGCGTGCCGGGCCGGGCACGCGGGGTAGTGCGTAGTGCTTGCTGCTGGGGGGGGTGAAGCAGGGGGGGTGAAGCGGTGCGGGCGGGGGCTCCCGGGTGGTCAGGGAGCCCCCGCCCGGCGGGGATTACTGCAGGCCGGCCGCGGCGCAGGCGGCGGCGTAGTCGGCGGTGCAGATGTCCGCGACCTTGTACAGGCTGTCGGCGATCACGGTGTCCTTGATGTTCGCCTTGGTGACGACCTTCGGCTCCAGCAGCTGGGCCGGGATGCCCTTGTCGGTGCTGCTGTCGACGGTCGAGGTGGCGACGGACTTGATGTCCTTGCCCTGCAGCAGGTTGACCGCGAGCTGGGCGGCCGAGTCGGCCAGCGGCTTGTAGGCCTTGTAGATGGTGTAGGCCTGGTCGCCCGTGACGAGGCGCTGGATGGCGTCGAGGCCCGCGTCCTGGCCGCCGACCGGGACGTTGATGCCCTGGGACTTCAGCTGGGTGATGATCGCGGCGGCCATGCCGTCGTTGGCGGAGTAGACGGCCTGGAAGCCGTCCTTGCCGAGCTGCGAGATCGCGGCGCCGACCTTCTGGCCCGCGACGGTGGGCTTCCACTCGCCGCTCTGCTCGTAGACGACCTTCTTGACCTTGCTGTCCAGCACCTTGTGGGCACCGGCCTTGAACTGGCCCGCGTTCGGGTCGGCGTCGTCACCGTTGATCATCACGATGTTGGCGTCGGCGGCCTTGTCGCCCAGCGCGGTGACCAGGGCCTCGCCCTGGAGCTCGCCGACCTTCTCGTTGTCGAAGGAGACGTACGCGGAGACCGGGCCGGTGGCCAGACGGTCGTACGCGATGACCTTGACGTCCTTCTTCGCGGCCTCGGCGACCCACGCCTGGGTGGACTTGGCGTCGAACGCGTCGAGGATGATCACCTTGACGCCCTGGGCGATCAGGGTGTCGAACTGCTGCTTCTGCTTGGCCGCGGAGCCCTCGGCGTTGTTGTACTCGACCTTGCAGTCGGCGCAGAGCTCCTTGACCTTGGCCTCGATGAACGGCTTGTCGAAGGACTCGTAACGGGTCGAGGACGCGTTCTCCGGGAGCAGCAGGCCGATCGACTTGTTGTTGCTCGAACCCGCGTCGCTGCTCTTCTTGTCGTCGCCGGCCTTGCCGCAGGCGGCCATGGTGAGAGCCATCGAGACAGCGACAGTGCCGACGGCGACGCGACGCATCATTGCGTTCATGGTGGGGGGAGCCTCCCTGACAGAGCCGCGAATGTTGCGGCGAGGTGGGCAGGAGTCAACCCCGTGACAAAGCTTGACGTCAATAAGTAAAACCGGAAGGCCCCAGATCCAAACCCTTTCGTTATCTTCCTGAAGGCTCACTCGATACCGAGCGAGCCTTCGGGCGCACCGGCGGGGGTGCCCCGGGAGTGTCAGAGCACTCCCGTCTCGCCCATCTCGCTCATCACCAGGGCCAGCGCGCCGAGCACCTCGGCCCGGCCGCCCAGCGTCCCCGGGACGACCGACAGCTGGCGGGCCGCGCTGGGGATCGCGTACCGCGCCACCGAGTCCCGGATCGGGGAGAGCACCAGGTCACCGGCCTCGGCGAGGTCTCCGCCGAGGATCACCCGGCGGGGGTTGAGCAGGTTGCACAGGGTGGCCACGCCCATGCCGATCTGGCGGCCCGCGTCGGCGATCACCCGGCGGCAGCCCAGGTCGCCCTGCTGGGCCAGCTGCACCACCTTGCTCAGGCTCAGCTCGCCGGGGTGGTTGGCGTTCAAGAGGTTGAGCAGGTAGCGGGAGCCCACGAAGGTCTCCAGGCAGCCGCGGTTGCCGCAGCGGCACACCGGCCCCGCCTCGTCCAGCGTGATGTGGCCGATCTCGCCCGCGGTGCCGCCCGGGCCCCGGTAGATCTGGTTGTTGATCACCAGGCCGGAGCCGACGCCGCTGGCCACCTTGATGTACGCCAGGTCGCCCAGGCCCCGCCCGGCGCCCCAGACCAGCTCGCCCAGCGCGCCCAGGTTGGCGTCGTTGTCCACGTGCACCGGCATGCCCAGGCGCCCGGCCAGCTCCTGGCCCGGCATCACGCCCGTCCAGCCCGGCAGGATCGCGGTCGAGCCGAGCGCCCCGGTCTCCACGTCGATCGGGCCCGGCACGCCCAGGCCCACCCCGATCACCTTGTCCGCCGGGAAGCCGGCCTGCCCCAGCAGCCGCTCCACCATCCGCTCGGCCCGGTCGAAGCCCTGCTGCGCGGAGACGTCCACGTCCAGCGGCTCGCTCTCCTCGGCCAGCACCCGGTGCGCCAGGTTGCCGACCGCCACCCGCAGGTGGGTGTGCCCGAAGTCCACGCCCACCACGATCCCCGCGTCCCCGCTCAGCGAAACGCTGCGCGCCCGCCGCCCGCCCGAGGAGGTGTCGGCCACCACCACGGTGCCGGACTCCTTGAGCTCGCGGACGATGTTGGACACCGTCGCGGCCGACAGCCCCGTGCCCCGGGCGATCTCCGCCTGGGTCAGCGATCCGGCCATCCGCACCGCTCGCAGCACCCGTTCGAGATTGGCCCGGTGCAGTGAGGACTGCGATCCCGGTGTGTCCGTCGACATGTTCCACCCTCCAGGGCGCACTTGCGGTTCGTCCGAAGTTCAGCTTCAACTTCTGAACTCTATGCTCCGGTACTGCTCGGAGGGGGAGTCAAGCACGAACACGGATCGTTACTCGCATGGGAGGATTCCCGGTAACCCGAGCCCTGACGAAGGAGTCCTGCGAGTGCCTGGCACCAACTTGACCCGTGAGGAGGCCCGCACCCGGGCCGCACTCCTGGCCGTGGACGCGTACGAGATCGAGCTCGACCTGAGCTCCGCGCGCGAGGGCGGCACCTTCCGGTCCACCACCGTGGTCCGGTTCACCGCCGCCGAACCCGGCACCTCGACCTTCATCGACCTGGTCGCCCCCGCCGTGACGGAGATCGTCCTCAACGGCCGCGCCCTGCCGCTGGAGAACTTCGCCGACAGCCGCATCGCGCTGCCCGACCTGGCCGCCGCGAACGAACTGCGGGTCGTCGCCGACTGCGCCTACACCAACACCGGCGAGGGGCTGCACCGCTTCGTCGACCCCGCCGACGGCGAGACCTACCTCTACACCCAGTTCGAGGTGCCCGACGCCCGCCGCGTCTTCGCCAACTTCGAGCAGCCCGACCTGAAGGCCACCTTCGCCTTCACCGTCACCGCCCCCGCCGGCTGGGTGGTGGTCTCCAACTCCCCCACCCCCGAGCCGGTCGGCGACGGCGACACCCGGGTGTGGGCCTTCGAGCCCACCCCGCGGATGTCCACCTACATCACCGCGCTGATCGCCGGCCCGTACGTCGGCGTCTTCGACAGCTACGACAACGGCGCGCAGCACGTGCCGTTCGGCGTGTACTGCCGCCCGTCGCTGCGCGAGTTCCTGGACGCGGACGCGATCTTCGCGGTGACCCGGCAGGGCTTCGACTACTTCCAGGAGAAGTTCGACTTCCCCTACCCGTTCGCCAAGTACGACCAGCTGTTCGTCCCGGAGTTCAACGCCGGCGCGATGGAGAACGCGGGCGCCGTCACCTTCCGCGACCAGTACGTGTTCCGTTCCAAGGTCACCGACGCCTCCTACGAGGCCCGCGCCGCGACCATCCTGCACGAGCTCGCCCACATGTGGTTCGGCGACCTCGTCACCATGGAGTGGTGGAACGACCTGTGGCTGAACGAGTCCTTCGCCACCTTCGCCGAGGTCGTCTGCCAGGCCGAGGCCCCCGGTTCCAGGTGGCCGCACTCCTGGACCACCTTCGCCAACCAGATGAAGACCTGGGCGTACCGGCAGGACCAGCTGCCCTCCACCCACCCGATCATGGCGGAGATCAACGACCTGGAGGACGTCCAGGTCAACTTCGACGGCATCACCTACGCCAAGGGCGCCTCGGTGCTCAAGCAGCTGGTCGCCTACGTCGGCCAGGACGCCTTCTTCCAGGGCGTGCGCGCCTACTTCAAGCGCCACGCCTGGGGCAACACCCGGCTCGCCGACCTGCTCGGCGCGCTGGAGGAGGCCAGCGGCCGCGACCTGCGGACCTGGTCCAAGGCGTGGCTGGAGACCGCCGGCATCAACGTGCTGCGGCCGGAGCTGTCGGTCGCCGCGGACGGCACCATCGAGTCCTTCGCCGTCCTGCAGGAGGCCCCCGCGCTGCCCGCCGGCGCCCGCGGCGAGGCCGTGCTGCGCCCGCACCGGATCGCCGTCGGCCTGTACGAGCTCGTCGACGGCAAGCTGGTGCGCACCGACCGGATCGAACTCGACGTCGACGGCGAGCGCACCGAGGTCCCGCAGCTGACCGGCCGGGCCCGGCCCGCCGTGCTGCTGCTCAACGACGACGACCTCTCCTACGCGAAGGTTCGGCTCGACGCCGACTCGCTGTCCGTCGTCACCGCGCACCTCGGCGACTTCGCCGACTCGCTGCCCCGCGCCCTGTGCTGGGCCTCCGCCTGGGACATGACCCGCGACGGCGAACTCGCCACCCGCGACTACCTCGCGCTGGCCCTCTCCGGCCTGCCGCGCGAGAGCGACATCGGCGTGGTCCAGTCCGTCCAGCGCCAGGTCAAGCTGGCCCTGGAGCTGTACGCCGACCCCGCCTGGCGCGAGAGCGGGCTGCAGCGCTGGGCCGCCGCCGCCCAGAGCGCCCTGCACGAGGCCCCGGCCGGCAGCGACCACCAGCTCGCCTGGGCCCGCACGCTGGCCGGCGCCGCCCGCACCGACGAGCAACTCGCGCTGCTCGCCGGGCTGTTGGACGGCACCGTGGAGATCGACGGCCTGGCCGTCGACACCGAACTGCGCTGGAGCCTGCTCGGCCGGCTGGTCGCCACCGGGCGCGCCGACGAGGCGGCGATCGACGCCGAACTCGCCCGCGACAACACCTCCTCCGGGCAGGAGCACGCCGCGACCTGCCGCGCGGCGCGGCCCACCGCCGAGGCCAAGGCCGAGGCGTGGGCGTCGGTGGTCGACTCCGACACCCTCACCAACTACGTGCAGGAGGCCGTCATCGCCGGCTTCCAGCAGCCCGACCAGCGGGAGCTGCTGGCCGCCTACACCGAGAAGTACTTCGCCTCGGTCAAGCAGGTGTGGGAGACCCGCAGCCACGAGATCTCCCAGCAGATCATCGGCGGGCTCTACCCCTCCTACGCGGTCTCCCGGGCCACCCTGGACGCCACCGACGCGTGGCTCGCCGCGGCCGACCCGGCACCGGCGCTGCGCCGGCAGGTCGTCGAGGCGCGGGCGGGCGTGGAGCGGGCGCTGAAGGCGCAGGCCGCCGACAGGTAAGGACGGCGGGAGAGCACCGATAGGGGCTCGGGGAACGGCGAGCCCGTGGCTGCTGACGGTTCACTGCCGTTGCGTGCATCGGCTTCTGGTTCTGTCACTGCACGCAGCAGCACGGACACTTCGATGGGCTCCGGCCGTCAGCAGCACGGCCCCGCCGTTCCCCGGGCCCCTGTCTGCCCTCTCTATGCGTTCAAGGTGACGGTGAAGGTGGTGCGGCCCGGGGCGCTGTCGAGGGTGACGGTGCCGTGGTGGGCGTGGACGACGGCCCGGACGATGGCGAGGCCGAGGCCGGTGGAGCCGGTGCGGCGGGAGCGGGCGCGGTCGCCGCGGGTGAAGCGGTCGAAGACGTGCGGGGCCAGGTCGGCGGGGATGCCGGGGCCGTCGTCGGTGACGGTCAGGCGGCCGTCGGGGGCGAGGCCGAGGGTGACGGTGGTGCCCTCGGGGGTGTGGGTGCGGGCGTTGGCGAGCAGGTTGGTGACGACCTGGGCGAGGCGGTGCGGGTCGCCGGGGACGGTGACCGGTTCGGCGGGGAGTTCGAGCAGCCAGCGGTGCCCGGGGGCTGCGGCCCGCGCGTCGGCGGTGCAGTCGAGGGCGATCCGGGTGAGGTCGGTGTCCTGGACGGCGAGCGGCCGACCGGCGTCGAGGCGGGCGAGCAGCAGCAGGTCCTCGACGATGGTGCCCATCCGGAGGGATTCGGCACTGATGCGTTCCAGCGAGTGCCGGACGGGCGCGGGGACGGGACCGGGGTGCCGGAGGGCGAGTTCGGCGTGGCCGCGGACGCTGGCGACGGGGTTGCGCAGCTCGTGGCTGGCGTCGGCGGCGAAGGCGCGCAGGCGCTCCTCGACCTTCTGGCGGCGGGTCAGGGCGTCCGCGACGTGGCCGAGCAGGCTGTTGAGCGCGGTGCCGACCCGGCCGACCTCGGTGCGCGGGTCGTCGTCGGGGACGCGTTCGGCCAGGTCGACGGCGCCGTTGGCGAGCGGGAGGGTGGAGACGCGTTCGGCGGTGGCGACGACCCGGTCCAGCGGGCGCAGGGCGAGCCGGACGGCGAGGGTGCCGGCGGCCGCGGCGGCGGCGAGGGCGGCGGCGAAGACCACGAGTTCGATCAGCAGCAGGCGTTGCACGGTCTCGTCGACGGGGTGCAGCGGCAGGCCGGTGACCAGGGTGTCGTGGTCGTAGCCGGTGACGGCGGCGACCCGGTAGTGGCCGAGGGCGGCGAGGTCGAGGTCGCGGGGGCGGCCGTCGGCGGGCAGGGCGCGCAGCGCGCCCAGGTCGGCGACGTCGAGCGGGACGGCGGCGTCGGCGCTGCCGCCGTGCCGGCCGGGCGGGATGTCGCCGACCACCGCGGCGTGGGTGAGGCCGCCGTCGACCAGTCGGGCGCCGAAGGTGCCGGGCGACTGGGCGCGGGTGTCGTGGCCGCTCTGGCCGGGGTGTTCGAGGCTGGCGGCGTAGCGGCCCCCGGCGGCGGAGAGCTGCTGGTCGAGGCGGTCGACCAGGAAGTGCCGCAGTGCCTCGCAGGTGGCCAGGCCGACGCCGGCGCAGATCAGCACCAGCAGGGTCAGGACCCCGGCCACCAGCCGGGCCCGCAACGTACGGGGGCGCAACGCGCGGGCCCTCAGCGCGCGGGGGCGCAACGTGCCCGGGGCCGGGAGCCTCATCCGGTGGCCGCCCGCAGGACGTACCCGGCGCCGCGGACGGTGTGGATCATCGGGGGCCGCCCGGCGTCGATCTTGCGGCGCAGGTAGCTGATGTACAGCTCGACCACGTGGGCCTGGCCGCCGAAGTCGTAGGACCAGACGGCGTCCAGGATCTGGGCCTTGCTGAGCACCTGGCGGGGGTGCTCCATCAGGTGCCGCAGCAGGGCGAACTCGGTGGGGCTGAGGTCGACGGGTTCGTCGCCGCGGCGGACCTCCCGGCCGACCGGGTCGAGCCGCAGGTCGCCGACGGCGAGGGTGCCGGGGGCGGCGGGGCCGGGGGGCGCGGTGCGGCGGAGCAGGCCGCGCAGCCGGACCACGACCTCCTCCAGGCTGAACGGCTTGGTGACGTAGTCGTCGCCCCCGGCGGCGATCCCGGCGATCCGGTCCTCGACCGCGTCGCGGGCGGTGAGGAACAGGACGCGCACCTCGGGGTCGGTGGTGTGGACGCGGCGCAGCACTTCGAGTCCGTCGAAGTCGGGGAGCATCACGTCGAGCACCACGGCGTGCGGGTGCCACTCGGCGGCGGTGGCGACGGCGTCCAGGCCGCCGGTGACGCCGCGGGCCTGCCAGCCCTCGTAGCGCAGGGCTCCGCAGAGGACCTCGACCAGGTCGGGTTCGTCGTCGACCACCAGGACCCGCCAGGGGGTGTCCGCGTGCTGCATGGGGGGCATTCTGCCGTTCCGGAATGAGAATGCGGTGAGACCGCCGGAGCCCGTCCGGCCCGGGTCCGACCGCTCCGAGCTGCGACGATGCCCTCCCGGGACGCCCGGTAGGACGATCGGTTCATAGGGAACTGAGAACTTCCGGTGACACCGTGGGCCCCGCACCACCGAAGGAGGGCCCGTTGACCGCAGTCTCCGCTCCCGCCCGGCCCGCCGCACCCCGCCGCGCCGCGCACCCGGACGCCGTCCGGCGCGGCGCGCTCGCCCTGGTCGGGCTCGGCGCGCTCGGCGTCCTCGCCCGGTGGTGGGCCGACACCCCGCGGGTGGCCGGCGCCGCCGACTGGCTCACCGGCACGGGCCGGATCACCGGCCTGCTGGCCGGCTACGCCGCGCCCGTCCTGCTGCTGCTGATGGCCCGGATCCCGCTGCTGGAGCGCGAGGTGGGCGCGGACCGGCTGGCCCGCTGGCACGCGTACGGCGGTCGCTACCTGGTCTCGCTGGTCACCGTGCACGTGCTGACCGTGATCTGGGGCTACGCGCTGACCGACGGGCAGGGCCTGTGGGGCCAGACCGTAGAAATGGTGTTCCACTTCCCCGACATGCTCAAGGCCACCGCCGCCACCCTGCTGCTGCTCGGCACCGGCGCGGTCTCCGCCCGGGCCGCCCGCCGCCGGCTGGGCTACGAGACCTGGTACTACCTGCACCTGGCCGGCTACCTGGCCGTCGCGCTCGGCTTCGCCCACCAGCTCACCACCGGCGCCGACCTCGCCGCCGGCCCCGCGCGGGCCGGCTGGTACCTGCTGTACTTCGGCACCGCCGCCGTCCTGGCCCGGTACCGGCTGCTCCGCCCCCACCTGCGCGACCGGCGGCACCGGCTGGAGGTCGCCGAGGTGCGCGCCGAGGGGCCGGGCGTGGTCTCGGTCTTCCTGACCGGGCGGCACCTGGACGAACTGCGCGCCGAGCCCGGGCAGTTCTTCCGGCTGCAGTTCCTCACCCCGCAGCTGCGCTGGGCCGCCAACCCGTACTCGCTCTCCGCTCCCCCGCACCCGCGCTTCCTGCGCTTCACCGTCAAGGACCTGGGCACCCACAGCGCGGCGCTCGCCGCGCTCGCCCCCGGCACCAGGGTCCGCGCCGAGGGCCCGTACGGGGCGTTCACCGCGCGGCGGCACCGCGGCGGGCCGGTGCTGCTGCTCGGCGCGGGCGTCGGCATCACCCCGCTGCGGGCGCTGGCCGAGACGCTGCCCGGCCGGGTCACCCTGGTGCAGCGCGCCCGCCGCCCCGAGGACGTGCTGTTCCGCCGCGAACTCGCCTCCGTCGCCGCCCGGCGCGGCGTCCGGGTGCACGAACTGCTCGGCGGCCGGGCCGAGGTGGGCGACCTCGGTGCCGCGCTGCGCCGGCTCGTCCCCGACCTGGCCCGGCACGAGGTCTACCTGTGCGGCCCGGCGGAGTTCGCCGCCGACGCGGCCCGCGCGCTGCGCGCCGCCGGGGTCCGGGCCAGCCGCATCCACCACGAGTCCTTCGCCCTCTAGGAGCACCCCGCCATGCGCCGCGCCGTCATCACCGCCTCCGCGACCGCCGCCGGAGTGGTCCTGCTGCTCTCCCTCAAACCGCACGACGCCGCCCCCGCGCACGCCGTCTCCTCCGCGAACGGCGGCGGCGCGGCGGGCACCTCCGGCACCTCCGGCACCGGCACCGCGGCCGGCGCGCAGGCCGCCGACGGGACGACCGGCACCTTCACCGGCAGCGCGGTCGACACCAGGTACGGGCCGGTGCAGGTCGAGGTCACCGTGACCGGCGGGCGGATCAGCAAGATCGACGTGGTCCAGTACCCCACCCGCGACCGCCGCGACCAGGAGATCAACGAGTACGCGATCCCCGTCCTCAACCGGGAGGCGATCGCCGCGCAGAGCGCCGACATCGACGTCGTCTCCGGGGCGACGTACACCAGCGACGGCTACACCCGCTCCCTGCAGAGCGCGCTCGACCGGGCAGGGAAGTGAGCGCCCGCCACGTCGAGCACGTGATGGGGACGGTCTTCTCCTTCACCGTCCGCGACCCGGGGCCGGAGACCGGCCCGGCGATCCGGCGGATCGTGGCGCGGCTGCACCGGATCGACGCGGTGTTCTCGACGTACCGGCCGCAGAGCGAGGTCAGCCGGCTGGAGCGCGGGGAACTCGCCCTCGCGGAGGCCGACCCCGAGGTCCGCCTGGTGCTGGAGCGCTGCGCGGAGCTCGCCGCGGAGACCGGCGGCTACTTCAGCGCGCGGCCCGGCGGACGGCTCGACCCCGGCGGCTACGTCAAGGGCTGGGCGGTCGAGGAGGCGTCCCGGGCGCTGCGCCGGTCCGGCTCGGTCCAGCACTGCGTCAGCGGCGGCGGGGACGTCCAGACCGCGGGCGGGCCCTGGCGGGTCGGGATCGCCGACCCGCACCGCGCGGGGGCCGTCGCCCGCGTCGTCACCGGCCGCGACCTGGCCGTCGCCACCTCCGGCACCGCGGAGCGCGGCCCGCACGTCATCGATCCGCACACCGCCCTGCCCGCCGCCTCCTTCGCCTCCCTGACCCTGGTCGGCACGCACCTCGCCCGGCTCGACGCCCTCGCCACCGCGACGTTCGCGATGGGCGCCCCCAGGGGCCTGCACTGGCTGGCCGCGCGGGGCGTCCGGGCGCTGGCGATCCACCCGGACGGACGGCAGGAGACGACGGCGGGCTGGGGGTAGGGCGGCCTCAACGGCCCTTCGCCAGGTCGAGGGTGGTGGTGACGGCCGGGCTGGTGAAGGTGTGGACGGCGTCGGCCGGGGCGGGGTGGTAGGAGCCCCACTTGAAGTAGTCGCGGGTGCCGTCCCAGGTGGTGCCGGTGTAGGTGCCGGAGCCGGTGGTGAAGGTCTGCTTGACGCCGTCGAACCAGAAGTCGACGGTGCCGTCGGTGCGGCCGAGGCGCAGCTTGAGGACGTAGCCGTGCCACTGGTCGTCGGCGGTGGGGGCGCTCCAGAGCGGGTGGGCGACGTGCGCGGTGTCCCACTCCTGGAGGCGGATCCGGCCGTCGGCGACGTCGATCTCGACGGGGTGGTTGGCGGTGCCCTCGCTGGGCGAGCACTTGAGCTGGAAGACGTAGCGGCTCCGGTCGTCCCCGATCCGCACCCGGGAGGACCAGCCGACGTAGACGGTGTCGCCGGCGCGCAGGTCGGGGCCCAGCGCCTCGCAGCGCTCCTCGCCGGCGGCCTGGCGGGCGCGCCAGACCCGGCCCTTGACGGGGTCCTGGACGGTGCCGAAGTTCCCGGCCGCGCACTGGACGCCGGCGAAGGAGGCGGGGCCCTTCGCGGTGTCGGCGGCCCAGAGCACCCGGCCGGCGGCCCCGGCCGCGGGTGCGGCGGCGGGCAGGGCGAGGGCGGCGCCGGGCAGCAGGGCGGCGGCGAGGACGGCGGTGCGGGCGGGACGGAACATCGGCGCTCCGGGGGCGGGAGGTGGGCTTCGCTCCGGCTGATGTTCCGTCACCGCCGGGCCCGCCGCCACGACCGCCGCGCGGGAGGGAGCGCGAAGGCGGCGGCGACCGCCGGACCGCCAGGGTGCCGGTGGTCCGGCGGTCGCCGCCGTACGGGTCGGGGACCCGGTTACTTCTTCTTGCTGCCCGGGATCATGCAGAGGCCGGCGATCACCGCGAAGGCGACGATCGGGAGGGCGACGAACAGACCCAGGGTCTGACCGACGCTCAGGCCGGAGCCCGGGTTGTCGCCGTCGTCACGCACGTTGGCCATGGCGGGCGACGACATCAGCATCATCAGCGTGGCCGCCGCGGTGACCGCACCGGCGCGCATTGCGTTCCTCTTGTCCACGTTTCCCAAGGTACCGGCCCCCTACACCGTCGCGCCCGGCGGGGTGCGCCTGTCGGCGTGTCCCGGCGGCGGGGGGTTCAGCGGGGCGAGGGTGGCGGCGATGCCCGCGGTGCCGGGGGCGGCGGCCAGCGCGTCCAGGGTGCGGGGGGTGCCGGTGGCGTCGGCGACCGGCAGGCGCCAGTTGGGGTACTGGTCCCAGGTGCCGGGGAGGTTCTGCGGGCGGGGGTCGCCGACGGCGTCGGGGAGCCAGACGCCGACCAGCTTGGCGGGGGTGGCCAGCAGGTAGGCGTACAGCGCCTCGGGGGTGGCGGGCTCGCCCTCGGCGAGCAGGCCGATCCGGACGAGCTCGCGCCGCCAGTCGGCGAGTTCGGCGGCGGCGGCGTCCTGCTCCTCGCCCAGCGGGCGGGCCAGCAGGCCGAGCCGGTGGCGCAGTTCGACGTGCTCGCCGGTGAGCCGGGCGGCGGTGGGGGGCAGGTCGTGGGTGGTGAGGGTGGCCAGGCAGCCGGGGCGCCAGCGCTCGGGGGGCAGCACGGTGCCGCCGGCCTGCCAGTCCCGTTCGAACCAGAGCACGGAGGTGCCGAGCACGCCGTGGTCGGCGAGCCGTTCGCGCACGCCGGGCTCGACGGTGCCGAGGTCCTCGCCGATGACGGCGGTGCCGGCCCGGTGGGCCTCCAGGGCGAGCACGGCGAGCATCGCCTCGGCGTCGTAGCGGACGTAGGTGCCCTCGGTGGGGCGGACGCCCTCGGGCACCCACCAGAGCCGGAACAGGCCCATCACGTGGTCGATCCGGATCGCCCCGGCGTGCCGGGCGGAGGCCCGGATCAGCTCGGCGAACGGGGCGTACCCGGCCTCGGCGAGGGCGTCGGGCCGCCAGGGCGGCAGGCCCCAGTCCTGGCCGTGGGCGTTGAACGCGTCCGGCGGGGCGCCGGTGGAGATGCCCGCGGCCAGCACGTCCTGCAGGGCCCAGGCGTCGGCGCCGTCGGGGTGGACGCCCACCGCGAGGTCGTGGATCAGGCCGATCGGCATGCCGGCGTCGGTCGCGGCGCGCTGGGCGGCGTGCAACTGCTCGTCGACCAGCCAGGCCAGCCAGCGGTGGAACTCGATCCGGTCCTTCAGCTCGGCCTTGGCCGCCGCCACCTGCGGGTTGCCGGGGTGGCGCAGGCCCTTGGGCCAGGAGTGCCAGCCGCCGCCGTGCGCCTCGGCGAGCGCGTTCCACACCGCGTACCGCTCCAGCCACTCGCCCTCGCGCCGGACGAACGCCCGGTAGGCGGCGTCCCGGCCGACCCCGCGGGGCACGGTGTGCAGCAGTTCCAGGGCCTGGCGCTTGAGCGACCACACCGAGTCCCGGTCGATCAGGGCGTCGTGCTCCAGCACCTCCTCGCGCAGCAGCCGGGCCCGGCGGGCGAGGTCGCGGGCCTCCTCGTGCCGGGCGTACTCGGGGACGGCCTCGATCCGCAGGTGCACCGGGTCGGCGAAGCGGCGCGAGGACGGGCGGTACGGGGACGGGTCGGAGGGGGCGCCGGGCATGCCCGCGTGCAGCGGGTTGATCTGCAGGAAGCCCGCGCCGAGTTCGGCGCCGGCCCACTGGGCGAGTTCCGCGAGATCGGCCAAGTCGCCCATGCCCCAGGACCGTTCGCTCAGCACCGAGTAGAGCTGGGCGAGGAAGCCCCAGCTGCGCTGCTGCGGTTCGGGGATCCGCGGCGGGGCGACCACCAGCGCGGCGCGGGCGGTGCGCCCGTCCGCCCGGACGGTCAGGACGTGCCGGCCGGGGGGCAGGTCGGCGGGCAGCCAGTGCGCGTGCTCGCCGGTCGGTTCCCAGTCCTCGCCGCCCTGTTCCAGCCCGATCCGGACCTCCGCGCCCGCCGGCAGGTCGAGCGCGGTGCGCCGCCCCTGCCAGGCCACCACGGTGGGCGGCAGCAGCCGCCGGGCGGCCTCCTCGCGGTGCCGCTCCAGCGCCTTCGCGGCCAGTTCCGGCGTCCCGGCGTCGACCCCGAGCGCGGCCAGCACGGCGGTCAGCGTCCGCGCCCCGACCTGCACCGGGCCGGACCCGGCGTCGTAGCTGGTGTCCACCCCGTACGCGTGCGCGAGCGCGGTCAACTCCGGTGGGGCCGGCGGGTTGTCCTCCGCCGGCACCTGCTCGGATCCGGCCTGCTCGCGGTCAAGGTATGCGGCCACCCAGCGCGCTCCGTCCTCGGGGACTCCCCCACGCCAACAACGTCGACAGGCACAGTCCTACCCGTGCCGCCGCCCCCCGACCCCGACCGACACGGCCCGCGCCCCGCACCGGTCGGGTGAACGTGGCCCGGCGGCCGGTCGGCGGGCCGCCGGGGCTCCGGCCTTTTCGGTCGATAACGGACATAGCCGCCAGGGGCGTTGACAGCGGCGCGGGTAGCTGGTGGGGTGGGCGGGCCGGGTGGCCGCGGGGGGCCGGGCCGGAGCGGCGGGGGGCCGGTGAGCTGGGCGTTTCGGGCGAGGAGGCTCCGGTGCAGGCGCGGGTTTCGGTGGCGGCCGGACGGCGGCTGCGGCAGCGGTTGGAGCGCAGCGCGGCGCTGCGCGAGGTGCTGAACCACCCGGCCGCGCTGGCGGCCCGCCGGACGGCGGCGCGGACGGCGCGCCAGGTGGCGCCGAAGGCCGCGGACCGCCTCATCGCCGATCTCAAGGGCACCGCGCCGCTGCTGGCCTCGGTGCGGGCCGAGCGCCGCACGGGCCGCCGGGGCAACACGCTGCGGGTCGCGGCGACGCTGTCGGCGGCGGCGGTGGTCGGCGGGCTGGTGCTCCCGGCCCCGGGCTTCGCCGCGGAGGCGAGCGTCCACCAGGGCCTGCGCAGCGCCGTGCCGGACACCGCCGAACCGGTCGGCGCCGCGGCGGCCCCGCTGCCGCTGGGTTCGCTGACGGACCCTCAGGTCTTCCCGCGCCCGCAGGAGTTGCGGGCGGGCGGCAAGCCGGTGGCGGTGCCCCGGCAGGTGACGGTGGTGCTGGCGGACTCCGCGGACGGCCCGGCGGTGGACGCGGTGCGCGCGCTGCTGGCCCGGGCGGGCGCGGTGCAGGTGGTGACCTCGGCGCAGGCGCCCGAGCACCCGGCGCCGGGTTCGCTGGTGGTGTACGTGGGCGGCCCGTACGAGGGCGCGGGCGGGGCGACCGACCGGGCGCTGCGGCAGCTCGCGGCGGCGGGCGGCCTGAAGGACACCGAGGTGCCGGGGCTGGCGGGCCTGCCCTCCGGCGGCTACCTGCTGGCGTCCGGGCAGCTGCCGGCCGAGGGCGGCGCGTACGGCGCGGTGGTGCTGGCGGGCGCGGACGGCGCGGGCACCTTCTACGCGGCGCAGAGCCTGGCGCAGCTGCTCGCCCCGGTCGGCCCGGGGCAGGGCCAGGGCGGCGAGGGCGACAAGGGGTTCCCGGGCGTGCTGCTGCGGGACTGGCCGTCGGGCGCGGCCCGGCGCGGCACCGCGGAGTCGTTCTACGGGGCGCCGTGGAGCTCGGCGCAGCGGCTGGCGACGGTGGACTTCCTGGGCCGCACCAAGCAGGACTACTTCCTGTACGCGCCGGGCGGCGACCCGTACCGCTCGCAGCGCTGGCGGGAGGCGTACCCGCAGCAGCAGGCGGCGGAGCTGGCCGAGCTGGCGGCGCGGGCCCGGGCCAACCACGTGACGGTGGCGTACTCGATCGCGCCGGGGCAGTCGTTCTGCTTCTCCTCGGGCAAGGACGCGGACGCGCTGGCCGCCAAGCTGGACGGGCTGTGGGGGCTGGGCGTGCGGGAGTTCCAGCTGGACTTCCTGGACGTGTCGTACGACGAGTGGCACTGCGGGGCGGACCGGCGCACCTTCGGCACCGGGCCGGTGGCGGCGGCCAGGGCGCAGAGCGCGCTGGTCGCCTCGGTGCGGCAGAAGCTGCTGGCGAAGCACCCGGACCTGGCGCCGCTGTCGGTGGTGCCCACCGAGTACCTGAAGCAGGGGACGTCGCCGTACCGGGCGGCGCTGGCGGCCGGGCTGCCGGACGGGGTGCGGGTGGTGTGGAGCGGCGGCTCGGCCATCCCCCAACAGGTGACGGGCGAGCAGATCGACTCCACCGCGGCCCTGTTCGGGCGCCCGCTGGTGACGATGGACAACTACCCGGTGAACGACTCGGCGCCGGACCGGCTGTTCCTGGGCGGCTACGCCGGGCGGGACGCCGAGGTGGCGCGGCGTTCGGCGGTGCTGCTGACGGCGGCGATGAGCCAGCCGGTGGCGTCCCGGATCCCGCTGGCGACGGCCGCCGACTTCGGCTGGCAGCCGGACGGCTACCAGCCGGAGCGGTCGCTGGCCGCGGCGCTGCGGCTGCTGACGGCGGGGCCCGCGCAGCAGGCCGCGGCGGCGGCGCTGGCGGGCAACAGCGCCTCCTCGCCGCTGGGCGGCGAGGAGTCCGCGTACCTGGCGCCGCTGGTGGAGCGGTTCTGGGCGGCGGCCGAGCCCGGCTCGGGCGCGCCGGCCGACGCGGGCCGGCTGCGGGAGGCCGCGCAGCCGCTGCGCGAGGCGTTCACGGTGATGGCGGACGCGCCCAGGACGCTGGCGGACGACCCGCTGGCGCAGGACGCGGCGCCGTGGCTGGCCCGGCTGTCGGCGTACGGCTCGGCGGGCCGGGCGGCCGTGGACATGCTGCTGGCCCAGCAGGGCGGCGACGGCACCGCGGCCTGGCAGGCCCGGCTGGAGCTGGGGCGCCAGCGCGGGGTGCTGGAGCAGAACCCGGTGACGGTGGGCCGGGGCGTGCTGGACGCGTTCCTGGAGCGGGCGGCGAAGTCCGCGGACACCTGGTCGGGCATCACCGCCGGGGCGGCCCCGACCACCACCCTGGGCACCGCGCACGACCACGGCCCGGCGCTGATGGCGGACGGCTCCGGGCAGACCTTCTACTGGTCGTCCGCGCCGCCGCAGGTCGGCGACAGCTTCGGCCTGGACCTGGGCACCCCGAAGCCGCTGGGCTCGGTGACGGTGCTGATGGGCGGCTGGGGCGACGACCCGGACGCCCGGTCGGCGGCCGACGACTACCTGCACGACGGGGTGCTGGAGTACTGGAGCGGCACCGGCGGCTGGCAGCGGCTGGCCACCGTGCACGGGCAGCGGACGATCAGCGCGACCGCACCGGTCGGCGCGGTCGCCAAGGCGGTGCGGCTGCGCGCCACCTCGGGGCAGCAGACCGCGATCGCGGTGCGGGAGTTCACCGCCGACGCGCCGGACGCGGTGGACACCGCGGTGTCCGGGCCGCCCGCCGCGCCGGGCTCCTCGCCGGGCGCGGTGCTCTCCGGCGACCCGGACTCGGCGTTCCGGGCGGCCGCGCCGCCCGTCGAGGGCGACGCCCCGCTGACGGTGGAGCTGGGCTCGGCCCGGCCGCTGGACCGGCTGACCGTGCTGACCGACCCGACGGTGCGGGCCGAGGCGACCGCGCAGGTGCGCCGCCCGGACGGCAGCTGGGCCGACCTGGGCCCGGTGCGGCCGGGCTACAACGAGCTGCGGGCGGACGGCGGGCCGGTGGAGGCGCTGCGGCTGGTGTGGCGGCCGGGCGGCGAGGCGCCGGTGGTCAACCAGGTGATCCCGTGGTGGGCGGACGTCCCGGCGGCCCGGCTGACGCTGGCCCAGCCGACGCTGGACGTGGTGGCGGGCGCGACCGCGCCCGCGCAGGCCGTGGCCACCGTGGAGTCGGGGCGGCCGGACGCGCTGACCGGCGCCCTGCGGGCCGAGGTCCCGGCGGTGGCGAAGGGGCTGGCGGTGGACCCGGCCGCGGCGGTGACGGTGCCGCGCGGCGGCCAGGTGGGCGCGCCGCTGCGGGTCACGGCGGCCGCGGACACCCCGTCGGGCACCTACCGGGTGCCGCTGGTGTTCACCGCGGGCGCGCTGACCGTCCGCCAGGAGCTGCTGGTGCACGTGGTGCCGCCGACCGGCGGGCCGGACCTGGCACCGACCGCGACCGCCTCGTCCTCGGGCGACGACAGCGCGAAGACCCCGGCGGCGGCGGTCGCCGACGGCGACCCGAAGACCTCCTGGAGCTCGCCCGCCGAGGACGCCGCCTGGGTGCAGCTGCGGCTGCCGCAGCCGGTCCGGCTGGGTTCGGCGGTGCTGCACTGGGGTGCGGCGTACGCCTCCGCGTACCGGCTGGAGGCCTCCGCCGACGGCGTGGTGTGGACCACCGTCGCGGAGGTGGGCAACGGGCAGGGCGGCACCGAGACGGTCCGCTTCGACGCGCCGGGCGCGCAGTACCTGCGGGTGCAGGGCGTGGGCCGGGCCACCCGCTACGGCTACGCGCTGTCCGGCGTCGAGCTGTACGGCGTGCGGACGCCGTAGCGGCGCGGACGCCCCGGCAGCGGGAACGCGGCGGGCCGCCGGCGCTCCCGTTCCGGGGGCGGCGGCGGCCCATGAGGCGTACCGGTGGTCGTGTCGGGCAGGCCCTTGTCTGTTCAGGCGGAGAGCGGTGCGTGCTGCTCGCCGCGGCGGATCGGACGGGTGCGGACGGGAACGGGCAGGACCGTCTCCGGATGGTCGTGGTGCTCGAAGTCCCGGAACTGGTCGAGGCCGCCGTACGGCTCCAGGTAGGGCCGCCAGCGCGGGTCCTTGATCCCGGTGCCGATGACCCGCCAGGCCAGGCCGCTGGGGGCGGCCGGGGGGCGCTTCATCCGCCAGCCGAGGTCGGCGAGGTGCCGGTCGGCCTTGGTGTGGTTGCAGCGGCGGCAGGCCGCCACCACGTTGTCCCACCGGTGCTGGCCGCCCCGGCTGCGCGGGATGACGTGGTCGACACTGGTGGCGGCGGCCCCGCAGTACACGCACCGGCCGTGGTCGCGGGCGAACAGCGCCCGCCTGGTCAGCGGTACGGGGCCTCGGTAGGGGACCCGCACGAAACGGGTCAGTTTGACGACGGACGGTGCCTGGACGGCACCGGTGGCGCTGTGCAGTGTGGTGCCCGCATCCTCCAGGGCGATCGCCTTGTGGTTGAGGACCAGGATGAGGGCGCGTCGCATCGAGACGACACCGAGCGGCTCGTACGACGCGTTGAGGACAAGGACATGCGGCACGGGGCCTCCTTGGACGCCTGCGGCGCGTGGCTCGCGCCGAGTCGAGCGGGTGACCGCGCCCCGCGCGGGGCGTGATCCCCCTCAGTGTCGCCTTACGCCGTCGTACGACGCCACCATTTCTCCGTGAACGGCCCGCGCGCGTGCGGTGAGCCCCCGCGCGGGCCGCCATAGCCGGTATGCCCAGCTGACGGCCCTCCTGCACGTACCGTGCGGGTGGCGGTGCGGTGCGTGTCCGGAACCGGCCCGGTGCCCTGACGGGCCGTCCGAGCGGGTGAACGGGCTCGCTACAGTGGGGCGATGCTCGCCGATTCCACTGCCGACAGCACCGCGCCGACCTTCACGCTGCCCACCAGTGCCGCAGATGTGACGGACACCACCCGGCAGGCGGCCGGGTGGCTGGACGAGAACTGGCAGGGCTGGGTGGTGGACGGCGTCCGGATCGTCTTCATCCTCGGGCTGGCCCTGGTGCTGCGGGCCGTGGTCCGCAAGGTGATCGACAAGCTGGTGGCCCGGATGGGGCGGCCCGCGGAGGCCGACAACGACCACGGGGTGCTCGGCGGCCTGCTGGCCAACAGCGGCGTGGTCAACACCGAGCGGCGGCAGCAGCGTTCCGAGGCGATCGGCTCGGTGCTGCGCTCGGCGGCCTCCTTCACCATCCTGGGCACCGCCTCGCTGATGGCCCTGTCGGTGCTCGGCGTCGACCTGGCCCCGCTGCTGGCCTCGGCCGGCGTGGCCGGCGTGGCGATCGGTTTCGGCGCCCGCAACCTGGTCACCGACTTCCTCTCCGGCGTCTTCATGATCATGGAGGACCAGTACGGCGTCGGCGACGAGATCGACACCGGCGTCGCCACCGGCACCGTGCTGGAGGTCGGCCTGCGGGTCACCAAGCTGCGCGGCTCCTCCGGCGAGATCTGGTACATCCGCAACGGCGAGGTCAAGCGGATCGCCAACATGAGCCAGGGCTGGGGCACCGCCACCGTCGACGTCCAGATCGGCTACAAGGAGGACCTGGAGCGGGTCGAGCTGCTGGTCGCCGAGACCGCCGAGCAGCTCGCCAAGGAGAGCCCGTACGACGAGCTGATCTGGGGCCGGGTCAAGGTGCTGGGCGTCGAGTCGGTCTCGGTCGACTCCGTGCAGCTGCGGATCGAGGCCCGCTGCAGCCCCGGGAAGTCCGCCCAGGTCTCGCGCGCCCTGCGGGTGCGCCTGAAGGCCGCCTTCGACCTGGCGGGCGTCAAGCTCAAGGAGGAGGCCGCCGCCACCGTCCCGGCCCAGCCCACCGCCCCCGAGATCCTCCCGCCGTCCGCCCTGGCCGACCCGAACTCGGCGCGCTCGCTGGCCGCCAAGCCCCTACCGACCCAGCACTGATCGGCTGCCCGTCGCCGCCCGCAGCAGGTCGGCCAGCGGGCGGGAGCGGCTGTCGGGGGGCCAGGCGAGCACGGTGGTGACCCGCGGGGCGTCCGGGACGGGCACCGGGACGACGTCCGGGCGCAGCTGGCTGCGGCAGGAGTCCGGGAGGACGGCGCACGTCCGGCCCAGGGCGATCAGCTGGTAGAGCTGGGCGTGGTCGCGGATCGCCGGGCCCGGCCCGTCCGGGTGGGTGCCGTCCGGGCGCGGGTAGCGGGGCGCGGGCAGGTCGGCCAGCCCGGCCAGCTCGGCCAGGCGCAGCTCCGGGCGGGCGGCCAGCGGGTGGGCGGCGGGCAGCACCGCGACCTGGCCCTCGCTGTGCAGCTCCTCGGTGTCCAGACCGGCCGTGGAGTCGAACGGCAGGTGCAGCAGCGCGACGTCGGCCTCGCCGCGGCGCAGCAGCGGCCCCTGCTCGCCGTACTGGCACAGCCGCACGTCCACCGGCACCGCGCCCGGCTGCGCCGCGTAGGCGGCCAGCAGCGCCGCCAGCAGCTCGGCGGAGGCGCCCGCCTTCGCCGCCAGCACCAGGCCGGGCTGCCCGGCCCGGCGGGTGCGGGCCTCGGCGGCGGCCACCGCGTCCAGCGCGGCCCGGCCCTCGCTCAGCAGCACCCGGCCCGCGCCGGTCAGTGCCACGCCGTGGCTGTCGCGCTCCAGCAGGGCGGTGCCGAGCCGGCGCTCCAGCCGGGCGATCGCCCGCGACAGCGGCGGCTGCGCCATGCCCAGCCGGGCCGCCGCCCGGCCGAAGTGCAACTCCTCGGCGACGGCCACGAAGTACCGCAGTTCCCGGGTCTCCACCCGCCCAGCCTACGGCGATACCCGGCGGGTATCGCCGGGTGCCCGGATCGGTCCTGGCCGCGGCCCGGGCGGCGGCCGGAGCATGGACGGCATGGACGAGAACACGACGGACAGCAGGACGGTCGCGCTGGTCACCGGCGCGAACAAGGGCATCGGGTACGAGATCGCGGCGGGCCTCGGCGCGCTGGGCTGGCGGGTCGGGGTCGGGGCCCGCGACGAGGGGCGGCGCGCGGCGGCCGTGGCGGCGCTGCGGGCGGGCGGCGCGGACGCCTTCGGGGTGCCGCTGGACGTCACCGACGACGCCTCGGCGGCGGCCGCGGTGCTGGCCGAGCGCTTCGGGCGGCTCGACGTGCTGGTCAACAACGCGGCGGTGACCGGGTCCGTCCCGCAGGAGCCGACCGTGGTCGACCTGGCGGAGGTCCGGACGGTGCTGGAGACCAACGTGCTGGGGGTGATCCGGGTGACCAACGCGCTGCTGCCGCTGCTGCGCCGCTCGGCGTCCCCGCGGATCGTCAACATGTCCAGCGTGGTGGGCTCGCTGACCCGGCAGTCCGACCCGGCCGGGGAGACCGGCCCGATCTCGGCGGCCTACTCGCCGTCCAAGACCCTCCTGAACGCGGTGACCGTGCAGTACGCCAAGGAGCTGCGCGGCACCGGCGTGCTGGTCAACCTGGGCTGCCCCGGCTTCTGCGCCACCGACCTGAACGGCCACCGGGGCACCCGCAGCCCCGAGCAGGGCGCGCGGGTCGCGATCCGGCTGGCCACGCTGCCCGACGACGGGCCCAGCGGCGCCTTCTTCGACGAGGACGGCCCGCTGCCCTGGTAGCCGCCCGCACCGCCGAGGCCGCCCTGCGGGCGCTGCGCGCGGGCGCCGCGGTCACCGGCGGCGTGCTGGCGCTGCCCGGCGAGGGCTCCCCCGAGCGCCGGCTCTACCTGGCCGCCGCGCTGGGCGTGCTGCTGACCGTGCTGGTCACCGCGGTGATCGCCGCCAACGCGCACGTCTCCGGGGTGTTCTAGCCCGCTCCCGGCCCGCTCCGGCCCCCCTCCGGCCCGTCCGCCCGCGCGGACGGGCCGCTCGGCGTGCCCGCCCCGGGCCCGGCGGTCTTCCCCACCGCCGCACAACGAACCGATGTCGGACCGTTGACATCTGCGCCTCGCGATTGGAAACTTTCCTAACAGTTGGCCGCAACGGTGTGAGCAGAGGAGGATCGGGCCGTGACCACCCGAAAGACGCCCCGTTCCCCGCTGGCCGGTACGCCGAGCCTGCTGCGGGCCATAAACGACCGCGCCGCGCTGGAGCTGCTGCTCGCGAACGGCCCGCTGTCCCGTACCCAGATCGGCAGCCTGACCGGGCTCTCCAAGCCGACCGCCTCGCAGCTGCTGGCCCGGCTGGAGGCGGTCGGGCTGGTGGTGCCGGTCGGGACGACCGCCGGCGGCCCCGGGCCCAACGCCCAGCTGTACCAGGTGAACCCGGCGGCGGCCCATGTCGCGGGCGTGGACGTGACGAGCACCTCGGTGCGGGTCGCGGTCGCGGACATCACCGGCACGACGCTGGCCGAGCACCGGGTGTCGACCAAGGGCTGGTCGGCCGCGGAGACCGTGGAGCGGGTCGCCGAGGCGGTCGCGGAGACGGTGCGCCGGGCGCAGCTCGCCCCGGGGGCGCTGCGCGAGGTGGTGATCGGGATCGGCGGCGCGCCGGACCCGGTGACCGGGAAGCTGCGCTACGCCTCGCACCTGCCGGGCTGGCACTCGCCGCGGCTGGTGGAGGAGCTCGAACTCGCCCTGGGCGCACCGGTGTCGATCGAGAACGACGTGAACCTGGCCGCGGTGGCCGAGCAGGCCGGCGGCGCGGCGGCGGGGTGCGAGGACTTCGTGCTGCTGTGGGCCGAGGAGGGCATCGGCGCGGCGATCGTCCTCGCGGGTCGGCTGCACCGGGGTTTCACCGGGGGCGCGGGCGAGGTCGGCTACATGCCGGTGCCGGACGCCCCGGTGTCGTTGAACTCCCGCCGGAAGGTGACCGGCGGGTTCCAGGACTTGGCCGGCGAGCCGGCCGTGCTGGCGCTGGCCCGCCGGCACGGGCTGCGCGGCGCCGACGCCGCGCAGGCGGTGGCCGGGGCCCTGGGCACCGCCGAGGGCGAGGCCTTCCTGACCGAGCTGGCCGAACGGCTGGCGGTCGGGCTGGCCGTGATCGCCTCGGTGGTGGACCCGGAGCTGGTGGTGCTCTCCGGGGGGACGCCGACCGCGGGCGGGGAGCGCCTGCGGGAGCTGGTCCAGGAGGCCCTGGGCCGGATGTCCATCCCGCGGCCGGAGGTGCGGCTGTCGGCCGTGCCCGGGCCGCCCGTCCTGACCGGCGCGCTGCAGCGCGCGCTGGCGAGCACCCGGGACGTCCTGTTCAGCACCCACTGACCCCGCCGGCTCCGCCGACGCACTGACGCACGTTCGCTTCCACCCCCGCCCCATGGGCCGCGGGGCCATGCCGCCCTGCCGCCGTACCCCTCAGGAGTGCAATCCCCGTGGACACGACCCGCAGATCCCCGCTCGTCCGCCGCCCGCTGGCCGCGCTCACCGCCGCGTTCTGCACGGCGCTGCTGGCCTCCGCCTGCACCGGCACCAACTCCGGTGGCGGGCAGGACGGTTCGGCTTCCGGCCAGGACGTGACGATCACCTTCTGGCACGGCTGGAGCCAGGACAACGAGGTGAAGGCGATCAACGACAACGTCGCCGCCTTCGAGAAGCTGCACCCCAACATCCACGTCAAGGTGATCGGCAACATCGCCGACGACAAGGCCGAGCAGGCGCTGCGCGCGGGCGGCCCGGACGCCCCGGACGTGGTGTCCTCGTTCTCCACCGACAACGTGGGCAAGTTCTGCTCCTCGCACGTGTGGGCCGACCTCGGGCCGATGCTGCGCAAGGACGGCATCGACCCGGCGAAGACCTTCCCCGCGGCGATGCTCCAGTACAGCCGGTACCAGGACAACCAGTGCGCGCTGCCGCTGCTGGGCGACGCGTACGGGCTGTACTACAACAAGACCGCGTTCGCGGCGGCGGGCATCACCGCGCCGCCGAAGACCTTCGGCGAGTTCGCCGAGGACGCCGCCAAGCTGACGGTCGCCGACGGCGACTCGTTCAAGCAGTTGGGCTTCATGCCGAACTACCACGGCTACGAGACGGCGATCGCGCACTACCTCGGCCAGTACGGCAGCACGTACTTCGGCCCGGACGGCACGTCGAACGTGGCCACCGACCCGACCGTGGCCGCGGCGCTGACCTGGCAGAAGCAACTGGTCGACCGGCTCGGCGGGTTCGAGAAGCTGGAGAAGTACCGGACCACCTTCGGCGACGAGTTCAGCGCCAAGAACCCGTTCCAGACCGGGCAGGTGGCGATGAGCCTGGACGGCGAGTGGCGGACCGCCTCGCTGGCCGAGGAGAAGCCGGACTTCGAGTGGGCGACCGCGCCGTTCCCGGTGCCGGACGACCAGGCCGCGACGTACGGGCGCGGCTACCAGACCGGCACCATCGTCGGCGTCGCCAACGGCTCGAAGAAGCAGACCGCGGCCTGGACCTTCGTCAAGTACCTGACCACCGACACCGACGCGGTGGTGTCCTTCGCCAACGCGATCCACAACGTGCCGAGCACCCTGGCCGCGCTGGACTCGCCGAAGCTGGACGCGGACCCGAACTTCCGCACCTTCGTCGACGTCGCGAAGAACCCGCACTCCTCGACCACCCCGGCGAGCGTCAACGGCGGCGCCTACCAGGTGTCGCTGCAGAACCTCAGCTACGCGGTGGAGTCCGGCCAGCAGACCGACCTCCGGGCGGGCCTGACGGCCACCGCCAAGGAGATCGACGACGCCGTGGCCCAGGCGAAGTGACATGGCGTCCGTGACCTCCACCGTCCCGCCGGCGCTGCGGGCCAAGCGCCGGCGGGAGCGGGCCAGGACCCTGGCCTTCCTCTCCCCGTGGCTGATCGGGTTCGGCGTCTTCTTCCTGTACCCGCTCGTCTCGACGGTCTACTTCTCGTTCATGCACTACGACGGGTTCGCCCCGCCGACCTTCGCCGGCCTGCAGAACTGGGACTACGTCTTCACCAAGTACCCGTTCTTCTGGCAGGGCCTGGGCAACACGCTGTGGCTGGTCGTGGTGATGGTCTCGCTGCGGGTGGTGTTCGGCCTGGGCATCGGGATGCTGGTCACCAAGGTGAAGTCCGGCTCCGGGTTCTTCCGCACCGCCTTCTACCTGCCGTACCTGGCGCCGCCGGTGGCCGCGACGATGGCGTTCGCGTTCCTGCTGAACCCGGGCACCGGGCCGGTCAACCACCTGCTGGGCGAGCTGGGCCTGCCGCAGCCGGGCTGGTTCACCGACCCGTCCTGGTCGAAGCCCGCGCTGACGCTGCTGGCGATGTGGGGCATCGGCGACCTGATGGTGATCTTCATGGCGGCGCTGCTGGACGTGCCCACCGAGCAGTACGAGGCCGCCGAACTCGACGGCGCCGGGGGCTTCCAGCGCTTCCGGTACGTCACCCTGCCGAACATCTCGCCGATCGTGGTGTTCGCGCTGGTCACCGGCGTGATCCAGGCCATGCAGTACTACACCCAGGCGATCGTGGCCGGGAAGGTCGCCTCCGGCGTGATCGGCGGCTCCGGGCAGCAGTTCGAGCCCGGCTACCCGCACGGCTCCACCTGGACGCTGCCGCAGATGGTCTACAGCCTCGGCTTCCAGCGCTTCGACACCGGCTCGGCCTGCGTCGTCGCCCTCATCCTGTTCACCCTTTCGATGGCGTTCACCGGCGTCCTGCTGCGCCGCAAGTCCGGTTTCCTGGCGGAGGACTGACCCATGGCACTCGCTTCCACCCTCCCCCGCCGCCGCCCGCTGCCCACCCCGGCCGCCGCGGCCCGGGCCGCCCGCCGCCGCGCCGCCCTGCACTGGGTCGCGGTGCACTCCACCGCGGTCGCCGCCGCGCTGTTCTTCCTGCTGCCGTTCGTCTTCGTCTTCCTCACCTCGGTGATGACGGACCACCAGGCCCTCACCACCGACCTGTGGCCGCAGCACTGGCAGTGGTCGAACTACGCGAAGGTGTGGCACACCCCCGGCTTCCTCACCTGGTGGCGCAACACCCTGCTGTACGCGGGCCTGGGCACCGTGCTGACGGTGGTCTCCAGCCTGCCGGTGGCGTACGCGCTGGCCCGGTTCCGCTTCCGCGGCCGCAACCTGGCGCTGATGGCGGTGGTGGCGATGATGATGCTGCCGCCGCAGGTCACCGTCATCCCGATGTACCTGTTCTGGGCCAAGCAGCTGCACCTGACCGGCTCGCTGTGGCCGCTGATCATCCCGATGGCGTTCGGCGACGCGTTCACCATCTTCCTGCTGCGCCAGTTCCTGCTGACCATCCCCAAGGAGTACGTGGAGGCCGCCCGGATCGACGGCTGCGGCGAACTGCGCACCCTGCTGCGGGTGGTGCTGCCGATGGCGAAGCCCGCGATCGCCGCCGTCGCGCTGTTCCAGTTCTTCTGCTGCTGGAACGACTACTTCGGACCGCAGATCTACGCCTCCGAGAACCCGGGCGCCTGGACCCTCAGCTACGGGCTGGAGTCCTTCAAGGGCGCCCACCACACCAACTGGAACCTCACCATGGCGGCCACGCTGCTGGTGCTGGCGCCGGTGCTCGTACTGTTCTTCTTCGCACAACGCGCCTTCGTCGAAGGCGTCACACTGACAGGGGTCAAGGGCTGATGTCCGCACTGAAGTTGGCAATCGTCGGCGGCGGTTCCACCTACACGCCGGAACTGATCGACGGGTTCGCGCGGCTGCGCGACACCCTGCCGATCGGCGAACTGGTGCTGATCGACCCGGCGGCCGACCGGCTGGAGCTGATCGCCGGCCTGGCCCGCCGGATCTTCGCCAAGCAGGGCCACGGCGCCACCGTCACCACCGCCACCGACGTCGCCGCGGGCGTGCAGGGCGCCGACGCGGTGCTGCTCCAGCTGCGGGTCGGCGGACAGGCCGCCCGCGACAAGGACGAGACCTGGCCGCTGGAGTGCGGCTGCGTCGGCCAGGAGACCACCGGCGCGGGCGGCCTCGCCAAGGCGCTGCGCACCGTCCCGGTGGTGCTGGACATCGCCGAGCAGGTCCGCCGCACCAACCCGGACGCCTGGATCGTCGACTTCACCAACCCGGTCGGCATCGTCACCCGCGCCCTGCAGACCGCCGGGCACAAGGCCGTCGGGCTGTGCAACGTCGCGATCGGCTTCCAGCGCAAGTTCGCCGCCCACCTGGGCGTCGACCCGGAGCTGGTGCGCCTGGACCACGTCGGCCTGAACCACCTGACCTGGGAGCGCGGCGTCACCCTGCTCGACTCCGCCGGCGCGGCCGGCGGCCGCGAGGTGCTGCCGCAGCTGCTCGCCGAGCACGGCGAGGCGATCGCCGCCGACCTGCACCTGCCGCTGCCGGTGATCAGCCGGCTCGGCGTCGTCCCCTCGTACTACCTGCGGTACTTCTACCAGCACGACCTGGTGGTGGAGGAGCTGAAGGTCAAGGGCTCCCGGGCCGCCGAGGTCGCCGCGATCGAGCAGCAGCTGCTGGAGATGTACGCCGACCCGGCCCTGGACACCAAGCCCGAGCTGCTCGGCAAGCGCGGCGGCGCGTTCTACTCCGAGGCCGCGGTGCAGCTGATCGCCTCGCTGCTGGGCACCGACGGCCGCACCACCGTCCAGGTGGTCAACACCCGCAACGACGGCGTGCTGCCGTTCCTGCCCGACGACGCGGTGATCGAGGTGCCGGCCGAGGTCGACGCCGCCGGCGTCCGCCCGCTGCCGCAGCGCCCGGTCGAGCCGCTCTACGCGGGCCTGATCGCGGGCGTCACCGCGTACGAGCACCTGGCGCTGGACGCCGCGCTCAAGGGCGGCCGGGACCGGGTGTTCGACGCGCTGCTCGCCCACCCGCTGGTCGGGCAGATCGAGACGGCCGACCAGCTCACCGACCGGCTGCTGGCGCACAACCGCGCGCACCTGAGCTGGGCGTGACCGGCACAATGACCGTGCACCACCCCACCAGCTCCGAGCACCACCACGGGGGGACCGGCCGATGAGCCACTCCGCACTCCTGCCCGGCGTCCTCGCCATCGACGCCGGCAACAGCAAGACCGACCTGGCCCTGGTCGGCGCCGACGGCACCGTCCTGGCCGGGGCCCGCGGCGGCGGCTTCCAGCCGCAGCACACCGGCGCGGCGGCGGCCGTCGCCGCGCTCGCCCCGCTGGTCGAGGACCTGGCCCGGCAGGCCGGCGCCGACTGGCGGCCCGGCGGGCGGCCGCTGACCGACCACGTCAGCGCCTGCCTGGCCAACGCCGACCTGCCGGTCGAGGAGGAACGGCTGCACGAGGCGATATCCGGCTACGGCTGGGCGCCGTCGGTGCACGTCGCCAACGACACCTTCGGCCTGCTGCGGGCCGGCACCGACGGGCCGCTGGGCGTCGCGGTGGTCTGCGGCGCGGGCATCAACTGCGTCGGCCTGCGGCCGGACGGGCGCACCGCCCGCTGGCCCGCGCTCGGCCGGGTCACCGGCGACTGGGGCGGCGGCGGCGGGCTCGCCGAGGAGGCGATGTGGCACGCGGCCCGCGCCGAGGACGGCCGCGGCGGCCCCACCCTGCTCTCCCCGATGATCGGCGCCCACTTCGGGCTGGAGGGCGCCAACGCGGTCGCCGAGGCGATGCACCTGGGCCTCATCGACCGGGCCCGGCTGCACGAGGTCTGCCGGGTGCTGTTCGCGGCCGGCACCGCGGGCGACCCGGTGGCGCTCGGCCTGATCGACCGGCAGGCCGACGAGGTGGCCCGGCTCGCCGTGGTCGCGCTGACCCGGCTGGACCTGCTGGGGCAGCCGGTGCCGGTGGTGCTCGGCGGCGGCGTGCTGGCCTCCCGGCAGCCGCTGCTGCTGGACAACCTGACCGCCCGGCTGGCGGCCGACGCGCCGCTCGCCGAACCGCGGGTGGTCGTCGCCCCGCCGGTGCTGGGCGCGGCCCTGCTGGGCCTGGACCACCTGGGCGCCGCCCCCGAGGTGCACCGCCGGCTGCGCGAGGCGTACCCGACGGCCCGGCCGATCGCGGCCTGACCGGCCCGCACCCCTGCACCCCCGCACGACCGCACCCCCGCACGACCGCCGCCGGCGGGAGCGGGCGAGGCACCGCACATGCCTCGCCCGCTCCCGCCGGCGGTTTCCGTCGCCCCGCGGGTCACTGCCCGCGGGTCACTGCCCGGGCGTCAGCTCCGTCGGCCGCGGGCGCGCCGGGCCGCGACCAGCACGCCGCCGCCGATCAGCAGCAGCACCGCGACGGCGCCCGCGCCCGCGTAGGCGGCCGGCACGCCGGTGCCGGGCAGCTCCGGGCCGTGGTGGTGCGGGTGCCCGGTGGGCTCGGGCCTCGGCGACGGGCTCGGGCTCGGGCTGGGCGACGGCGACGGCGACGGCGACGGGCTGGGCGAGGGGCTGGGAGCGTCGACGGTCACGGTGGCGCTCGCGCTGTTGTTGGACGGGTCGGTGTCCCGCTGGTCGAGGGCGGTCAGGTCGGCGGTGTTGGTGCGGGCGCCGGGCTCGGCGGCGCGGACGGTCAGCAGCAGCCGGGCCCGGCCGCCGACGGCGAGGTCGCCGATCGTCCACACGCCGGTGGCGGCCGCGTAGCTCCCGGTGTCCGGCTCGGCCCGGACCAGCTCCAGGCCGGCCGGGACCGGGTCGGTGACGGCCAGTCCGGTGGCGGGCGCCGGGCCGTTGTTGGTGGCGGTGACGGTGAACACCGTCTGCCCGCCGACGGTCTGCCGCGCCGGGTCGGCGCTCTTGCCGATCGCGATGTCGGTCTCGTTGAGCGGCCGGACGGTGGCGTTCGCCGTGTTGTTCCCCTTCACCGGGTCGTACTGGTCGGCGGAGGTGATCGTGGCGGTGTCGGTGGCGGGCGCGGCGGCGTCCAGCCGGACCAGCAGAGTGAGCTGCACGGTCCCGTCCGGGGCCAGCGCGGGCACCGTCCAGGTGCCGGTCGCCGGGTCGTACGCGGTGCCCGCGGCGGGCGTCGCGGTGAGCAGGGTCGTCCCGGCGGGCACCGGGTTGGCGACGACCGCGTTGGTGGCCCCGTGCGGCCCGTAGTTGTGCAGGGTGACGGTGAAGGTGGTGGTGGAGCCGACCGGCAGCACCGTCGGGTCGGCGGTGACGGTCACGCCGAGGTCGGCGAAGTCGTCGGCGGAGACCACCGGGATGGTCGCGGTGGACGGGTCGGCCGTGACGCTCTGCCCGATCGGGGAGACGGCTTCGGCGGTGGCGGTGTTGGTGAACGAGCCGGCCGCCAGGTCGTCCGCGGTGACGGTGTGGCTGCCGGTGCACACCAGCGAGCCGCCGGGCTCCACCACCGAGGCGGGGCAGGCCAGGTCGGTGATCAGCGGGTCGCGGACGACGACGGTGGAGAGCGTCGAGCCGCCGGTGTTGGTGACGGTGAAGGTGTAGTCGACCACCTGGCCGACGGTGTGCGGGGCGGGGGTGACCGCCTCCTTGTCGAGCGTCATCGAGGAGACCAGCGGCACCGTGACGGTGGACGGTCCGGCGTGCAGCTGGTCGCCGATGTCCGGGGTCGCGGTGGCGTTCGCGGTGTTGACGACCTTCCCGGCGGCGACGTCGGCGTCGGTGACGGTGTAGCTGCCGGTGCACACCACGGTCGAGCCGGGCGCGGGCGCGGGCGGCAGGGTGGTGGACGGGCAGCTCACCGGCGCCAGTCTGTCGTCGGTGACGGCCAGCGAACTGACCGGCACCACACCGGCGTTGGTGACCACGTACTGGTACGGGACGACCGTCCCGGCGGTGATCACGGCGGGCAGCGGGGGGCCGGTCCGGTCGACCTGCTTGACCAGGTCGAGCGCGCCCAGCGGCAGGATCGAGGAGGCGTTGACGTTCCGGATCAGGTGGACGTCGGTGGAGCCGCCGGTGGAGGCGCTGAACCCGAACTTGTAGGTGGACGGCAGCCCGGCCGGGGCCGGCTCGTCCAGCACCTGGTGCCAGCCGGTGCCGTCCTGGAAGTCCACCTGGACGATCACCCGGGGCGAGGGCGCCGGGGTGATCTGCACGTTGACGGTGCGCTTGGCCTCGGCCGGGTCGGTGGTGCCGAACGGCGTGCCGAGGCTGCCGGGCAGCGTGGTCGCGGCCCGCGGCGGGTCACCGGCCGGCGGCCGGGTGGTGGAGGCCAGGTAGCAGTAGCCGGAGATGCCGGCGCCCGGGCCGCGCAGGGTGATCACGTTGGGCGCGACCGGGCCGTCCACCTTGACCGGCGACTGCTGGCCGGTGGGGCAGTCCGCGCCGCGGTTCTCGCCGTCGTTGTAGAAGTTGCCGTACATGTCGAGGCCGACGCCGAGGTAGCCGCCGACCACGCCGGGGCTGAGGTTGCGCTGCGCGTAGCCGAGGCTGCCGCCGTCCGCGCCCTTCGAGTCCAACGGGGTCGAGCCGTCCACCAGGTAGAACCCGATGCCGTCGCCGGGCTGCTGGTTGCCGCCGTACTGGTACTGCTCGAAGGTCACCGACAGGCCCGCCGAGGCGGGCACCGGGCGGCGGTACAGCACCGAGCCGCCGACGAACCCGGCCGAGTCGTTCAGCTGCAGGTAGCCGGGCACCACGCCGGGCACCGGCGCGGCCGGGGTGCCGCCGGTCGGGCAGGACGGGATCGGCGCGTCACCGGGCGCGGGCGTGCTGCCCGCCGGGGCTCCGGTCAGGCAGGTGTCGCCCAGCGGCTCCCAGGACGGGTCCGGCACCGAGGAGCCCTGGAAGGTCTCGTCCACGATCACCGTCCCGCCGGTCGCCGGGTCCGCCACCGCCTGCGGCACGGCCACCACCGGGCCCGCCGCCAGCAGCAGTGCCACCAGCCCGCGCACCGCCGTGCGCATCCGTCCAGTCATCCGCTCTCCCGTTGCACGCGTCACCGCCCCGGTCCGGGCCGGGCGAGCGTAAGCACGGCGGACGCGCCCGGCCGGGCAGTGCGCCGTCGGTGGGCGCGGCGGGCGGGGTGGATGCCCTGGCGGGTGGTCAGGTGACGGTGGCTTCCCACCGGCCGCGGGACAGCTGGACGGTACCGTCCGGGCGCACGGTGGCGTCGCACCCGTACAGGGGCAGACCGCCCTCGACCAGGAGACGGGTGCGGATGCTCTCCGGTTCGGACCAGAGCCGCCGGGGGCCGCCCTGGTGGACGGTCGGGGGTTCGAACCGGGCGGCTTCGGCGCGGGCCCACGAGCCGTCGGCTTCCCGGGCTGTCTCGAACGCCTCGACCGGTCCGGGCGGGTAGTCGGCGTCGTGACGGGTGCCCATGAACCCGGCCCAGTCCCGCTCGATGACCCCCCGGGCCCCGCCGTCGGACGTCTTCCACGCCGTCAGGACCAGCGCGGTGTCCCGGATCGTGGTGACCAGCCGCCCGCCCGGGCGCAGCGCGGCGAGCCAGGAGGCCGGTACGGGGCGGACGCCGACGGTCGACACGATGCGGTCGTACGTACCCGGGAGCGGCCCGGTCGCATCCACCGCCCGAGGACGCAGGGCGAGATCGAGCCGTCCGGCATGACCGCGAGCCGACCCCTTCCGCAGTTCCCGCACAGTTCACCGACGGTCGGCGTCGACTTCGCAGCCCGTCCGACACCGCGCGCGGTCGAGCGTCACCTGTCGCACGTCGAGCGCACGCAACTCCTCGACCGCGAGCCGTTCGAGCTGCCCGTCGTGGACGCCCACGATCCCCGCCCGGCCCTTTGCCGTGACGTGGAACAGGTTGGTGAACACCTCCGTCATCGCGCCGTACTCCGACGCCCCCGTACCGTTCGAGACGCTCCGAGCCAGTACGCCGTGCGGCACCGTGCGCGTATCACGGACGGGTGGTTCCAGGGTTGCGGTCATGCGTGTCCTCCCTCGTGAGACCGGTTGAGCAAGGAGTCGGCCAGGGCGGTCACCGCTCGTTTCCCCGCTTCGCGAATGTCACGTTCCGTGCTCCAATAGTCGCCGACCGGAGCTACCCTGAACAGGAGAGACGCGTTCCATCCGGTGGCTGGAACGCCTAGGTTCCTGGGGCCCGTTGCACGCAAGGCACGCAACGTGGCGGGGAGGAGAAGGCAGCGATGGCCTTTCAGAAGCGACGACCCGATCCGACGCTGAGTGCACGTCACTTCTACGGCTCCGAGGTCCTGCGGCTCCGCGAAGAACGCGGCTGGCCACTGTCCCGCCTGGCTACCGAGGCGCTCTCCTCCATCGCCACGCTGTCCCGGGTGGAGAGCGGGGACTACCGCGTGCCCGAGGGCCTGTCCGAGCAGTTGGACCGGGTCTTCGAGACGGGCGGCCACTTCATGCGGCTGCTGCCGCTGGCCCGACGGGAGAACCATCCCGCGAAGTACCAGGGGATCTTGTCCCTTGCCGACCGGGCCTTGATCGACGAGTCCTACAGCCCCAACGTGCACGGCCTGCTTCAGACCGAGTCGTTCGCCCGGTGCGCCCTGCAAGCCGGGCTGCCCTTCACCTCGGGAGAGGAAGTGGAGGAGCGGGTCCGCGCCAGGCTGGGCAGGCAGGTCCGCATGCGCAACAGCCAGGAATGCCAGTACTGGTTCATCCTGGACGAAGGCGCGTTCGCCAGGGCCTACGGCGGCCCCGAAGTGATGGCCGGGCAGTTGCGGGCCATCCTCGACGTGGCGGAATTGCCGAACGTCACGGTCCAGTTGCTGCCCTACGCCGCAGGCGGGCACTCGGAGACGGCATCACTCGGGCTGCTGACACTGGCGGACGGCAAGCGAGTGGCCTACGAGGAGAGCAGCCGCACGGGGACGGTCTTCGAAGGAGCCCGAGACGTCAAAGAGCGCGAAGCCCTCTACAATCTGCTGCGGGCTCAAGCATTGGCTCCCCGGGACACTGGGCTCGTGGTCAGATCCATGCTGGAAGGAATCACCGCAGATGCGCCCTGCCCCTCAGTCTCCCGTAGCGCCTCGCCAGTGGCGTAAGAGCAGCTACAGCAACAACGACGGCGGCGTGTGCATCGAGGTGGACGACGCGAACCCGGGCCACGTCCGCGACTCCAAGGACCCCGGCGGCCCGCACCTGGAGTTCGCCCCGGGCGCCTGGGCGGCCTTCGTCTCCGCCACCGTGTCCGGCGAGTTCGGCACGGTCTGACCTCGGCCTTGTCCGTCGGCGACGACGGCGGCCCGACGCTCACCCCGCACAGCACCGCGACGACGGGCGGGGTCAACCCACTTGGGCGAAGAGTTCCTTGAGTCGGGCGGCCCAGGCCCGGGGGTGGCTGGTGTTGCCGTTGTGGCCGCCGGGCAGCACCTCGACCGGTGCGTCCAGCAGGGTGCCGAGGGCCTGGGCGCAGCGGCGGTCGAACACGGCGGGCGGGGTGGTGCGGCCGACGGCGGGCACGATCCGGGTGGTGGAGGCGCGGACGGCGGCGAGGTCGAGGACGTCCTCGACCACGGCGGTGAAGTCGTGCCGGACGAAGCGGTCGAAGCCGGCCGCCCGCCGGGCGTCGAGCGGCTGCGGGGTGAGGCCGGGTTCGGCGTCGGCCGCGGCCGGGTCGATGCCGAGCACTCGGGCGATCTCGGGGAGGACGGCGGCCAGGCCCGCGCGCCCGTACAGCTCCTGGAGCTCGACGAGTTCGCGCCGGTGCCGGGCGGCCTCGGCGGGGGCCAGCAGGCCGGGGGCGACGGGCTCGTGGGCGACCAGGGTGCGCAGCAGCCCGGGCTGCCGGGCGGCGACGTGCAGGCCGATCACCGCGCCGAAGCTGCAGCCGAGCATCAGCGCGGGCCCGTCGGCGACCGCCTCCAGCAGCCGCCGGACGTCGTCGGCGTGCTCGGCCAGGCTGGTGCCCCGCTCGGGGTGGTCGAGGCGGCTGCGGGACAGGCCGCGCCGGTCGTAGGTGAGCACGGTGTGGGTGTCGGCCAGGTGCGCGACGAGGTCGACGGTGCGGTCGGCGTCGCCCTCGCCGCTCTGCGAGATCAGCAGCAGCGGGCCGGTGCCCTCGGTGCGGTGGTGCAGGACGGCGCCGGGTACGGCGAGCGTGCCGGTGACGGACATCGGGATCCCCCTCCGCGGCGGTCGGTCCGCCGCTCCGCCCACCACGCTAATCCATCGAACTCGATGCATCAAGTTAGATGTATTTACTTCGATGCATCTGGTTCGATGTACCATCGGCCCGTGGACGGAGTCGAACTGTTCCTGCTGGGCCGCGCCCTGATGAAGATCGGCGAGGACGCCCTGCCCGAGCCCCCCGGCGGCAGCGGCCGCCACCCCGGCGGCACCCGCAACACCCTGGTCGCGGCCAGCGACATCAGCGCCCACCCCGGCACCACCGTCGGCGAGACCGCCGCCCGCACCGGGCTCCCGCAGAGCCAGATCTCCGCGGCGGTGGCCCGGCTCAAGGAGGCGGGCGCGGTGCGCACCGAACCGGACCCGGCCGACCGGCGGCGCACCCTGGTCCACCCCGCCGAACGCCCCTCCGCCCGGGTCGCTGCCGTCCGCGCCGCCGGCGTCGACGAGGCGCTCGCCGCCGCGCTCGGCCCGGACCCGGACCCGGCGCGGCTCGCCGAGGTCACCGCCGCGCTGGACGTCCTGGCCCGGCACCTGTCGCCGCGGCACACCCGCCCCTGAGGTGACGGTGCGTCACATCGCCGCCGAGTTCCCGGGCCCGGTATCGGTTGGGTGAAAATCCGGTCATGGCGTCCGGGATGCCTGATCTGTCCGTTGAAGACGTCCGACCCGGTTGTTAGAGTCGCGCGCTCACAGCGCGTCCGACGGGGGCGTGCGCCTGGAAGCGCCGGGAGCAACGCCAGATGGCGATCGTCAAGTCCACGATTCAGCAACAGGTCACCGAGTCAATCGCCGCGATCGAACCCAACGACCGCCCGATCGCCATCATCCAGACCATCACGGGCCCGAGCCCCTGGCTGACCAACGGCATCCTCGGCCTCATCGGCCAGCTGATGGTCAAGTACTACTTCGTCACGCTGACCCACCGGGTGGTCGTCATCCACCGCACCTCCCGGATCAGCAACCGCCCGCAGGAAGTCCTGTACGTGATCCCGCTGGACCAGGCCCGCGCCTCGATCAGCGACGTGCGGCGCAACACCCTGTGGAGCTCGCTGCGCTTCCAGCTCCCGAACGAGCCGAAGCCGACCCGGCTGAACGTCCACCGCATGTGGCGGGCCGAGATGGACACCTTCGTCGGTACCCTGCTCGGCGGCGGCCCGGCCGCCCCCGGCCAGTACCCGGCAGCACCCGCCCCCGGCCAGTACCCGGCCGCGCCCGTCCCCGGCCAGTACCCGCAGGCCCCGGCCGCCGCCCCGTACCCGCCCCAGCAGCCGGCCGGGCAGTACCCGCCGGCCCCCGGCCAGTACCCGGCGCCGGGCACCAACCCGTACCAGGGCTGACCTTCCGCGCACCGGGCGCCCGTCCGACCGCCGAGCGGTCCGGACGGGCGCTCCGTCGTTCCCGGGGGGCGCGTCCCGGGCCCGCCGGGGCTCAGCCGAGGCGGGTGCGGGCCCAGTCGGCCAGCAGCCGGGCGCAGTCGTCGACGGACTCCTGCCAGCTGCGGACCGCGCCGTCGCCGGCCTCGTCGCTGACGTGCTTGACCAGCCGGACCGGGAGCCCGGCGCGGCGGGCGACGGTGGCCACCGCGTAGCCCTCCATGTCGACCAGGTCCGCGCTGCGGGCCAGCAGGTCGCGCTCGGCGTCGGCGGAGACGAAGCGGTCGCCGGTGGCCAGCACCGGACCGGCCGGAGCGAGGTCGATCGGGCCGTCCATCGGGTGGCCGGTGAGCCGCTCCAGCATCGGGGCGTCCAGGTCGTGCTGGAGCACCCGGCCGATCTCGTGGGTGCCGCCGAGACCCGGCCTGAGCGCGCCCGCCGTCCCCAGGTTGACGACCGCGGCGGGCCGCTCGCCCCCGGCCAGCAGGGCGGCCAGCGCAGCCGCCGCGTTGAGCTTGCCCATCCCGGTGAGCAGCACCGGCAGCCCCCCGTCGAGGTACGCGGCCTCCTCGGGCAGGGCGACGACGAGCAGCGGGCGGTCGGGGGTGACTGTTCCGGTCAGACGCATGGCGCCCAGCTTACGAGGGGGCCGGACGGCGACGGGCGGCCGCAGGCCGGGCGCGGAACCGGCGGGACGGGTCCGCCACGGGAGCGGCGGCGGCGGGGGCTCCGGCAGGGGCTGCGGCGGGGACGATGGCGGGGGCGCGGAGCGGTGTCCGGCGCGGGAATCCGGGGACCGCCGTCCGCGCGGTACCGGGCGTCGGGGAGACTGGCGGCCGACGGGCCGTCGCACCGACCGCCCCAGGACCGACGCCCCGTCACCACGACCGTGGCCGAGAGGAGGAACCGCGTTGGCCGGAACGACCCGCCCGGTGATGAACCGTGAGGAGGTCGACCGCGCGCTGGCCCGGCTGGGGGCCGAGCGCGACGCGGTCGAGGCGGCGCTGCTGGCGCTCCAGGACCACCCGGGGCTGCGGCTGCTGACCGGCGCCGAGCTGTCCGGACGGACCGAGGAGCGCTGGACGGTCGCCGAGGGCGGCGTCGCCCTGCTGTGGGCGCTGTTCGACCGGTACGCGGAGGCGCTGGCCTCGGCCCGCGCGGTCCGCTCCCGGCGCAACCGGCCCACCGCGGCCGAACTCGCCGAGCTCGGCGAGCTGTTGGCCGGCCGCTCGGTGACCGTCTCCGGCGGCCGGCTCCCCCACCCGTCGGGCCGGTTCGCCTCCCCGGACCGGCTGGTGGAGCAGGTCACGCTGGGCGAGCTGCTGGAGCGGATGAACGGCTGGTACGCGGTGGTGATCGAGGTGGTGAGCGCCGTCGACGCGGTCTGGTCGGCGCTGCCCGCCCGGATCGACCTGCTGCTCGCCGAGCTCGGCCGGGTGCAGATGCTGGCCGTCTCGGTCGGGGTGCGCCCCGGCGGGCACCCACTGGCCGACGACCTGGCCGAACTGGCCGAGGAGTTGACCGCGCTGCGGGCCCTGGCGGTGGCCGACCCGCTGGCGCTGTGGCGGCCCGGCCGGGTGCCCGCGCAGCGCGGCCGGGCCGCCGAAACTGCTGACTGTCAACGAGCCACCTGGGCCTCCCCCACCGGCGCCGTGGACACCACCGGGTTCGACCGGATGGGACGCCGACTGGACGACGTGCGGGTCGAGTTGGAGGGCCTGCTGCGGCTGCGCGACGAGTCCCACGAGCGGCTCCAGCAGGTCGCCGACCTGCTCCAGCGCGCCGACCTGACGCTCGCCGAGGCCCGCCGGGCGCGCGGCGAGGTGCTGGCGAAGATCGCCGCGACCGAGGTGCCCGCCGTGCCCGGCCCGCACTCCGCGCTGCGCGAGGCGATCGGCCAGGCCGTCGGCTTCCAGCAGACCGGCCAGTGGCACCGGCTCGGCCCGCTGCTGGACGCGCTGGAGGACGCCGCCGCCAAGGAGTTGGGCCGGGCCCGGCAGGCGCTCACCGAGGTCGCCCAGCCGCTCGCCGTCCGGGCCGAACTGCGCGGCCGGCTGGAGGCGTACAAGGCGATGGCCGCCCGGTTCGGCCTGGCCGAGGACCCGGAGGTGGTCGAGCGCTTCGAGAAGGCCCGCTGGCTGCTCTGGAGCGCCCCGTGCGACCTGCGGGCCGCCGCCGAGGCCGTCGGCCGCTTCCAGCAGGCCCTGCGCCCGCCCGAACGGCAGCCGCAGCAGCCGCCGTCGCCGCCGCCGGCCGAGGACACCGGGCGGGGAGAGGACGGCGATGGCTGAGGCCCGCGGACGGGCGGGCTGCGCCGGGGAGACGGCCGGGCGGCCGACCGGCGTGCTGCGCGAGGTGCCGAGCCGGCCGGACGCCCGGGCCGGGCGGCGCGCGGAACCGGCCGTCGAGGTGCCCGGCCCGGCGCCGGACCGGTTGCCGGTGGGAGCGACCGGAGGACCCGCCACGCGGACCGTGCTGGGACATCCCGCCGCGGAACGGGAACTGCGGCTCGCCCTGGAACACTCCTACCGGATGTTGGCCCGGTTGTCCGACCGGGCCGAGACGAGGATCGAGTGGGTGGAACGGGCCGACCGGGCCCGCCCCAGGACATGGGTGTGAACATGCCGCAGCAGACCGAGTGCCCGAACTGTGCCGAACCGCTGGGCTCGCAGGACGCGTTCTGCGGGGCCTGCGGCACCTCCCTGACCGGACCGCCGACCCTGCGCGACCTGCCCGTCGTGCCCAGTTGTCCGCACTGCGGCGCCACCGAGCTCACCGACGGCCGGTGCCGGCGCTGCGGGCAGGCCCAGCCGCGCGAACGCGACCACCAGGAACGGGAGCTGACCGGCGTCGCCGCCGTCTCCGACCGCGGCCTGCGGCACCACCGCAACGAGGACGCGTTCACCGTCGCCACCGCCGAGGGCCCGGCCGGCACGCCCGCGGTGCTCGCCGTGGTCTGCGACGGCGTCTCCTCCTCCTCCCGCCCCGACGAGGCCTCCGCCACCGCCGTCACCGCCGCCGCCGACTCGCTGGTCGCCGCGCTGGCGGCCGGCCGCGAGCCCGGCCAGGCGATGCGCGAGGCGATCGGCGCCGCCAACCGGGCCGTCACCGCGCTCGCCCACGACGGCACCGCCCCCGACGGGCGGCACAGCAACGCGCCCGCCTGCACCTACGTCAGCGCGGTCAGCTCCGGCGGCCTGGTCACCATCGGCTGGGTCGGCGACACCCGCGCCTACTGGATCCCGGACGACCGCGAGTCCGCCGAGCCGTACCGGCTCACCGAGGACGACTCCTGGGCGGCCCGGATGGTCGCCGCCAACCTGATGGCCGAGGCCGAGGCGTACGCCGACCCGCGCGCCCACGCCATCACCGGCTGGCTCGGCGCCGACGCCGAGGACCTCGACCCGCACACCGTCAGCTTCACCCCGCACGTCCCCGGCGTGCTGCTGATCTGCACCGACGGCCTGTGGAACTACGCCGAGGCCGCCACCGACCTGGCGTTCTTCGTCCGCGCCGACGCCCGGGCCGAACCGCTGGCCACCGCGCAGGAGCTGGTGCGGTTCGCGGTCGAGCGCGGCGGGCACGACAACATCACCGTCGCCGTCCTGCCGATCGACCCACCCACCGCGCCGGCCGCGCACGACGCCACCCTGCTCGACGTGCCGCTGCCGCGGGCCGCCGAGCCGGACGCCACCGTGCCGCTGCGCCCGGCCGCGCCGCCCGTCGCGCCGCCCGCCCTGCTCCCGCCGCACCGCCCGCTCCCGTCGCGCCGCCGGCCCGGCCGCGCCGCCCGTCCCGGCGCCCGCCGCCGTGCCCGCCGCGGACTGACCCGACCGCCACCGCCGCCGCCCCGCCGCCGCCCCGCCGACAGGAGTTCTCCGCATGGCCGCGTTGTCCAAGCCCGGCGCGCCCCGGTTCGACGTCACCGACGGCCGTGCCGTGCACGGGGGACCGGCTCCTCGGGGCGACCAGTCCCGGAGCCACCGCGTGCGCGCGCAGGCCCCGGCGGTCCACCGGGCCGGTGACGCGGCACGGGCGAGCGCCCGACCGGGCGCCGCCGTCGGACTGGCGTACGGCAGCGGCAACGGGGGCACCCTCAAGCTGCGGCGGAAGGTGGTGGACGTGGTCGACGAGCGGGAGGGTACCGTTCGGTTCCGTAAGGACGTGAGCGAGGCCGACTCGATGAGACTCGAGACCCGGTCGACCAAGACCGTGCGCGTGAAGAAGTGAGCCGGACACCCGCCGGACCCGAACCTGCTGGAGTGGGGACCTGATGCCGATCTGCCCTAGGGGACACGAGTCACAGGCCGAGGACTGGTGCGACTACTGCGGCTTCCCGATGACGCCGCCGCCCGGCCTGGCGATCCCCGGCTTCCCGAACGGCCCGGCCCAGCCCGGCGCCCAGGGACACCCCGGTGCCCAGGGACACCCCGGTGCCCAGGGGCACCCGGGCGGGCCCGCCGCGCCGCCCCCGGGCCCGCCCGGCCCGCCCCCGTACACCTCGTCCGGCTACCCGCCGGACGGCGGTGGCGGCTACTTCGAGCCGCGCCGCACCCCGACCCCGCCCAGCGGCACCCCACCGGGCCGCCGCGGGCGCGCCCGGTGCGCCCGGCCCGTACGGCGCCCCGCCGCCGCCCGCGCCCACCACCGGCCTGGTGACCTGCCCGATCTGCCGCAGCCCGCAGAGCGGCCGGTACTGCGAGGAGTGCGGCTACGACTACAACCTGGCCACCTNCGCCCGCCCGCCGGGCGCCGCGTCCGGCCCGCTCGGCCACCAGCCGCCGCCCGCGCCGCCGCAGGGCCAGCGGCCCCCGCAGCAGGGCTACGGCTTCCCGCCGGCCGCCGCCGCGCCCGGCCGCCCCGCCCGCGTTCGAGCCCCCGGCCCCGCCGCCGTACGAGCGCCCGCAGGCCCCGCAGCAGCAGTCGCCGTACGAGCAGCCCCAGCAGCGGGCCCCGTACGAGCAGCCGCAGCAGCGCCAGCCGCACGCGCCGCAGTCGCCGTACGAGCACCCGCAGCAGTCCCCGTACGAGCGCCCCCAGCCGCCGCAGCCGCAGCAGCAGTCGCCGTACGAGCAGCCGGGCTACCCGGCCGCGCAGGCCGCCCCGTCCGCGCCGTCCTTCGAGAAGCCCCCGGCGTCCGGCTTCCCGGACGTCGACTACGAGCGCACCGGCCCGGTGTACGCCGAGCCGTCCGCCGGCGGGCCGGGCCGAGCGCCGCAGTCCGGCCCGGATTCGGGGACGTCGTTCCGGCTCACCCCGCCGGGGCAGCAGCAGGGCGGCGCGCCGCAGCAGCGGGCCACCTGGTTCGCCGTGGTGGCGCCCGACCACGACTACTTCACCGACATGATGACCCGCAGCGGCCCGGAGGCGGCGGGGCTGTACTTCCCGCAGTACACCGCCGAGCGGCGGATCCAGCTGACCGGCCGCGGCCAGCTGCGGATCGGCCGGCGCAGCCAGCAGCGCGGCACCGTGCCGGAGATCGACCTGTCGGCCTCCCCGGAGGACCCGGGCGCCTCGCACCACCACGCGCTGCTGGCCGAACAGCCGGACGGCAGCTGGGTGGTGGTCGACCAGGACTCCACCAACGGCACCACCATGAACGGCAGCCCGGACACCCTGCCGCCGCACACCGCGATCCCGCTGAACGACGGCGACCGGATCCACGTCGGCGCCTGGACCACCATCACGGTGCACCTGGCCTGACGACGCGGCGACTGACCCTGCGTCACCACCGGCCCGCGGCCGGGGAGCCCGGCTCCCCGCCGCGGGCCAATCCCGTTCACGGCCTGACGCGGAACGCTCAGAATTCGCACAAAAGCGCCCGTGGGAAGGGCCGGAGACCCTACGCTTCGCCCCATGAGTGAAGCAATAACCGCGGACGGGATCCGGAAGCGGTACGGGGATGTCCAGGCCGTCGACGGGGTGTCACTCTCCGTCGCGACTGGCGAGTTCTACGGTCTGCTCGGGCCGAACGGGGCCGGCAAGACCACCACCTTGGAGATCCTGGAGGGCATCCGGGAGGCCGACGAGGGGCGGGTCGAGATCCTCGGCCTGTCGCCGTGGCCGCGCAACCCGAAACTGCTGCCGAGGATGGGCGTGCAGTTCCAGGCCTCCGCCTTCTTCGCCAAGCTGACCGCGCGCGAGACCATCCGCACCTTCGCCTCCTTCTACGGCATCGGTGCCCGGGCGGCCGACGCGATGCTGGAGCGGGTCGGCCTGACCGAGTCCGCGGGCGTGCTGACCACCAAGATGTCCGGCGGCCAGGCCCAGCGGCTGTCCATCGCCTGCGCGCTGGTGCACGACCCGGAGCTGGTGTTCCTGGACGAGCCGACCACCGGCCTCGACCCGCAGGCCCGCCGCAACCTGTGGGACCTGCTGCGCGACATCAACGGCGAGGGCCGCACCGTGGTCCTCACCACGCACTACCTGGACGAGGCCGAGGTGCTCTGCGACCGCGTCTCGGTGATGGACCACGGCAAGGTGCTGAGGACCGGCGCCCCCGCCGCGCTGGTCCGCGAGATCGACGACACCGTCCGAGTCCGGATCGAGTCCGGGCAGCTGACCGTCGACCGGGCCCGCGAACTGCTGACCGCCGCGGGCGCGGTGCACGCCAACCTGGAGGACGACGGCGTCACGCTGGCGCTGTCCACCGCCGAGCCCGGGCCGGTCCTGGCCGTGCTGGCCGAGCAGAACGCGCTGCGCGGCCTGGAGGTCCGCGGCGCCACCCTGGAGGACGTCTTCCTCCAGCTGACCGGACGGGAGTACCGGGCATGACCGCCACCGAACCGACCCGGGCCCCGGGTGCCGGACCGGCCGCGGGCCCCGCCCGCGACGGGGAGAAGGGCAACGCCTTCGTCGGCCTGTCCCGGGTGATGCTGCTGGGCTTCGTCCGCGACAAGGGCACGCTGTTCTTCACCCTGGCGCTGCCGCTGATGTTCCTGCTGCTGTTCGGCGTCCTCTACAAGGGCGGCGGCAGCACCCACGTCAAGGTCGCCGAGGTCGGCCAGGTCAAGGTGCTGGACGACGCCCGCACCCGGGCCGGGGGCGCGCTGGACGCGCTGGAGATCACCACCGGCCTGAGCGAGGACGACGCCCTCGCCAAGGTCCGGAAGGGCGACCTGGACGGCCTGGTGACGCAGCGGCCGGACGGCACCCTGGTGCTCCGCTTCAGCCAGGCCGACCAGGTCAAGGCCGGCACCGTGCAGGGCATCGTCGACTCCGTGGTGCAGAGCGCCAACCAGGCGGCCTCGAACACCCCCCCGAAGTACACCTTGGACGCGGCCAAGGTCGAGGACGACTCCACCAAGCCGATCCAGTACCTGACCCCGGGCCTGCTCGCCTACGCCGTCGCCATGGGCGCGGTCTACGGCGCCTCCTTCACCCTGGTGACCTGGCGCAAGAGCCGGGTGCTGCGCCGACTGCGGCTGGCGCCCATCTCGGCGGGCACCATCGTCGGCGCCCGGGTGCTGGTCAGCGTGCTGGTCGCGCTCGCCCAGACCGCGCTGTTCCTGCTGGTCGCGCAGATCGACTACTTCGGGCTCAAGCTGACCGGCAACTGGTGGCTGGTGCTGCCGCTGGTGGTCTGCGCCACCCTGGCGTTCATGTCGATCGGCCTGGTCACCGGTTCGCTGGCGAAGACCGAGGAGTCGGCCAACGGCATGAACCAGCTGATCATCCTGCCGATGTCCTTCCTCGGCGGCGCGTTCATCCCGCTGGACTTCGCCCCGAGCTGGCTGCAGGACGTCTCCCGGGCGCTGCCGCTGCGCTACCTGATCGTCCCGGCGAAGTCGGTGCTCAGCCAGGGCGGCGGCCTCGCCGAGGCGCTGCCCGCGATGGGCATCCTGCTGGGCTTCACCGCGGTGCTGTGCGCCGTCGCGTGGCGCTTCTTCAACTGGGACGACGCGTAGCCGCGACCGCCCCGGGACGGGGGTCGTACGCCGGAAGTCCCGGTGTACGGCCCTCGTCGGCGTCTGCGACCATGGACGGGTGACTGACACCGGGCGAGAGACCACCACCGCACCCGAGGAGACCTTCTACGACCAGGTCGGCGGCGAGGCGACCTTCCGCAGGCTGGTCCACCTCTTCTACCGGGGTGTCGCCCAGGACGAGCTGCTGCGCCCGATGTACCCGGAGGAGGACCTCGGCCCGGCCGAGGAGCGCTTCGCGCTGTTCCTGATGCAGTACTGGGGCGGCCCGCGCACCTACAGCGAGCGCCGCGGCCACCCGCGGCTGCGGATGCGGCACGCCCCGTTCAAGGTCGACCGGGCCGCGCACGACGCCTGGCTGAAGCACATGCGCGCCGCCCTGGACGAGCTGGCGCTGCCCGCCGAGGCCGACCGCGAGCTGTGGAACTACATGACGTACGCCGCCGCCTCGATGGTCAACACCGCGGGCTGAGACCGGGCGGGCCGGCCCCGGGGCGGACGGCCGGGCCGGCCGGGCCGCACTGCCGACCCGACGCGGGCCGCTCAGCGCAGCGGGCTGAGGCCCAGGCCGACGCCGGGCGCGGCGGCGGTGCGCAGCGCGACGGACCCGGCGGGCGCGTCCAGCCGCAGCCAGGCACCGGCCCGGTACGCGGCCAGCGGGCGCCGGGCCGTAGGAACCCGATCGCGTGGGCGGCGTGCGCGGCCCGCAGCGGCAGGCCCTCGGCGGCGCCCAGCGGCCGGGACCAGATCTCGTCGGCGATCGCGTCGACCGCCTGCCGGGTGCGGTGGTGGTCCGGCACCTCGGCGGTGCGGCGCTTGAACTCCTCGACGGCGGCGAGCACTTCGCCCACCACCCGGTCGACGGGGGGCTGCCCGAGCGGCTGCCAGCCGGAGCGCGGCGGGAGCAGCCCGGCCCAGGACGGGCCGGTGACCGGGGCGGGCAGGGCGAGCGCGGCGCCCTCCTCGTCCACCGACTCCAGCAGCTGGCCGGCCGAGACGGTCAGGTCGGCGGCCGCGTCGAGTCCGGCCAGCCGCACGGTGCGCACCGCGAGCACCGCGGCCCCGCCGAGCGGCAGCCGTCCGAACACCGCGAGCACGCCGCCGCCGGCGCCCGGCACGGCCTGCAGCCGGACGGCCGCGGCGCGGTCGAAGCGCAGCAGCCGGCCGAGGAAGGCGGCCAGGTCGGCGCCCTCCCGCGGGTCGGCGAGGTCGAGTCGGGTGGTCCGCACGGTCACCGGGGTTCAGCTCGTTTCTTCAGCGGTGCGAGGAGAGTCCGGTCAGGCGGCGCAGCCGGCCGGCTGCTCCTCGGTGAACCGGCTCAGGAACTCCCGTTCGACCGGGCTGATCCGGCGCGGCCGGGCCTCGGCGAGGTCGTAGGGGACGACCACGGTGGAGGCGGTGACGTACACCGTCTCGGTGCCGTCCTCGGCGACGTCCTTGATCTCGTAGGAGACGGTCAGCGAGGCGCCGCCGATCCTGGTCACCCAGGTCTCGATGGTGACCGGCTCGGGGCGGTGCACCAGCGGGCGCTTGTAGTCGATCTCGTGCCGCGCCACCACCGAGCCGCCCGCGAACTCCCCGGCCCCGGCCTCGGCGGCCTGGGTGAACATGAAGTCGATCCGGGCCTCCTCCAGGTAGCGCAGGAAGACCACGTTGTTGACGTGTCCGAAGGCGTCCATGTCGGACCACCGCAGGGGGCAGGCGTAGATGTGGCGAGCCACGGTGTTCTCCTCGAATTTCTCCGTACCCGTAGGTACCCGTAGGCAGCCTACGGGCCGCGGTCCGGCGGCCCGCCCGCGGGGGGCGGGCCGCCGGACCGGTGTGGCGCCCGGGGGTCGGCCCGGGTGTCAGTCGCGGGTCAGCTTCTTGTAGCTGGCGCGGTGCGGGCGGGCCGCGTCGGCGCCGAGGCGCTCGATCTTGTTCTTCTCGTAGGACTCGAAGTTGCCCTCGAACCAGAACCACTTGCTCTCGCCCTCGTAGGCGAGGATGTGGGTGGCCACCCGGTCCAGGAACCAGCGGTCGTGGGAGATGACCACGGCGCAGCCGGGGAACTCCAGCAGCGCGTTCTCCAGCGAGGACAGGGTCTCGACGTCGAGGTCGTTGGTCGGCTCGTCGAGGAGCAGCAGGTTGCCGCCCTGCTTGAGGGTCAGCGCCAGGTTGAGGCGGTTGCGCTCACCGCCGGAGAGCACCCCGGCCGGCTTCTGCTGGTCCGGGCCCTTGAAGCCGAACGCGGACACGTAGGCCCGGGACGGCATCTCGACCTGGCCGACGTTGATCCAGTCGAGGCCGTCGGAGACGACCTCCCACAGGGTCTTCTTCGGGTCGATGTTGGAGCGGGTCTGGTCGACGTAGCTGATCTTGACGGTCTCGCCGACCTTGACCTTGCCGCTGTCCGGGGTCTCCAGGTCCTGGAGCATCTTGAACAGGGTGGTCTTGCCGGCGCCGTTGGGGCCGATCACGCCGACGATGCCGTTGCGCGGCAGGGTGAAGCTGAGGCCGTCGATCAGGACCTTCTCGCCGAAGGCCTTGTGCAGGTCCTCGACCTCGATGACGACGCTGCCCAGGCGCGGGCCCGGCGGGATCTGGATCTCCTCGAAGTCCAGCTTCCGCATCTTGTCGGCCTCGGCCGCCATCTCCTCGTACCGGGCGAGGCGGGCCTTGGACTTGGCCTGGCGGCCCTTGGCGTTGGAGCGGACCCACTCCAGCTCTTCCTTGAGCCGCTTGGCGCGCTTGGCGTCCTTCTGGCCCTCGACCTTGAGACGGGTCTGCTTGGTCTCCAGGTAGGTGGAGTAGTTGCCCTCGTACGGGTAGGCGCGGCCGCGGTCGAGTTCGAGGATCCACTCGGCGACGTTGTCCAGGAAGTACCGGTCGTGGGTGACGGCGACGACGGTGCCGGGGTACTTCTCCAGGTGCTGCTCCAGCCAGTTCACCGACTCGGCGTCCAGGTGGTTGGTGGGCTCGTCGAGCAGCAGCAGGTCGGGCTGCTCCAGCAGCAGCTTGCAGAGCGCGACGCGGCGCTTCTCGCCGCCGGAGAGCTTGGTGACCGGCCAGTCGCCGGGCGGGCAGCCCAGCGCGTCCATGGCCTGCTCCAGCTGGACGTCGAGGTCCCAGGCGTTGGCGTGGTCCAGGTCCTCCTGGAGGGTGCCCATCTCGGCGAGCAGCTCGTCGGAGTAGTCGGTCGCCATCAGCTCGGCGATCTCGTTGAACCGGTCGAGCTTGGCCTTGATCTCCTTGACGCCGTCCTGGACGTTCTCCAGGACCGTCTTGGACTCGTCGAGCGGGGGCTCCTGCTGGAGCATGCCGACGGTGAAGCCCGGCGAGAGGAAGGCGTCGCCGTTGGAGGGCTGGTCGAGGCCCGCCATCATCCGCAGCACGGTCGACTTGCCGGCGCCGTTGGGGCCGACGACGCCGATCTTCGCCCCGGGGAGGAAGCTGAGCGTCACGTCGTCAAGGATGACCTTGTCGCCGTGTGCCTTGCGCACCTTGCGCATGGTGTAGATGTATTCCGCCACGTTGAGATCGCTCCGGCGTCGTCGTGAGTAATCGGCTTGCAGCCTTCCATTGTGCCGTAAGGCCAAGGCGGCCCCGAACGCCCTGGTGGGCGCCCGGTCGGCCCCGGGCGGCCGGCTGCGGGCTCCCGGTACGCGAACGGCCCCGCCCCCCTGTCCCGGGAGGCGGGGCCGTTCCCCCGCGCCCGGCGCGGGGGCCGGGCGCGGGGGTTCAGCTCGTGGTTCAGGAGGCGCGGCTGTGGCGGCCGCGGCGGCGCAGGCCGTAGACCGCGGCGCCGCCCGCGACGACCAGCACGCCGGCCATGGCGGCGGTCAGGCCGGCGCCCATGCCGCCACCGGTGGAGGCGAGCTCGGGGCCGGTCGGACTGGCCGACGGGGCCGGGGTGGTCGGGGCCGGGGTCGGGGTGCCGGTGGACGGCGCCGGGGACTGGGTGGCGCTGTCGGTCTTGCAGTTCAGCAGACCGGTGAACTGCTTGGAGAAGCCTTCGGGGCCGGTGACGGTGAAGTCGTACTTCTCGTCCTCCTTGACCGGCAGGGTCACGGTCTGGGTGCCGCCCGGCTTGACCGTGTAGTCCTTGCCCGCCACCTTGAAGGCCGCGTCCTTGTCGCCCTTGTTGCCGAGGGTGACCACCAGGGCGCCCTTGGCGCAGTCGACCACGGCGTCGGCGGTCGGCACCGCGCCGAGGCCCCAGCTGATGGCGGCCTTGGCGGAGACCGGGACGGTGCCGTGGCCGGCCAGGATCAGCGTCTGGCTGGGCTTGCCGTCGATCCGGCCGACGAAGGCGCGGCCGACGGACGAGGTGGCGGTGCCCGAGGCCGTGATGGAGGCGCTGCCGGCGGGGGCTCCGGCCGGGACCTTGGCGTAGACCTTGTCGCCGGACTTCACGTTCTTGACGGCGTCGCCCTTGTCGTCGACCAGGGTCACCTTGGCGGCGGTGCCCTTGTCGTCCAGGGCCACGGAGACCGCGGCGGTGCCGCCCCCGGCCGCGACGGTGATCGGGCCCAGGGTGGTGCCGGACTTGCCGCCGACCGAGGTCGGGTCCAGGGTGAGGGTCGGCTTGGGCTCCTCGCCCTTGCCGTTCTGGTTGGCCTGGGCGATCAGCCACTCGGTGAACGCCTTGGCCTCCTTGTCCTCCTGCTTGACCTGGACGTTCGGGTCCGAGAAGGACCAGATGGCGACCTGGGTGCCGGCCGCGGCGTCGGCCTTGCTGAGCCCCTTGACGCCCGAGGCGGCGCTCAGCGCGTCGGCGCCCACGGCGGGGAAGGAGTGCTGGAGTATCCAGAGGATCTTGGGCCCGGCGCCGGGGTTGTCCTGGAGCGAGCTGGAGTTCCAGTCGGTCTCGTGGTAGGTGGCGTCCCAACTGGCGGGCTGGAGCAGGTCGATGCAGTAGACCGGCAGTGCGGGGTCGGCGCCGCCGATCTTGATGAAGAAGGGGCCGGCATTGCCCTTGATCCAGATGTGCTTCTCGGGGTCGAGGTAGCTGATGGGCTCCTGCTCGTCCTCTTTCGATCCCTGCGTGATCTTCGCCGTCACGTCCGAGGTGCCGCCGGCCGCGGACGCCGCACCGGCCGCGAACAGGCCAGAGCCGACCGTCAGACCGGACGCGAGCATGACAGCAACGACGCGGGAAACGGCCCGCCCCTGCTTGTGGAACATGTGGGATCCCTTCGGGCGGCGACGTGCCATCGGCAACCCGCCCCTGGCAAAGCGGCACCCCCTGTGGCACCGCTGCACGTGTGTGGACCCGACGCATCCTATGAGGGCGGCCCCGCCGCTCCAGGGCCGTAGCGAATCAGGACGATATCGTGGCTGTTCTGTTACCAAAGAGCTGATCATCCAGACCAGTTGATGTATCGACATAAAGCCACGGGGCGCCACCGCGGCAATCATGATTGCACCCACCGGTCCAAGAAGTGCCCCGATTCGGTCAGTTCAGAACTTCCTGCGCCACATCAGCACCTCCCTCCCCGGCCGCCCCACCGACCGGCCCGGCCTCCTCCGCCCGGCGCCGGGCCGCGACCGCCGCCACGATCCAGTCCGGAACGGCCTCCTCCACCAGCCGCACCGCCCGCGGCCCGACCTCCGCCCGCGGACGGTCGTCCACCGGCGAACCGTCCGCCGCCGGGGCGGACTTGCCCTCCAGGCCGCGCCGGAAGGCGGACGTCCCCCGGGACAGGTCGTGGCCGACCGCACGGGCGTCGATCTCCACCTCCACCCGCCGGCCGCCCTCCTGCTCCCACTCGCGCACCCGCAGCCGCCCGCTCACCAGCAGCGGGTCGCCCTTGTTCACCGAGCTGACCACGTTGACCGCGAGCCGCCGCCAGGCCACCACCGTCACCCAGGTCGTCCCGCCGTCCGTCCAGTCGCCGCGCTCGCGGTCGTAGCGGCGCTCCCGCGCGGCGAACCGGAAGTTCGCCACCGACACCCCGCCCGCCGTCTCCCGGTACGTCACGCCCGACGCGGCGTTCCCGACCATCGTCACCAGGGCCTCGTCCATTCCGGCTCCTCCGTTCCCGGCCGCGGCGACCGGTGATCTTTCCCGGCGGAATCTCCGCCGGGAAAGATCCTCCGCCTTCCGGGAAATGCGCACCAGCTCCTTCTCCGCGCCTGGGGAAAACCCCGGCCTGTGGAAAACCGGGCTCACTCACCCGAGTGAATTCACGGCCTTTTCCGTCAGAAATCGACCATTTCAATGCCGTGCGCACGACAAGGATCCGCCCGCCCCCTCCGGTCGCCGCCCGCACACCCCGCGGCCACCCGCGGGCCACCGGCGAAACCACGAACGGGTGGCCGACCGCTCGCCCCGTCCATGTCATCCGACCGATGGAACCCCTAAACCCGCCCCCACCCGCGGGCCCGTCCGGGCGATTGCCCCCCGCCGAATCCATAACGGGTGAGGTTGCAGGCCCGTAACGACTGCACAACGTCCCGCACCGAGAGCCGGTAGACCGCTGCACTCCCCGGCACTACCTGCGATTATCGGACCGCCCCGCGGAGGCCGACACACCCCGGTCCGGTCTTCGAAGTCCAGGGGGCGGAACTGAACACCCGTATCCTGTCCCGGAACATCCCGTCCCGGCCCAGGCCCGGCAAGCGGGCCGACGTCAGCACCCCGGCCCCCATAGCTCAGCGGATAGAGCACCCGCCTTCTAAGCGGTAGGTCGCAGGTTCGAATCCTGCTGGGGGCGCCCCTCGCCACTGACCAGGCAAAATACCGGCCAAGCCCACCCCTTCCGCACGCACGGCGGATATCGTCCGACCGCCCCGGCCGACGACGGGCGCAGCCGTTGCCCGCGGCCCGCGGTCCCGGGCGTCCGGACTCAGGGCGCCGGGCAGAGGTGGGTGCGCACCGCGTCCAGGATCCGCACGGCCGCCCCGGGGCCGAACCCCTGCGGGTGGGTCGGGCTGGTGAACCTCTGGAGCGCCAGCTTGACCAGTTCGTCGTCCGCCTTGCCCTGACCGATGGACGAGCACTCGTCCCGGCCCCGGGACACCGCGGTGTCCTCCTTGCCGTGGACGATGTCCGGGTCGATGGCGTTCAGCGCCGCGATGTACCGCGCGGCGGTCGCCGCGTCGGGCTCCGGCGGCAGACCACCGGCCGCCGCCGGGGCGCCCGTCGACTGCTGCGGGTCCCCGGCCGGCGCGGACGCCGCCGCCGGGGAGGTGCTGGACGAACCGCTGGACGAACCGCTGCACGCGGTCGCGGCGGCGAGCAGCAGGACGGTGGCGGCGGCGGTGCGGATCCGCATGGCGAAACTCTCCCGGGAGCGGGTGGAGGGACGTCGGGACCGTACCGGTGCACGGCGGCGGCGCGTCCGGGGAGTTGCAGAGCCGTGACGTCCCCGGCGCGGGGGTTCCCGCCCCGCCCGCCCCGCCCGCCCAGCCGGGGGGCCGACGACCCCGCCCCGCGCGCTACCGCCGCCCTGTCGCCAGGTCCGCCAGGAACCCGTCCAGCAGCGCGCGTTGGCGCTCCGGCGGGAACTCCTCCGGGGCGAACAGCGCTTGCACCACCAGCCCGAGGGCGAAGGACTGCGCCTGCGCGGCCTGGTCGCCGGGCGGGCGGCCGGCCGGGAGTTCGCCGAGTTCCTGGGCCTCCGCGCAGAGTTCGGCCATCCTGCGGCGGGCCCGGCGGTAGCGCTCGGCGTGCCCGGCGGTGAGCCCGGCGTCGCCGAGGGCGGCGTCCCAGGAGCCGATCCAGACCCGGTTGTCGGCGGCGGCGGCCGCGTCCAGCGGCAGGACGTCGAGCAGGGCGGCGCGCAGCGCGACCAGGCCGCGGGCGGCGCCGACCGCCTCGGTGGCGGGCCGGCGGCGGTCCTGGGCCTGCCGGTCGAGGACCTCCAGCGCGTGCGCGACCAGGGCCCGCTTGCTGGGGAAGTAGTGGGTGAGCAGGCCGGTGGAGGCACCGAGTTCGGCGGCCACGGCGCGCAGGGTCAGTCCGCCGAAGCCGCGTTCGGCGAGGACCCGCCGGACGGCTTCCGAGACGTCCCGGCGGCGGGCTTCGTGGTCGCCCCTGGCGGGTGGAGTCATGCGCGCTAGGGTACATACCCAACGTTTGTTATGTACCTCGCGTGGTACGCACCTCGTGGCCCGAAGGGATGCCGAATGTACGCCGTAGCGCTCGCCGAGGACGCCGAGCTCCGCCCGCTGGAACCGTGGCGGTCCGGGGAGTTCCTGGAGCACATGGACCGGGCCCGGGCCGGGATCGACCCGTGGATCCCGTGGGCCACCCGCAGCACCGATCCGGAGTCCGCCCGGGCCACGCTGCGGAAGTTCGCCGACAAGCAGGCCGAGGACACCGGCCGGATATACGGGATCTGGCTGGCCGGCACGCTGGTGGGCGGCGTGATGTTCGTGAACTTCGACGCCCCGGGCGGGGTGTGCGAGATCGGCGTGTGGAGCGAGCCGGCCGCCCGGGGGCGCGGCCTGGTCACCACGGCCGTCCGCCACCTGCTGGACTACGCGCTGCTGGAGCGCGGCCTGTACCGCGCCGAGTGGTGGAACAGCACGGTCAACCTGCGCAGCCGGGCGGTCGCCGAGCGCCTGGGCATGACGCTGGACGGCACCCTCCGCGCCCACACCGAACACCTGGGCGTCCGGCTGGACTTGGAGGTCTGGTCGATGCTGGCCCCGGAGTGGCGGGCGGCCCGCGCGGCGTAGCCGGGGTTGACGCGGATCACGTCGTCCGGCGGGCGCCCGCGTGAAAGCCTGGGGCGGCACCCGCCGTCCCCCCGAGAGGCCACGCCATGCCCGTGCGCACCGACCGTCCGCTCGACCGCCCGGGCCCCGGGGACGCCGAACTGCCCGCCGGCGCCCCGGGGCTGCGCTGCTGGGTGGGCCCGGACCGGGTGGCGGTGCTGCTGCTGGACCGCCCGGAGCGGCGCAACGCGGTGACCGCCGCGATGTGGCGGGCGCTGCCCGGGGTGCTGGCGGAGCTGGCCGCCCGCCCGGACGTGCGGGTGCTGGTGCTGACGGGCGCGGCGGGCGCGTTCTCGGCGGGCGCGGACATCTCCGAACTGGCCGGGGTGTACGCCGATCCGGCCGCCGCCGACGCGTACCACGCGCTGAACGTGGCGGCGGAGGAGGCGCTGGCGGCGTTCCCGCGCCCGACGCTGGCGGTGGTCCGGGGCGCCTGCGTGGGCGGCGGCTGCCAGTTGGCGCTCGCCTGCGACCTGCGGCTGGGCGCCGAGGACGCCCGGCTCGGCATCACCCCGGCGAAACTGGGCGTGGTGTACCCGGCGGTGCCGACGCTGCGGCTGGCCGCGCTGGTCGGCCCGGCCCGGGCCAAGTACCTGCTGTTCTCGGGCGAGTTGCTGCCCGCCGACCGGGCGGAGCGGTTCGGCCTGCTGGACGAGGTGGTGCCGGCGGCCGGGCTGGACGCCCGGGCGCGGGAGTTCGCCGCCCTGCTGGCCCGGCGCTCGCCGCAGACGATCGGCGCGGTGAAGGCGGCGCTGTCCGTCGCCCCGGCGGACGCCGCGGCCGCGCTGGCGCCCTGGGAGCGGGCCTCCCGGACGGCGCCGGACGTCCGGGAGGGCCTGGCCGCGTTCCTGGAGCGCCGCGAGCCGGAGTTCTGAGCCGGGCCGGCCGGGTCAGCGGATCGGCGCGCCCGAGACGGCCCGGGCGATGACCAGCCGCTGGATCTCGCTGGTGCCCTCGAAGACGGTGTAGATGGCGCTGTCGCGGTGCATCCGCTCGACCGGGTACTCGCGGGTGAAGCCGTTGCCGCCGAGGATCTGCATGGCCTGCGAGGTGACGAACTTGGCGGTCTCCCCGGCGTACAGCTTGGACATCGAGCCCTCGGCGCTGGTGAACGGCTTGTTGTTGACGGCCATCCAGGAGGCCCGCCAGACCAGCAGCCGGGCGGCGTCGATCCGGGTCTTCATGTCGGCGAGCTGGAAGGCGACGCCCTGGTTCTCGATGATCGGCTTCCCGAACTGGACGCGGGTCTTCGCGTAGTCGAGGGCGACCTCGTACGCGGCCCGGGCGATGCCGATGGCCTGGGCGCCGACGGCGGGGCGGGAGGCTTCGAAGGTGGCCATGGCCGCGTTCTTGCCGCCGCCCCTGGTGCCCTCGCGGGCCCGGGCGAGGCGGGCGTCGAGCTTCTCCTTGCCGCCGAGCAGGCAGTGGCCGGGGACGCGGACGCCGTCGAGGACGACCTCGGCGGTGTGCGAGGCGCGGATGCCGTGCTTCTTGAACTTCTGGCCCTGGCTGAGGCCTTCGGTGCCGGGCGGGATCACGAACGAGGCCTGGCCGCGGGAGCCGAGTTCGGGGTCGACGGTGGCGACCACCACGTGGACGTGCGCGATGCCGCCGTTGGTGGCCCAGGTCTTGGTGCCGTTGATCACCCACTCGTCCTTGGCCTGGTCGTAGACGGCGCGGGTGCGCAGCGCGGAGACGTCGGAGCCGGCGTCGGGCTCGGAGGAGCAGAACGCGGCGACCTTGACGTCCTCGGGGGTGCCGAACATCTGCGGGGCCCAGGTGCCGATCTGCTCGTCGGTGCCGTTGGCGAGGACGGCGACGGCGGCCAGCGTGGTGCCGGTGATGGCCAGGCCGATGCCGGCGTCGCCCCAGAACAGCTCCTCCATGGCGATCGGGATGCCGACGCCGGACGGGTCGAAGAACTGCTGGGCGTAGAAGTCGAGCGAGTAGATGCCCAGCTTGGCGGCCTCCTGGATGATCGGCCAGGGGGTCTCCTCGCGCTCGTCCCACTCCGCGGCGGCGGGGCGGATCACGTCGGCGGCGAAGCCGTGCAGCCAGTCCCGGACGGCGATCTGGTCCGGCCCGGGGTCGAGCGAGAAGGTGGTCATGTCGGCCTCCAGGAGACGGTCGTACGGGCCGGAGGGTCCGCGCCACTGCGCTGTTACCTCCGGTAACATGGCGGCGAGTCTGCTACCGATAGGTAACCGGTGTCAACGCCCGCCGAGCCGCCTACCCGCCCGCACGAGGAGCAGCGCATGACCACCGAACCCCGCCGCGAACAACTGCTCAACGCCGCCGACCGGGTCGTCCAGCGCGAGGGCCCGAACGCCAGCATGAACGCGATCGCCGCCGAGGCGGGCATCACCAAGCCCATCCTGTACCGGCACTTCGGCGACCGGAACGGGCTGATCGGCGCGTTGACGCAGCGCCACACCGCCGGGCTGCTGGCCGCCGTCCGCTCGGCCCTCAACGAACCGCTGGAGCGCCGCGACCGGGTCGAGCACGTGCTGGACGTCTACCTGGCCGCGATCGAGTCCCGCCCGCAGGTGTACCGGCTGCTCACCCACCCCGAGCCCGGCGACCCCACCGGCGCGGGCAACGCGCTGGCGCCCGCGCTGCGGCAGATCGCCGAGGAGATCACCCGGGCCATCCAGCAGCAGATCGACCTCGGCCGGGACGGCCCGCTGCTCTCCGAGACCTGGGGGCGCTCGATCACCGGCATGGTGCTGGCCGCCGGCGACTGGTGGCTGGAGACCCGCCCCTGCCCGCGCGCCCGGATGGTGCAGGCCCTGGCCGACCTGCTGTGGGGCCGGCTCTCCGCGGCCGCCGACCTGCCGCCGATGCTGGCCGCCCCGGAGGTCTGAGCCCGTCCGCGCGGCGCGGAAAACATGAGCATGTCTCACCTCTTGTGCGGCGGGGGCGGCTCCGGCAGGATCGGCGCACTCCTCCCCCACCCCGCCGCGAGGTGCCCCCGTGCGCGTCCTCCGCTCCGCCGCCGCCCTGCTGCTCACCGCCGCCGCCGTCCTCGGCACCGTCTCGGCCGGCCCGCCCGCCGACCGCGGCCCGTCCGGCGGCGGTGCCCCGTTCGACGCCCGCCGGGTCTCCGCCACCACCCTCCCCGACGGCCGCACCGCCTTCACCGACGCCCGCGGCCGCGTCCTGGACCTGCGCGGCTTCAACCTCGACAAGTACGACGAGACCACCGAGGCCGACCTGCGCGCGCTCGCCGCGAACGGCTTCGGCCTGGTCCGGATCGCGGTCTCCTGGTCCCGGCTGGAACCCGTCCGCGGCCACTACGACCGGCGGCAGCTCGCCCGGCTCGGCCGACTCCTCGACTGGGCCGGGAAGTACCGCCTGTACGCCGTCGTCGACTTCCACCAGGACGTCTACGGCCAGTACTTCCTCGGCGGCGACGGCGGCGCCCCCGCCTGGGCCACCCGCGACGACGGCCTGCCCTTCACCCCCGACCCGGACGACTGGTTCGCCGGCTACTTCCAGCCCTCCGTCCAGGCCGCCTTCCGCCACCTGTACGACGACCCCGACCTGCGGCGCGCCCAGTCCGAGCTGTACACCGCCGTCGCCCGCGAACTGCGCGGCAAGCCCGCCCTGCTCGGCTACGACCTGTTCAACGAGCCCTTCGGCCCGGTCGACGGCGACCCGGCCGACCCGGCCGTCCTGGCCGCCGCCTCCGCCGCCCTCGAACGGGGCCGGCTGGCCGGCATGTACCGCCGGCTGATCGACGCCGTGCGCCGGGTCGACCGCGACGCCTGGCTGTTCGTCGAACCCACCGTCCTGGTCGGCCAGGGCGTCCCCACGAGCCTGCCCGGCTTCGCCGACCCCCGCCCCGGGGCCGACCGGATCGGCTACGCCCCGCACTTCTACGACACCGCCGTCGAGGCCGGCCGGGACTGGGACCCGTCCGGCGGCTTCGTCGAGGCCTACACCGCCGCCGTCACCGCCTACCCCCGCGCCCACCGCCTCCCGGTCCTGGTCGGCGAGTGGGGCCCGCCCTCCGCCGCCACCCCCGGCAACGCCGAACTGGTCCGCCGCCAGGTCGCCGCCATGCGCACCTTCGCCGCCGGCTGGACCATGTGGTACTGGTGCCGCGGCACCGGCGGCTACTGCGCCCTCACCCCCGACGGCCGCCCCGCCCCCGGCTACGGCCCGGTCTTCACCCGGTGACCGCCCCGCCCGCGCCCGGGAGGGGGGCGCGGGCGGGCGCACGGCACTACTCCAGGCCCCGCCGGGCGAGCAGCGGCCCGATCTCCGGCTCCCGCCCCAGCACCTCCCGCACGCACTCCAGCGCGTCCCGGCTGCCGCCCCGCGACAGCAGCCGCTCCCGGAACAGCTGCCCGCTCTCCCGCACCCCGCGCCCGTCCGCGCCGAACCACTCGACCGTCTCCGCGTCCAGCACCTCGGACCAGATGTACGCGTAGTACCCGGCGCTGTACCCGTTCGAGAACACGTGGTTGAAGTACCCGGTGCGGTAGCGCGGCGGCACCGCCGCGACCGCGACGCCCGCCTCGGCGAGCGCCCGCGCCTCGAACTCCTCCGCGTCCGCGACGACCGGGTCGTCCGCGCCGCGGGTGTGCCAGGCCCAGTCGAGCAGCGCCGCCGACAGGTACTCGACGGTCCGGAAGCCCTGCCCGTAGTTCTCGGCGGCGAGCATCCGCTCCACCACGGCGGCGTCCAGCGGCTCCCCGGTGACGTGGTGGCGGGCGTAGTTGGCCAGCACCTCGGGCCTGGTCATCCACATCTCGTTGACCTGGGACGGGAACTCGACGAAGTCGCGCGGCACCTCCGTCCCGGCGAAGGACGGGTAGCGGACGTCCGAGAACAGCCCGTGCAGGGCGTGCCCGAACTCGTGGAACAGGGTGCGCACCTCGTCCCAGCTGAGCAGCGCGGCCTCGCCGGGCGCCGGGTGCGCGATGTTGAGGTTGTTGACGACCACCGGGCGGGTGCCCAGCAGCCGCGACTGGGGCACCAGTTCGTTCATCCAGGCGCCGCCGCGCTTGGACTCCCGGGCGTGGAAGTCCCCGATGAACAGGCCGAGCGCGGAGCCGTCCGCGTCGAACACCTCGAAGACCCGGGCGTCGGGGTGGTACGCCCGCAGGTCGGGCCGCTCGGTGAAGGCCAGCCCGTAGGCGAGGTTCGCCGCGTGGAAGACGCCGTCGCGCAGCACCCGCTCCAGCTCGAAGTAGGGCCGCAGCGCCGCGGTGTCCACCTCGTAGCGCTCGGCGCGCACCTTCTCGGCGTAGAACGCCCAGTCGTGGGCGGCCAGTTCGGCGATCCCGTCGGCGGCCGCGGCGGCCGCCAGGTCGGCGGCCTCGCGCTCGGCGTTGGCGACGGCGGGAGCGACCAAGCGGCCGAGCATCGCGCCCACCGCCTCGACGGTGCCGGCGGTCTCGTCGGCGACCACGTACGAGGCGTGGGTGGGGTGGCCGAGCAGCGCGGCGCGTTCGGCGCGCAGCGCGGCCATCCGGGCGGCGAGCGGGCCGTTGGTGTCGAGGCCGCGGCGCAGCGAGGAGGTCAGCAGGCGCTCGCGCAGCGCGCGGTCGGTGAGCCGGGCGAGTTCGCTCTGGTTGGAGAAGTTCTTCAGGCTGAGCACCCAGCGGCCGTCCTGGCCGAGCGCGCGGGCGTTCTCGGCGGCGGCGGCGACCTCGGTGTCGGAGAGGCCGTCGAGGGCGGCGGCGCTGTCCACCGCGACGGCACCGGCCAGCGAGGCGTCGTGGGTGTTCTTGCGGAACGCGGCCGCGTCGGCGGCGAGGCGGGCGTTGATCTCGCGCAGCCGCCGCTGGCCGTCGGCGTCCAGGCGGGCCCCGGCCCGGACGAAGGCGGTGTGCCGGCGCTCCAGCAGCCGCAGCGACTCGGCGTCCAGGCCGAGTCCGTGCCGCGCTCCGTGCAGGGCGTCCAGGCGGGCGAACAGCGCGGCGTCGAGGTGGATCGCGTCGGCGTGCGCGGCCAGCCGGGGGCTGATCTCGGCGTCGAGCTCCTGGATGCCGGGGGTGGTGTCGGCGGAGTCCTGGTTGAAGAAGGCCGCCGTCACCCGGCGCAGCACCGCTCCCGAACGCTCCAGCGCCACCACGGTGTTGTCGAAGGTCGGCGGCTCGGGGTCCGCGGCGATCGCGGCGGTCTCGGCGAGCTGGTCGGCCATGCCCCGCTCGAAGGCGGGGCGGTAGTGCTCTTCCCGGATCTCGGCGAAGGGCGGGAGCTCGTACACCAGGGTGCTGGGCGAGAAGAAGGGATTGTCGCTCATGCCGGCGACACTACGGGCCGCCGGGCGCTGGCGGAACACTGTCAGGACAAGCTGCCACCCGGCCCCGGCCGGCACCCGCGCGATCCCGCCACCGCAGGTGTGACGCACCGTCACCTCCGGGCCTCCCCCGCGTCGCGGCGCGTGCTGTCACCGCCACCGGCTACCGTCGACAGGTCCTGCCCGCCGGCCCGGGGCACGTCCCGGAGCACGCGTTCGAGAGGAGTCGCCGCCCGTGCGCTACGCCCTGGTGCCCGACCCGCACGGCCCCGGCGGCCGCCTGCAGCCGCTCGGCGAGGACGGCGCGCCGCTGGGCCCGCCCGAGCCCGCGCCGCGGCTGGCCGAGGCGGTGGCCGCGGTGGAGGCCGCGCACGCCCGCGCTGGGTGTGGCCGACGGCCGACACCGCGTACGGCCCGCTGCTGGCCGCGCTGCCCGAGCGGCTGGCGCGCTGCCACGACCTGCGGCTGACGGAGGCGCTGCTGCTGGGCCTGGAGGGCCGGTTCGGGGCGCCGCGCTCGCTGGGCGCGGCCTGGTCGCGGCTGCGCGGGCTGCCGGTGCCGGCGGACCTGCCGGAGGGCGCGCTGCCCGACGAGGACGGCCTGTTCGCCCCGGACCGGCTCCAGCTGCCGCCGGGGACGGACCAGCTGGCGGCCACCGTGGCGGTGCACGCCGAGCAGCTGCGGCGGCTCGCGGCGATCGCCGACCCGGCGGCCCGCTCCCGGCTGCGGCTGCTGGTGGCGGCCGAGTCGGCGGGCGCGCTGCTGGCCTGCGAGATGGCGCACGACGGGCTGCCCTGGCGCTCCGACGTGCACGACGCGCTGCTGACCGAGCTGCTGGGCCCGCGCCCGGCGGTCCCGGGCACGCCGCCGGCGAAGCTGGCCGAACTGGCCCTGGAGGTGCAGCGGGAGCTGGGCGCCCGCCCGTTCAACCTGGACTCGCACACCCAGGTGATCAAGGCGTTCGCGGACCGCGGCGTCCAGCTGTCCTCGACCCGCTCCTGGGAGCTGAAGTCGGTGGACCACCCGGCGGCGGCCCTGATGGTCCGCTACAAGGAGCTGTCCCGGCTGCACGCGGCGCACGGCTGGGCCTGGCAGGCGGCCTGGGCGCGCGGCGGCCGGTTCCGCCCGGAGTACGTGGTGGGCGGCGTGGTGACGGGCCGCTGGGCCTCGCGCGGCGGCGGCGCGCTGCAGATCCCGCGCACCATGCGCCGCGCGGTGCTGGCCGACCCGGGCTGGCTGCTGGTGGTCGCGGACGCGGCGCAGCTGGAGCCGCGGGTGCTGGCCGCCCTCTCGGGCGACGCGGGCCTGGCCCGGACGGCGGCCGGCGGCGACCTGTACGCGGCGCTCGCCGCGAGCGCCTTCCAGGGCGACCGGGAGAAGGCGAAGCTGGGCCTGCTGGGCGCGATGTACGGCCAGACCGGCGGCGGCATCGGCCCGCTGCTGAACACGCTGCACCGGCGCTACCCGGCGGCGATGGGGTACGTGGAGGCGGCGGCCCGCACCGGGGAGGACGGCGGGGTGGTCTCCTCCCGGCTGGGCCGGGTCTGCCCGCCGCCCTCGGCGGACTGGCTGGACCTGACGGAGGCCCCGGAGTCCGGCGAGGCGGGCGGCCGCTCGGCCCGCGCCCGGGGCCGCTTCACCCGCAACTTCGTGATCCAGGGCAGCGGCGCGGACTGGGCGCTGGCCCTGCTCGCCGCGCTGCGCCGCCGGCTGACCGCGCTGCGCTCCGGCGAGGACCGGCCGCACCTGGTGTTCTTCCAGCACGACGAGGTGGTGGTGCACACCCCGGCCGACCTGGCGGACGCGGTGGCCGCCGCCGTCGCCGGGGCCGCCGAGGAGGCCACCGCCCTGGTCTTCGGCGACACCCCGGTCCGCTTCCCGCTGACCACCGCCGTGGTCGACTGCTACGGCGACGCCAAGTGAGGGCCCGGTGAGGGCCCGGTGCGGCCCTGGCTCTGCGCGTCCGGCCCGGGCCGGGTGACGAGGAGCAGCAGCGCGTCGTCGCCGAGTTCGCCGCCGGTGTGCGCCCGCAGGTCCGCGTACAGGCGGGCGACGGCGGCGTCGAGGTCGGCCAGCGAGCGCCAGCCGTCGCGCACCAGCGGCCCGGCGCGCTCGGCCAGCGGGTAGAACTCGCCGCCGCGGGCGCCCCTGGCCTCGACCACGCCGTCGGTGCACAGCACCAGGACGTCCCGCGGGCCGAACGGCACGGCGGTGGGGCTGGGCCGGCCGGCGACCAGGTGGCCGAGGCCGAGCGGCACCCAGGGGTCGGCGAACTCGACCGCCTCGACCGTCCCGTCGGCGTGCACCCGCAGCGGCGGGACGTGGCCCAGGTGCAGCAGGTCGACGCTGCCGGGTTCGCGGAAGGCGGCGAACACCGCGGTGGTGAACTCCCCGTCGGGCACGTGCCGGTGCATGCTGGCCTCGATCCGCCCGGCCACCGCGGGCAGCTGCTCCTCGTCGTACGCGGCCTCCCGGAACGCGCCGAGCACCACGGCGGCGGTCTGCACCGCCCCGAGCCCCTTGCCGCGGACGTCGCCGACCAGCACCCGGGTGCCGTACGGGGTGTCGAGGACGGAGTACAGGTCGCCGCCGATCCGGGCGGCGTCCGCGGCGGAGACGTACCGCACGGCCAGCCGCAGCGGTCCGACCACCGGTTCGGGCTGGCGCAGCAGGGCGCGCTGGGCGGCCTCCGCGACCGAGCTGACGGCCGCGAAGGCCGAGGCTCGTCGCATCCGCAGCTCGGCGATGCCCGCGCTGAGCGCGGTGACCGCGACGTAGCTGACCATCGCGCCGTACAGGAAGCGGTTGTCGGCGAGGTTGTCGACCTGGTCGTAGCGGCTGAGGCCGAGCAGCGCCAGCAGGCCGAGGAAGCAGACCGCGAGCAGTTCGCGCGGCCGCAGGGTGAGCGCGGCGACCGAGGGGACGACGACCATCAGCGGGGCGAGGTAGCGGTCCTGCCCGGAGAGGTAGTCGGCGACCGAGACGATCGCGATGGCGACCAGGGCGGGCGCGGCGCGCCGCAGCAGGGAGAGGTCCTGCAGGTCGGCCGCCCGCAGGGCGTTGCGCTGCCGGCTGGGCGGCAGCGCGTCGGTCCGGTCGACCGACCCGCCGTCCGCGCGTCGAAGGTGCACCTTCCGAACATATCGGACCCGGGGGCACCCTGCTCCGTCCGGGCGAAACCGGGACAATCCGGGCCGATGATCCCAAATCGTCATACCGTACGTTCACCACTGCTCGCGGCGACGAAAGGCTCCCGGATGTCCGGTTACGGCACGACACCCCCGAGTTACGGCAACCCGAGCGGCCGCCCGAACGTGCCCCCGCCCCGCCGGGGCACCGCCGAGCCGACCCGCTACTGGCTGCGGATCCTGCTGATCGGCCTGGCCCTGTGGGTGGCCGGCGTGGCGGTCACCTTCACCACCGCCAACAGCAACCTGGTGCCGACCGTCGTCCTGCTCGGCAGCTTCCTGGTCCCGGCCGTCTTCACCGTCTGGGCGTACGAGCGGTTCGCCTCCGACGTCGGCCCGGGCCGGATCATGGCCTGCTTCGGCATCGGCGGGATCATCGGCGTGCTGGGCGCCTCGGTGCTGGAGACGTACCTGATCTCGCCCTCGGTGTGGATGTACCTCGGGGTCGGCCTGATCGAGGAGGCGGTCAAGCTCTTCGCGCTGGTGCTGGTGGCCCGCGGCATCCCGGTGCGCGGCCTGCGGCACGGCCTGGTGCTGGGCGCCGCGGTCGGCGCGGGCTTCGCCGCCTTCGAGAGCGCCGGCTACGCGTTCAACGCGGTGCTGACCGTCCACGGCCTGTCGCTGGAGAACCTGGTGGAGACCGAGGTGCTGCGCGGCCTGCTCGCCCCGGTCGGCCACATCCTGTGGACCGGCGTCCTCGGCGGCGTGCTGTTCCGCGAGCGGCGCGGCCCGCACTTCCGCTTCACCGCCCCGGTCCTGCTCACCTACCTGGGCGTCTCGCTGCTGCACGCGCTGTGGGACGGCATGAACGGCATCGCGGTCTGGCTGGTGGTCCGCACCACCACCACCGACCTGCAGCGGGAGCTGTTCGCCAACGGCTACCTGCCGCACCCCACTCAGCGGCAGGTGCACCTGTACACGCTGTACGACGTCCTCGGGCTGGTCGTCGTCGCGCTGCTCGGCCTGCTGTGGCTGCGCCTGCTGGTGCGCCGCGAGGAGCGGGCGCCCGCCGGGGCCTGACCGTTCGGATGACGCACGGCGGGCGGCCCGGCGCGGTGCCGCCCGCCGTCGCCGCGCCCGGCCCGGCGCGGACTACCCTCGGGGGCGGGCCGCGGGCCGCGCGCACCGGAACGTGCCACCCCCTGGACGGAATACCCCCAGGGGGTACTGTGGTCATCGTCAGCACCGCACGCGGCACAGCGGCACGAACGCGCTCCCGGAGGTCCCCATGCCCAGCACCGTCACCTACACCGTCAGCGGAATGAGCTGCGGCCACTGCGAGAAGGCGATCAACGGCGAGGTCTCCGCGCTGCCCGGCGTCACCGCGGTCGCCGCCGACGCCTCGACCGGCACCGTCACCGTCACCGCCGAACCCGCCCCCAGCGACGAGCAGGTCGCCGCCGCCGTGGACGAGGCCGGCTACGAACTGGTCGGCCGGGCCTCCTGACCCGCCCGCGGGGGCGGCCCGCGCCGCCCCCGCGCCCGCGCCCCCACTCCTGCACCGAGCGAACCCAGCGAAGCGAAGCGGACCAGCTGATGAGCACCACCACCGACCCCGCGGCCGCCCCGCGCGACCGCGTCGAGCTGTCCATCGGCGGCATGACCTGCGCGTCCTGCGCTGCCCGGATCGAGAAGAAGCTCAACCGGATCGACGGCGTCGAGGCCAGCGTCAACTACGCGACCGAGAAGGCCCGGGTGGACTTCGGCCCCGGCACCAGCGTCGCCGACCTGATCGCCACCGTCGAGGCCACCGGCTACACCGCCGCGCTCCCGCCGCCGCCCGCCGCGCCCGAGCCCCCGGCCGAACCCGCCCGGGAGCCGGACCCCCTGCGCGAACGGCTGCTGGTCAGCGCCGTGCTCAGCCTCCCCGTCGTGCTGCTCTCGATGGTCCCGGCCCTGCAGTTCGACGACTGGCAGTGGCTGGCGTTCGCCCTCACCGGCCCGGTCGTGGTGTACGGCGGCCTGCCGTTCCACCGGGCCGCCTGGACCAACGCCCGGCACGGCGCGGCCACCATGGACACCCTGGTCTCGCTCGGCACCCTGGCCGCGTTCGGCTGGTCGGTGTGGGCGCTGTTCCTCGGCGACGCCGGGATGCCCGGGATGCGGCACTCCTTCACGCTCACCGTCGGCGGCGCCGACGCCTCCTCCGCGCTCTACCTGGAGACCGCGGCCGCCGTCACCACCCTGATCCTGCTCGGCCGCTGGCTGGAGGCCCGTTCCAAGCGCCGGGCCGGCGCCGCGCTGAAGGCCCTGCTGGAGCTCGGTGCCAAGGACGTCGCCGTGCTGCGCGACGGCCGGGAGGTCCGCGTGCCGGTGGCGCAGCTCGCCGTCGGGGACCGGTTCGTGGTGCGCCCGGGTGAGAAGGTGGCCACCGACGGGAGGGTGGTGGAGGGCAGTTCGGCGGTGGACGCCTCGATGCTGACCGGCGAGTCGGTGCCGGTCGAGGTGGCCGTCGGGGACGCCGTCACCGGCGCGACCGTCAACGCGGGCGGCCGGCTGGTCGTCGAGGCCACCCGGATCGGCTCCGACACCCAACTCGCCCGGATGGCCAAGCTGGTGGAGGACGCCCAGAACGGCAAGGCCGCCGCCCAACGCCTCGCCGACCGGATCTCCGCCGTCTTCGTGCCAATCGTGATCCTGATCGCCCTCGGCACCCTGGTCGGCTGGCTGCTGGCCACCGACAACCCCGCCGAGGCGTTCACCGCGGCGGTCGCGGTGCTGATCATCGCCTGCCCGTGCGCCCTCGGCCTGGCCACCCCCACCGCCCTGCTCGTCGGCACCGGACGCGGCGCCCAACTCGGCATCCTCATCAAAGGCCCCGAAGTCCTGGAGAACACCCGCCGGATCGACACCGTCCTCCTCGACAAAACCGGCACCGTCACCACCGGCCGCATGACCCTCCTCGCCATCCACACCACCGACAACACCACCGAGGACCAAGCCCTACGCCTGGCCGGCGCCCTCGAACACGCCTCCGAACACCCCATCGCCCAAGCCATCGCCACCGCCGCCCGAGAACGCCTCGGCACCCTCCCCCCCGTCCAGAACTTCACCAACACCCCCGGCCACGGCGTCCACGGCACCATCGACGGCCACACCGTGGTCGCCGGACGCGAAACACTCCTCACCACCCCCCTGCCCGCAGACCTCGCCACCGCGAAAACCGCCGCCGAACACGCCGGACACACCGCCATCACCATCGGCTGGGACAACACCGCCCACGCCGTCCTGGAAATCGCCGACGCCGTCAAACCCACCAGCGCCCAAGCCGTCACCGACCTGCGCGCCCTCGGCCTGCACCCCCTCCTGCTCACCGGCGACAACCACACCACCGCCCAATCCGTCGCCGCCCAGATCGGCATCCCCGCCCACGACGTCATCGCCGACGTCCTCCCCCAGGACAAACTCACCACCGTCCGACGCCTCCAAACCGAAGGCCACACCGTCGCCATGATCGGCGACGGCATCAACGACGCCGCCGCCCTCGCCCAGGCCGACCTCGGCCTCGCCCTCGGCACCGGCACCGACGCCGCCATCCAAGCCGCCGACCTCACCCTCGTACGCGGCGACCTGCGCACCGCCGCCGACGCCATCCGCCTCTCCCGCCGCACCCTCACCACCATCAAAGGCAACCTCTTCTGGGCCTTCGCCTACAACCTCGCCGCCCTCCCCCTCGCCGCCACCGGACTCCTCAACCCCATGATCGCCGGCGCCGCCATGGCCTTCTCCTCCGTCTTCGTCGTCACCAACAGCCTGCGACTGCGCACCTTCCGACCGGCCGGGTAGGACGCGCCAGCGTCAGCGTCCGAGCAGTTCCCCGCCGTTGCAGTGCAGGATCTCCCCGGTGATGAACCCCGCCTCCGCCGAGGCGAGGAAGTACACGGCGGCCGCGACCTCGCCCGACTCGCCGATCCGCCCGAGCAGCGTCCGCGCCGAGCGCCGCGCCACCTCGGCGTCGTCCAGCCGCGGCCCGAAGAACTCGGTGCCCGCGACCGTCCCCGGGGCGACGATGTTGGCGGTGATCCCGGACGGGCCGAGCTGGGCGGCCAGGAAGTGGTTCCAGGCGTGCAGGGAGGCCTTCGCGGCCCCGTAGGAGCCCGCGCCGCGCAGCGCGGCGATGGAGGAGACGGTGACCACCCGGCCGGAGCCGGGGGTGAAGCGGTCGCGGACGGACTCGGTGAGCAGCACCGCGGTCAGCACGTTGCGCTCGAAGTCGCCGCGCCAGCGGGCCAGCACCGCGTGCGGTCCGGCGCCGAGCACGGTCTCCCGGCTGCCGGCGTTGTTGACCAGGACGTCGATCCGGGCGGGCAGCGCGTCCAGCGCGGCCTCCACCGCGTCCGGGTCGGCGAGGTCGCACACCAGCGGGGTGACGTTCGGGCCGAGTTCCTGCGCGGCCTGGTCGAGGACGCCGGGGCGGCGGCCGACGATCACCACGCGCTCGCCGGCCGCGGCGAAGCGCCGGGCCACCTCCAGGCCGATGCCGGTGCCCCCACCGGTGACTACGACGTTCCTGGCCATTGCGCACTCCTCCCTGACCGTTCGCCGCGCCGCGCATCGCAGGCGGTCCGTACCGGATTGCCACGATTCCTATCACGCTGGGTTGCGACGGCTGCGGGGTGGGTGACGCCGCGCCCCGGCCGTGCGGTGTGATATGTGTTCGGCCGTACGGGTGCGCGGACGCACACGGAGAGTGGAGAGAGGCAACTCACACCCCCCTGGCGTAACTCTGCGCCCCCTGGTACGTCTTACCTTTTGTAGAGCGGGGCTCCGGCGGGCCCCGGACGGGCTGTCGATTCGTCGACCGCCCTCGCGCACGGCACCGGGCCGGCCCCGGGCCCCCAGGGGACGCTTTGAGCGGCCGTTCCCGACCGGGGCCGTCCCCGGCGCCGTGCGCCCCAATGCGGCACGCACGAAGGGGCCCGGCCCCGCCCCCTGTACGGGAGGGCGGGGCCGGGCCCCTTCGGCGTTCGCGGCCGACGGCTCAGCGGGCGTCGAGCGGCACGTAGTCGCGGATCTCCACGCCGGTGTAGATCTGCCGCGGGCGGCCGATCCGGCTGGTCGGGTCCTTGATCATCTCGTGCCAGTGGGCGATCCAGCCGGGGAGCCGGCCGAGCGCGAACAGCACGGTGAACATGCTGGTCGGGAAGCCCATCGCGCGGTAGATCAGACCCGTGTAGAAGTCCACGTTCGGGTAGAGCTTGCGCGAGACGAAGAAGTCGTCCTTGAGCGCGTGCTCCTCCAGCTTGAGGGCGATGTCCAGCAGCGCGTCGGACTTGCCGAGCTGGGCCAGCACCTCGTGGGCGAGCACCTTGACCTGCGCGGCGCGCGGGTCGAACGCCTTGTAGACGCGGTGGCCGAAGCCCATCAGCTTGACGCCGTCCTCGCGGTTCTTCACCTTGCGGATGAACGCGTCGACGTCGCCGCCGTCCTTCTGGATCTGCTCCAGCATCTCCAGCACGGCCTGGTTGGCGCCGCCGTGCAGCGGGCCCCACAGCGCCGAGATGCCCGCCGAGATCGAGGCGAACAGGTTGGCGTGCGAGGAGCCGACCAGGCGCACCGTCGAGGTGGAGCAGTTCTGCTCGTGGTCCGCGTGCAGGATGAGCAGCTTGTCCAGGGCGTTGACCACGACCGGGTTGAGCTCGTAGTCCTCGGCCGGGACGGCGAAGGTCATCCGCAGGAAGTTCTCGACGTAGCCGAGGTCGTTGCGCGGGTAGACGAAGGGCTGGCCCATCGCCTTCTTGTACGCGTACGCCGCGATGGTCGGCAGCTTCGCCAGCAGCCGGACGGTCGACAGGTTGCGCTGCGCCTCGTCGAACGGGTTGTGGCTCTCCGGGTAGAACGTGGAGAGCGCGCCGACCACCGAGGAGAGCATCGCCATCGGGTGCGCGTCCCGGGGGAAGCCCTGGTAGAAGCGCTTGACGTCCTCGTGCAGCAGGGTGTGCTGGGTGATCTCGTTGCTGAACGCGGAGAGCTGGCCCTCGTTCGGCAGCTCACCGTTGATCAGCAGGTAAGCGGTCTCGATGAAGTTGGCCTCCGAGGCCAACTGCTCGATCGGGTAGCCGCGGTAGCGCAGGATTCCGGCGTCACCGTCAATGAAGGTGATCGCGGACTTGTTGGCGGCGGTGTTGCCGAAACCGTTGTCCAGGGTGACCAGGCCGGTCTGCGGGAGCAGCTTCGAGATGTCGAAGCCGGCGTTGCCCGCAGTGCTCTCGACGACGGGGTACTCGTACTCGCCGTCCTGGTACCGCAGTACTACCGATTTGTCGCTCACGTCTTCCTCACCGACGAAATTGATCCTCATCCGACTGCCCTGACTGTCTCAACGATCCCCCACCCGAAGGACGGCCGCGCACCCGGGGGTGACCCCGGGAAGGACCGGGGCCTACAAACTCCGCTGCCGCCACCGGTGTGAACCGGACAAGATCGGCGGCGGCACCGGACCAGGTTCCGCCCTAAATCTCTTCACGTCAAGACAACCTCTGAACGTACCGTACCGCCTCGAACTCAGCCCGCAGCCAATCTGTGGTCCAGCGCGGAGTGCCGCCGCTCGGTGCTCACCGTCCGCACCGCCTGCCCGATGGCCTTGCGCGACCCGACCAGTACCACCAGCTTCCGGGCCCGTGTCACGGCGGTGTACAACAGGTTCCGCTGGAGCATGTTCCACGCCGACGTGGTGACGGGAATCACCACCGCCGGGTACTCGCTGCCCTGCGAGCGGTGGATCGTCACCGCGTACGCGTGGGCCAGCTCGTCCAGCTCGTCGAAGTCGTACGGCACCTCCTCGTCCTCGTCGGTCTTCACCGTCAGTCGCTGGTCGTCCACGCTCAGTGCCGTCACGACGCCCACTGTGCCGTTGAAGACGCCGCTGCGCCCCTTGTCGTAGTTGTTGCGGATCTGGGTGACCTTGTCGCCGACCCGGAACGTCCGCCCGCCGAACCGGCGTTCGGGCAGGCCCTCGCGGGCCGGGGTGACGGCCGACTGGAGCAGCGTGTTCAGCGCGCCCGCCCCCGCCGGGCCGCGGTGCGTCGGCGTCAGCACCTGGACGTCCCGGCGCGGGTCGAGGCCGAAGCGCTGCGGGATGCGCCGGGCCACCACGTCCACCGTCAGGCCGGCCGCGCGCTCGGTGTCCTCCTCGACGAACAGGAAGAAGTCCGGCAGGCCCTCGGTCCGCAGCGGCAGGCCCTCGTTGATCCGGTGCGCGTTGACCACCACGCCGGACTGCTGGGCCTGCCGGAAGATCCTGGTCAACCGCACCGAGGGGACGGGGCTGCCGGGCGCCAGCATGTCCCGCAGCACCTTGCCCGCGCCCACCGAGGGCAGCTGGTCGACGTCCCCCACGAACAGCAGGTGGGCACCCGGCGCGACCGCCTTGACCAGCTTGTTCGCCAGGATCAGGTCCAGCATCGAGGCCTCGTCGACCACCACCAGGTCCGCGTCCAGCGGCCGGTCCCGGTCGTACGCGGCGTCCCCGCCCGGCTTCAGCTCCAGCAGCCGGTGCACCGTGGAGGCCTCCGCACCGGTCAGCTCCGCCAGCCGCTTGGCCGCCCGCCCGGTCGGCGCCGCCAGCACCACCTTCGCCCGCTTCGCCAGCGCCAGCTGCACGATCGACTTCACCGTGAACGACTTGCCGCAGCCCGGGCCGCCGGTCAGCACCGCGACCTTCTCGGTCAGCGCCAGGCGCACCGACTGCTCCTGCTCCGGCGCCAGCTCGGCCCCCGTCCGCTGCGCCAGCCAGCCCAGCGCGGCCGGCCAGTCCACGTCCCGGAACCACGGCATCCGGTCCTCCGGGGTGCGCAGCAGCCGCAGCAGCTGGCCCGCCACCGAGACCTCCGCCCGGTGGAACGGCACCAGGTACACCGCGCGGACCTCCTCCCCCTCCGGGCCCGGCAGCCGTTCGCGCACCACGCCCTCCGCCGCGACCAGCTCCGCCAGGCAGTCGATCACCAGGCCGACGTCCACCTGCAGCAGCTTCACGCCGTCCGCGATCAGCCGCTCCTCGGGCAGGTAGCAGTTCCCGTTGTCGGTGGACTGCGACAGCGCGTACTGCAGGCCCGCCTTCACCCGCTCCGGCGAGTCGTGCGGGATGCCCACCGCCTGCGCGATCCGGTCCGCCGTCAGGAAGCCGATGCCCCACACGTCCGACGCCAGGCGGTACGGCTGGTTCTTCACCACCCCGATCGAGCCGTCGCCGTACTGCTTGTAGATCCGCACCGCCAGCGAGGTCGACACCTGCACGCCCTGGAGGAAGACCATCACCTCCTTGATGGACTTCTGCTCCTCCCACGCCTTCGCGATCATCTTCGTCCGCTTCGGGCCCAGGCCCGGCACCTCGACCAGCCGCCCCGGCTCGTTCTCGATCACCTCCAGGGTCTCCACCCCGAAGCGCTCCACGATCCGCTCGGCGAACCGCGGCCCGATGCCCTTGATCAGCCCCGAGCCCAGGTACCGCTGGATGCCCTGCACGGTGGCCGGCAGCACCGTCGTGTAGTTCTCCACCGTGAACTGCCGCCCGTACTGCGGGTGCGAACCCCACCGCCCGAACAGCCGCAGGCTCTCCCCCACCTGCGCGCCCAGCAGCGCCCCCACCACCGTCAGCAGGTCGTTCGCCCCGCGCCCGGTGTCCACCCGGGCGACCGTGTAACCCGTCTCCTCGTTGGCGTACGTGATCCGCTCCAGGACCCCCTCCACCTGAGCCAGTTGCACCGGAACACCTCACCCGCGATCAGGGACACGCCACCGCGAAAGGTACTCCGCCCGACCGACACACCCGCCACCGCCGCGGGTGCGCGCGACGGGGCCGCGCGCCGAAGCGCACGACCCCGTCGCACCGTCGCACCCGTCGCACCCCGGGGAGCGCCCGCTACTGCGCGCCCTCCCCCAGCCGGAGGACGCGCGGGACGCGCCCGCGCCCCGCCACCCCCTCCAGCGCGGCCGCGCACGGGATCAGCACCAGCAGGCCGAGCGCCGCCACCGCGATGCCCGCCCAGTCCGGCGCGAACGCCGGCGCACCGGGCCCCCGGGTGAAGACCCGCAGCTCCAGCGCCGGGCCCAGCAGCCAGGGCAGCGCCAGCCCGAGCAGCGTGCCGCCGACCACCGCCGCGACCACCACCGGCAGCAGCTGGACGAGTCGGACACCCGCCGCGGCCCGCCCGCCGAGCCCCAGCGTCCGCAGGTACGCCAGCATCCGGCCGCGCTCCACCGAGCCGAGCAGCAGCTCCAGCACCACCGCGACCAGCCCGAGCAGCAGGCCCAGCGCCGCCGACGCCCGGAACGCCGTCTCCAGCGCGGCCACCAGCCCGTCCCCCTCGGCGTCCCGCAACTGCCCGTCCAGGTAACGGATCTCCACCGGCGCGCCGCGGCTGATCGCCCCGCCGGCCGCACCGCCGCCGCCCGCGCCCGCGGTCGCGTCCGAAGCCGCGACCACCGACTTCAGCCGGTCCGCGTCGATCCGGGCCGCACCCGCCGCCGATCCGGGCCGGCCCGGATCGGCGAACAGCACGGCCGCGCTGCGCTGCCCGCTCTGCTTGGGCAGCCGCTCCGCCCCCGGACCGCCGAACACCAGCAGCCCGCCGGCCGTGCCGACGTCGCCCACCACCGGCCCGATCGCCCGGTCCGCGGCCGAACCGTCCGGGAGCACCCCGACGATCCGGGCCCGGAACTTCGCCGTCCCGGCGTCCACGTCGAACGAGCCGTCCGGGAACCGCTCCGCCGTCGCCCGGTCGGCCAGCGCCGGGAGCTCCGCCCCCTGCCCCAGCGGCTCGGCCAGCTCCGGGGCGGCCAGCGCCGCGGCCAGCGGCGAACCCGGCTCGTAGCGGGCCAGCCCCGCCGGGTCGACCCCGACCAGGCCGACACCCCGCACCCGCGTGCCGTCCTCGTCGGAGGTCAGCACGGCCTGCCCGCCGCGCACCGGGAGCACCCCGGCCACCCCCGGCACCCCCGCCAACTCCTCGACCGGCAGCGCGCGTTGCGCCGGGCCCAGGACCACCGCGTCGCCGCCGGTCCGCCAGTGCGCGGCCTCCACCCGGCCCTCCCGGACGGTGCCCGACACCAGCGCGCCGAACACCGCGCAGGCCAGCGCGGGCACCAGCACCAGCAGCGCCGTCGCCGCCGCGCCCGAACGCCGCCCGGCCTGCGCCAGCCCGACCAGCGCCACGGTGCCGCGCCCGCGCCGCGCCCACCGCGTCACCAGCCGCAGCGGCACCGGGTACACCCGCAGCACCACGACCACCGCCGCCAGGCCCAACACCACCGGCACCAACGCCAGTTGGGGGTCCGTCTCGGACCCCGCCGGGGCCGCGCCGCGCAGCCGCAGCTGCAGCACGCCGACCACCGCCAGCACCAGCACCGCCCCCTCCGCGACCAGCCGCGCGGACAGGCCCAGCGCCCGCTTCAGGCCCCGCCGGCGCACCGGCGCCCGACCCGCCCGGCGCACCGCCCGGCCCTCCCACCACACCGCCACCGCCGGCGCGCACGCCACCAGCGCCGCCGCCAGCAGGGCCGGCCACCACGGGCCCAGCGGACGCCCGTCGGCCCACCGGACGGACACCGCCCAGCCCGCCGACAGGCCCGCCACGGCCGCCGGGACGGCCTCCAGCAGCCGAACGGCGGCCAGTGCGGGCTCACCCGCACCGCGGGCCCGCTGCAGCGCCAGCGCCGCCTCCCTGCGCCGCGCGCCCAGCCGGGCCGCGGCCACCGCCGTGGACACCCCGACCGCCAGCAGACCCGCCAGCGCGAACGACTGGAGCGCCACCGTCCGGGCCCGCTGCACCGCGAACCCGTCCATCAGCACCGACAGCTGCTGGTTCAGGTGCGGCGGCCGCATGGTCCGCGCCCCGGCGTGGCAGGGGAACACGTCCGAGACCACCCCGCCGCACGCCGCCGTGGCCATCACTTCCCCGAACCCCCTTGCGCCGCGCGACAGTTCCGCCGCTCCGGCGGCCGTGCCCGCGGTGCCCCAGGGCTGCTCCGCGGTCCAGAACGCCCAGGTCGCGTCCAGCGACTGCGACCCGCGCGCCTCCATCGCCTCCAGCCCCGCCGCCGACACCATCGCCTGCCCGTACCTGATGTAGACGCTCGGCTGGTCCTGCGAGTCCATCGGCGAGTTCAGCAGCGGCAGTTCGCGCCACAGGTCGTCCGACCCGTCCAGCGGCTCGAACTCGCCGACCACCACCGCGTCGGTGCCGCCGGTCCGCCCGGCGAAGTGCACCCGCTGGCCGACCTTCAGCCCGAACTTCTCCAACGACGCCGCGGACAGGCCCAGTTCGACCGGCGCCGCCGCCGGGTCCGCCGGCAGCCCCGGCGCCCGGCCCGCCACCCAGCGCACCCGGTCCGCCGCGTCCTGCGCGTACACCAGCGACACCATCCCCGGGTTGCCGTGCGGCCGGGGCACGCCGTCGCCCGACAGCTCCATGCCCGCGGACTGCGCCCAGCCCGACACCCGGACCAGGGACCGCGCCAGCTCCCCCGAGGAACTCTGCCGCATCTCCTCGCCGACCACCGTCAGGTCCTTGTCCAGGGTGCCGAACTGCGGCACCGCCAGCCCGCCCTTCTCGTTCACCGGCGGGTTCACCGACGAACTCGCCCGCAGCAGCGGCCCCGCCGCCTGCGCCGCGGCCAGCCGGCGCGCCACCTCCCGCGTCGCCAGCCGGTCGAACACCGGCGGCCACAGCAGCGTCGCGACCGTCAGCACCGCCGACAGCACCGCCAGCACCGCCAGCACCGGCCGGCCCGTCCGAACCTCCCGCACCGCCGGCCGCCAGCCGCCGAACCCGCCCGGCCGCAGCCGGCCGGACCGCCTTCCGTCCCGCCCGATCATCCGTTCTCCCCCGCCCGCAGCTCACGCGCCAGATCGACCCGCGCCAACATCCTCGACAGCACCAGCACCACCGAACCGACCCCCAGGCCGGTCGCCAGCACCACCCCGGCCGTCCAACCCCAGCCCACCGTCAGCTCCAGGGACGGGAACACCGCCCGGCCGCCGTTGTCGACCACGATCAACGGCAGCACCACGGCCGCCAGCACCACCCCCAGCACACCGCCCAGCAGCACCGCGAACCCGACCACCACCGACTGCTCCAGCCGCAGCACCCCGGCCAACTGCCGGCGCCGCACGCCCAGCGCCCGCAGCACCGCGAACTCCCGCCGCCTGGAACGCGCCGACCCCACCGCGTGCACGGTGAAACCGGCCACCGCGAACACCGGCGACAGCGCCAGCGACAGCACCAGCGCACTGCGCCGCCCGGCCCGGAACGGGTCCTCGGCCAACGCCGCCGCCCGCGCCCGCGCACTGTCCGCCCGGCCCAGCCGGGGATCGGCCGCGATCGCCCGCTCCGCCGCCACCACGCCGCCACCCGACGCCGCCGCCAGCAGCCACGCCTCGTCCGCCGCCGGCTCCAGCCCGAGCGCCGACCGGGCCGAGGACAGCGCCCGCAGGTCCACCAACGCCTGTGGCACGTCCCGGCCCTGACCACCCGGCAGGTCCTCCAGCACCCCGACGACCAGCAGCCCGAACCGGTCCGCCTCCCCGGACACCAACCGGGTCTCCCGGCCCACCTGGCACCCGGTCGCCCGCAGGAACGCCGCGTTCACCAGCGCCGGCACCACGTCCCGATGCTGCGCCCCGGACACCGGCAGCAGCGCGAACGACACCGTGTCGTCGCCCGTGCTCAGCGCGAACGACTCCGCCTGCTCCGGCGGCACCCCGATGCTCGGATCGGCACCGCGCACCGACGCCGTCAGCAGCCCGCCGTCCGGCCGGGACGACCCGCACACCCCCGCCCGCAGCACCCGCTCCGCCGGCCCCTCGTCCGAACGCCCCGGACACCCCAGGCCCGTCGCCGCGCCGCCCGTCCCCCGGGTGACGTCCTTCCACCGCGTCCCCTCCGGCAGCGAAGCGCCCCGGACACCCGACACCGTGAACGTCAGCAGCGCCCGGGCGAACCCCTTCACCGGCGTGCTCCGCAGCGACAACCGGGTCACCTGCACCGGATAGTGCACCCCCGGGGCCAGCGGCAGCGCCACCGCCCGGGACACCCCGTCCGGCGTCAACCGCTGCCGGACGGTCGTCACCAGCCCGCTCGCGTCCTCCACCTCGGCCACCAGCCACACCGGGCCGGTCCGCTCCACCGGGTCCTGCGACGCCACCGAGACCTGCACCTCCACCGACGCCGGCCGCCCCGCGACCGCCATCCCGTGCACCGGGACGTCCGCCCCCAGCCGGTCCAACTGCCCGGCCAGCGAACCCCGTTCCAGATCCGACCGGAGCGCGGGCACCGCGTGCACCGACGCCCCCGGCGCCATCCGCTCCGGCGTCACCACCCCCCGCACCGCCGCCGTGTCCAACCCGAACACCGTCACCGGCGCCCCGCGCACCTCACCCGACGCCGACACCAGCGGCGTCACCGCCGCCACCCCCGGCAGCCCCGCCAGCGCCCCGTACCGCTGCTCCGGCGGGAGCTCCCCGCCCGTCACCCGCAGGTCCGCACCCACCTCGAACGCGGCCCGGTCCCGGTCGTTCGGCGCCTCCCCCGCGATCACCGTGGTGGTCAACGCCCCCACCGCCAGCGCCAGCGCCATCAACAGCACCGGAGCGCCCTGGCCCGCACGCCCCCGGCTCACCTGCCAACCGCTCAACGGAGCCACCAGACCCCGCCCGCGCCGGGCCAGCGACTCCAACGCCCGCCCCAGCGGCGGCAGCAGCCGCAACAGCAGCAGCGCCGCCGCCACCGTCATCACCACCGGAGCCGCCACCAGCACCGGATCGAACCCTACCGAGGTCGACGCCGGACTCAACAGCCCCTGGTACTGCCGCAGTTGCAGGTACGCCAGCACCGCCACCGCAGCCAGCACCAGGTCCGCCCCGGCCCGCTGCGCCACCACCCGACGCGCGCTGCGCGATGGCGTCTCCCGTTCGCCACCATCAGCCGTCCACGCCACCGGCAGCAGCGCCGCACACCCGTGCAGCACCAGCGCCGTACCCGCCACGGCCCACGCCGCCGGACCGACCGCCTCCGCGGCCGCACCCTCCACCGGCAGCCCCAGCCGCTCCAGCACCCGCAGCAGCGGCCCCGCCACCCACACGCCCAGCAGCGCCGCCGGCACCGTGCACAGCGCCCACTCCGCCGCCGCGGCCCGCAGCAACCGGGCCCGGCCCGCGCCGCGCGCCAACTGCAGCAGCAGCTCCGCCCGCCGGAAATCCGCCAGTTGACGGGCCGTCAGCACCATCGTCACCGCCGACAGCACACCCAGCATCGTCACCGGCACCAGCATCCCGGACCGCGCCACCATCATCGGCGACCGCAACCCGTCCAGGGCCGCCGGAATGTCGCTGTTCGCCCGCAGCGCCGCCAGCGCCGGCTCCGACCCGCGGAACACCGACCTGCTCGCGTCCCCCTGCGTCAGCCGCTCCACCCGGCTCCGCAGCGTCGCCAGCGCGTCGATCCGCAACCGGTCGGCGTCCGGCACCGCCGTCCACTGCGCGTCCGTCTCATCCCGCAGCACCGGCGACGTCCGCAGCAGGTCCCGCGAGACCAGCGCCAGCCCCGCGGACGACTTCAGCGCGGACGAGGCCGTCCAGGCCTGCCAGAACGCCTGCGCGTCGGCCGCCTCCCGGTACACCCCGCTCACCGTCACCGACAGCCCCCCGACACCCTTCGCCAGCGGCACCGTCGCCCCGACCGACACCCCCATCCGGCGCGCCGCCTGCTCCGACAGCACCACCTGCGACGCGTCCTGCGCCCAGGCGCCCTGCACCAGCTCCGCGAAGCGCTGCGGCTCCGCCACCGCCAGCGGCGTCAGCGCCAACCCGCCGTCCGCCGCACCCGCCGGCGACACCACCGTCATCGGGACCGACGCGTGCAGCACCTCCTCGATCCGCGCCGACGCCCCCGGCAACGCCCGGTGCAACGCCGCCCGCACCTGGGCGTCCGCCCTGTCGTCCGCCCCCTCCTCGTACCGCCCCATCACCGAGACCGACAGCCTCGGATCCCCCTCCAGTCGGTGCCGCATCCCCTGCGTCACCGCACTCCCGGTCAATGCCGTCAACGCGGTCAACACCGCCACGGCCAACAACACCGTCACCGCCGCGGCCCCCAGCACGACCCCGTGCTGCCCGGCCCTGCGAACACCGACGGGTGATCCCCGCCCGTTGACTCCCATGTCCCCCGAAGTCCTTCCGTCATCATCCGATGGTCTGGACCAATCTTGATGACCGGCAGTCTGCCGCCAAGACCCCGCCCAAACAACCGCCTGACGATCACGGACCGGACTCGTTCACCCACCACACCTCGGGCCTCGGTTTTCCTCCCCGGAAACGCCCCCGGAAACGCGAGAAAGCCCCCCGACGCGAAGTCGGGGGGCTTTCTCCCAATGATTGTTCGGCGGCGTCCTACTCTCCCACAGGGTCCCCCCTGCAGTACCATCGGCGCTGTGAGGCTTAGCTTCCGGGTTCGGAATGTAACCGGGCGTTTCCCTCACGCTATGACCACCGAAACACGGTGAAACTTTTCGCCGCCCACCCGCCCGCCGGAGCGGGGGTGGGGGTCGTTGTTTCAGAACAACACAGTGGACGCGAGCAACTGAGGACAAGCCCTCGGCCTATTAGTACCGGTCAACTCCACCCCTCACAGGGCTTCCATATCCGGCCTATCAACCCAGTCGTCTACTGGGAGCCTTACCCTCTCAAGGAGGTGGGAGTGCTCATCTCGAAGCAGGCTTCCCGCTTAGATGCTTTCAGCGGTTATCCCTCCCGAACGTAGCCAACCAGCCATGCCCTTGGCAGGACAACTGGCACACCAGAGGTTCGTCCGTCCCGGTCCTCTCGTACTAGGGACAGCCCTTCTCAACACTCCTACGCGCACAGCGGATAGGGACCGAACTGTCTCACGACGTTCTAAACCCAGCTCGCGTACCGCTTTAATGGGCGAACAGCCCAACCCTTGGGACCTACTCCAGCCCCAGGATGCGACGAGCCGACATCGAGGTGCCAAACCATCCCGTCGATATGGACTCTTGGGGAAGATCAGCCTGTTATCCCCGGGGTACCTTTTATCCGTTGAGCGACGGCGCTTCCACAAGCCACCGCCGGATCACTAGTCCCTACTTTCGTACCTGCTCGACCCGTCAGTCTCACAGTCAAGCTCCCTTGTGCACTTACACTCAACACCTGATTGCCAACCAGGCTGAGGGAACCTTTGGGCGCCTCCGTTACCCTTTAGGAGGCAACCGCCCCAGTTAAACTACCCACCAGACACTGTCCCTGATCCGGATCACGGACCCAGGTTAGACATCCAGCACGACCAGAGTGGTATTTCAACGTCGACTCCACCCGAACTGGCGTCCGGGTCTCACAGTCTCCCACCTATCCTACACAAGCCGAACCGAACACCAATATCAAGCTATAGTAAAGGTCCCGGGGTCTTTCCGTCCTGCTGCGCGAAACGAGCATCTTTACTCGTAATGCAATTTCACCGGGCCTGTGGTTGAGACAGTCGAGAAGTCGTTACGCCATTCGTGCAGGTCGGAACTTACCCGACAAGGAATTTCGCTACCTTAGGATGGTTATAGTTACCACCGCCGTTTACTGGCGCTTAAGTTCTCAGCTTCGCCCGACCGAAGTCGGACTAACCGGTCCCCTTAACGTTCCAGCACCGGGCAGGCGTCAGTCCGTATACATCGCCTTACGGCTTCGCACGGACCTGTGTTTTTAGTAAACAGTCGCTTCTCGCTGGTCTCTGCGGCCACCACCAGCTCGGGGAGAAAATCCCGTCACCAGCAATGGCCCCCCTTCTCCCGAAGTTACGGGGGCATTTTGCCGAGTTCCTTAACCACAGTTCACCCGAACGCCTCGGTATTCTCTACCTGACCACCTGAGTCGGTTTGGGGTACGGGCCGCCATGAAACTCGCTAGAGGCTTTTCTCGACAGCATAGGATCATCCACTTCACCACAATCGGCTCGGCATCAGGTCTCAGACTATGTGCTGCGCGGATTTGCCTACGCAACGTCCTACACCCTTACCCCGGGACTACCACCGCCCGGGCTGGACTACCTTCCTGCGTCACCCCATCGCTCACCTACTACAGGCTCGGACCGGCGGCTCCACCACGTCCCATCGTCCGAAGACTCCGGGCCGGCTTCACGGCCTTAGCATCACCTGGTTCGACGTTGGCGCTTCAAAGCGGGTACGGGAATATCAACCCGTTGTCCATCGAC